>JAQGKC010000013.1 GCA_028290305.1 Bradyrhizobium sp.
CATACCCGGCGGCGCCGAAGAACAGGGCTTGTCCGAAGCTCATGATCCCGGCGTAGCCCCAGACGAGGTCGAAGGAGAGCGCGAACAGGCAGAGAATCAGAACCCGCGTCGCATAGATCGTCAGATAGTCCTGCAACACCAGCGGCGACAGCGCCGCGATCACCAGCACGACGAGTTCGATGACCGGCAGCACGCCGCGGCGCCGGGCGCGTGAGCCCGACGGCGCAAATTCAAGCGTCGATGTGGAGGCGGGGATCGATCTCGTTTCGGTCATCGGCCGATTAGCATTCCTTTGGATCGACGAGGCCGGCGCTGCGCGCCACAACCTCGTAAGTCCCGTTCTTGGCCACCGCCGTATACATCTTCATCTTGCAGTGCCGCTTACCCGGCACCATCTCGGCGGGTCCGCCGGGGCCCTCGGCGATCTTGGCATGGTCGAGAGCGGCGGCGACCGCGTCGCGCTCGACGTTGCCGGCTTCCTTGACCGCGGCTTCCCATAACTTCAAGCCGCGATAGGTGCCGGTGGCGGCGCTGCCCGCGGCGAACAGGAATGTGCCGGGAAACTGCTTGTCGTATTCCGCCTGGATCTTGGCGCTGACCGGATCCTCCGGCGTCAGGGCCTTGAAATAGTCAAGGCAGCTCGCGAGACCTTCGATCTCGCTGGGCTGGTTGATGCTGAGCGTGTTCTCGTCGTAGTAGACGCAGGAAAGGCGGCCGCCGTTCTTGAGGAAGCCCGCTTCCGACAACTGCTTGAAGAACGGACCGACGCCGGGCGGAATCACCGTGTTGAACACCACGTCGACCTTGTTCGAGATGATGCGGTTGACGGTGGATGAGAAATCGATCTGGTCGAGCGGGTAGTACTCCTCGAATACCACCTCGCCGCCGTTGGCCTCGATCACCTTGCGGGCATAGACGTTCAGGGTATGCGGCCAGACGTAGTTGGCGCTCGGCAACGCGAACTTCTTGCCGCCGTTCTTGATCAGCCAGGGGATGAATTCATCGCATTGTTGCGCCGGGGTGGGGCCGGTGCAGAACAGATAGGGCGTGCACTCCTTGCCCTCGTAGAGCTGCGGATAGATATAAAGCGTCTTGCCGCGCGCGACGATCACGTCCTTGATGGCGTTGCGCATCGAGCTGGTGATGCCTCCCAACACGAGGTCGACCTTGTCGCGCTGGATCAGCTTGCGAACGTTGCCGACAGCCACCGACTCATTCGATGCCGTGTCCTCGATGAACAATTCCAGCGGCCGGCCGAGCAAGCCACCGGCATCGTTGATCTCCTTCACCACCATTTTCGCGACATTGGCGTCGGCGTTGCCGGCGTAGCCGATCGGACCGGTCAAGTCGGTGGCGATGCCGACCTTGATGGGGCCCTCGGCCGCGTTCGCCCAATCCGGACGAATGACCCAACTGCCGACGCCCGTCGCAAGCGCGGTGCTTGCGAAGGCAAAGTTGGAGAGAAAGCGGCGCCGGCTCGGTTGGCTGTGGTCGCTGAACATCGGACTAAACCCCTTTTCCTGAAACGAGGCCCTGCGGCCGGAACTTGATGAACACGATCGCAAGAACGAACACGAGAACGTCGGCGATCACAGGCGGAATGACCCACGGCAGCGCGGCCGCAAGCGTCCCGATGACGCCGGCGCCAGCCACCGGCCCCGCGAACGACCCGACACCACCGACCATCACCGCCACGAATCCCTGAATCAGAAAGCGAAGGCCAAGATCGGCAAACAGCGAGAACACAGGCACGATCAGCGCTCCGGCAAGACCTGCCAGAGCAGCACCGAATGCAAACGTGGCCCCGTAGATCGCGTTGGTCGAAATCCCCGATGCGCGGGCGAGCGCCGGATTTTCCAGCGATGCCCGGATTCGCAAGCCGAACGCCGTACGCGCCAACAGCAGGTAACTGCACGCCATGACCAGCGCAGTGATGACGATGATCACAAGCCGCCAGGAGGAAAAGTGCATGGCGCCGAGATTGACCGATCCGCCGATCGGCTCCGGGACCGAGATATAAAGGCCGCCGATCAGGCCACGCACGATCTCCCGGATGATCAGCCCGAGCGCGTAAGTGCCGAGCATCGCGACAATCGGCGCCGCGTAGAATCGCCGGACCACCAGACGCTCCAGCACAAAGCCGAGGGCGCCGACCGCGAACGGAGCGACCGCCATTCCGACCCAGACCGGCGCACCCGCATTATGCACGACATAGGTGATGTATGCGCCGAGCAGAACGAATTCGCCCTGTGCGAAATTGAAGATCCCCATCATGCTGGCGATGATGCCAAGTCCCAGCACGACCAAAACCACGATCGCGCCGAAACTCATAATCTCGAACAAGGCGGTGAAGAGATTATCCATGCGGCATCACCAGCAACCTTACAGCCCTCCGCCAGTTACATCGTCTTCCAATCGCCCGATTGTTCAAAGGCATGCGCGGCACGATAGATCATCGGCTCGTCGAAATGCCGGCCGATCAGCATCAAACCGACGGGCAGCCCGTCCACCATGCCGCATGGCAGCGACATGGCTGGGTGGTGGGTGATATCAAACGGCGCGGTGTTCGTGATCATCTCGAACGCGCGCCCGATCTGCTCCTCGCGGCTTGCCCCCGGAGCAGGCAATGGCGTCGCCTTCATCGGCGTCGTCGGCATCAACAGCAGATCGTAGGTCTCGAGCGCCTTGTCGTAAGCCGCCGTTAGCCGACGCGAGATGTTGAGGGCTTTGCCATAATAGCGCGGGCCGAAATTGTTGTTGATGTAGGTGCCGAACATCAACATCATCTTGGTGGTTTCGGATAGCGAATCCGCCTGCCCGCGCCAGCCGCGATGAAAATCCATCAGCGACGTCGAATAGAGATCCGAGCGGCTCAGGCCATAGCCGTCGCCAAACATCATGGTCTGGGTCATGCCTTCCGTGCCGATCGGCATCCAGATCGCTGGCGCCACCATATGCATCGGGATGGAAACCTCCTCGACACTGGCGCCGAGACTGCTGAATCGCTTCGCCGCATCCATGACGCTCTCGTTCACGGCGGCTTCCGCACCGGCCTGCTCGAAACCTTCCTTGACGATGCCGATTTTCAGTCCCTTGACGCCGATACCAAGCGCCTTGGTGTAGTCCTGCACCTTTGGCGATTTGATCCTGGGATCGTAACCATCGTCGCCCGCCAGCACCTCGAGCAGCAACGCATTGTCGGCGACATTTGCGGTCATCGGCCCGGTGTGATCGACGAAAATCTCGATCGGCATAATGCCGGTGTAGGGCACAAGGCCCCAGGTCGGCTTCATGCCGTAGACACCGCTGAAGGATGCGGGCATCCGTATCGAACCGCCCTGATCGCCGCCGATCGCCATATCGACTTCGCCGAGCGCGACCACGACTGCGCTGCCCGACGACGACCCGCCAGCGGAATATCCCATCTTGTGCGGGTTGTGCACCGGGCCGGTCGAATTGGTGTGGCTGCCGCCAGACATGCAAAACGACTCGCAATGAACCTTGCCGGCAATTTCCGCGCCGGCATCGAGCATGCGCGTGACGATCGTCGCGTCGAAATCCGGAACGAAGCCTTCGAGCGTCGACGAACCGTTCATCATCGGTACCCCGGCCAACATGATGTTGTCCTTTAACGCGACGATCTTGCCCTTCAGCTTGCCGCGGGCGGCGCCTTTGACGGTGGACTTCCGGTACCAGGCATTGCGCGGGTTTTCCTCGGGCCCCGGCCGATAGCCCGGCGTCCGCGGGTATTTAACGACGGGAACTTCGTCCGGCATGGCGGCGACGACGTTGTAAGCATCGACCGAGCCCTGCATCAATCCGCGGAAGGAGGTAACGTCCTCATCGGTCAATGCCAAACCGCAATATTCGGCGACGGCGCGCAGTTGATCGGGCGTTGGAAGCGCTACTGACACGATGTCTTTCTCCTGTTTCTTGATCGCTCGTTCTTAGATCGGTTGAGGGAGACCGCCGGGTCGCCAGCACAACGCGCAAACATTAGCTGGCTAAGAACGGCAGAGAACCAATCTCATCTGGATCACTAGAAACAGAAATGTTTTCCTTTTCAAGTATTATTTCTTGCCGGGTCTGTTCGATGGCGGCCTGCACGCCGTCAGAATTTTTCGATCAGCTGAAAATCGAGGCCATCGGCTTCAGCCAGATAGATCGGCATGCAAGCGCTTCCGCGACGAATGCCGATGCGACCTCTTGCGCCGTCATAGTCCACGTTCATCGCGTTCGCGAGCAGCGGCTTGATGGCCAGCGATCCCGCCCGCGATGCGACCGTATCGAGAAACCGGAGTCCTTCATAGTTCGACTGCCCGACGGAGCCAAGCGGCGGCGCGTAGCGGCCAAACGAAGCCTCGTATTGGCAACGAAAAGCATCATTTTCGCGCGACGCCATGTCCACGAAATACCCGGAGGCACAGAAAAGATTTTCGGTGTTATCGGCTCCGATTCCAAGCAGGACGGTTTCATCCATCGCCCCCGCCAGACGAAGCATCTTCGACGCTAACCCCTGTTCGGCAAAAGCGCGGTTGAAAACGATGCTGTCGGTGCCGATTAGCGAAATAAGAACGACGTCGGGCTTGGCGGCGCGGATCCGCGCGATTTGCGCACTGTGATCGTGCTCGCCCATCCGGACAAATTCTTCGCCGACGACACGCCCGCCCGCACCGGCGATATATTTCTTGGTCGCCCGGTGGGACAGCCAGGGCCAGACGTAGTCGCTGCCGATCAGGTACCATCGCGACGCGTTCTTGGCGTTCGCCAGCCATTCGATCGCAGGGCGCGATTGAGCCCGCGGCGTTTCGCCGATCGCCATCACGCCCGGCGTTCTCTCTCCGCCCTCGTATACGGGCGTATAGACATAGGGAATGCGGCCGGCGACAACTTTTCGAAGCGCGACCCTGACCGCACTGATGTGCGATCCCATGATGATATCAGCGTCGTCGGAGGCGACCACGTCCGACGCGGTCCGGACGACATCCTCGATGCTGCCCCCCGCATCATGAAAGACGACCTCGATTTCGCGACCCAGGATGCCGCCGCGCCGGTTGATCTCCGATGCCGCCAGCAGCGTACTGTTGGTGGCGGACGGCCCCCAGATTCCGGCAGGACCGGTCAGCGAAGTGAAGTTGGCGATCCGAAGCTTCTTGCGATCGCGATGCTGCCGAAAAAAATCCGGCCGCGGCGTTTGCGCAAAAGTGTCCCCGCCCGGCCAGGACGGACCCTTCAGCAGCCAATCCAGCGGCATCGGCACGCCGCCGGTCGTTCCAAGTTGCGTGGTTGAGAGCACCTCGCTCTCCTTTCGGCTTTCCGTCGGCGTGAGACCAGCGTATCGCGACAACCGAAATATCCTAGTGGAAAATATTGAATATTCAACGATTCACGTGCATACAGAACAAGCAAAGTCGCTCAATAATCATCCAGAAACCGAAGAACGAAGTCCAGGACCGTGGCCAGATCGCCGAGTAAACCCATCACCGAGCACCTCGCTTATCTGCTTGCGCAGGCAAACCGGGAAATCAATCGACAACTGGACGCGCGCTTCCGAACGGAAGGCGTACCGGTGGAACAGTGGCGTATTCTGAAAATCCTTTCGGACGGCAAGGGTCATTCGATGGGTGAACTCGCGGAAGCGGTGCTGCTTAATCATCCGACCCTGACGAAGATGATCGATCGCATGGTGTCCGACTCGCTGGTTTACCGCGTCCAGGATGCCGACGACCGGCGCAAGGTGCTGATGTTTAGTTCCGACCGCGGAAAGGCGCTGACTCAGCGCTTGAATTCGCTTGCGCTGAGCCAGGAGTCCCACATCGCCGAAAGTTACGGCAACAAGGCGACGGCGGAATTGAAACGGCTTCTGGAAAGCCTGATTGAGAAAGCGAACTGAACGTCCAATCTGGTCAACAAAGTGGAACATGTCCGTCTCCGCCGGATTCTGCGAAGCTATCGCCAGGCTTTGATGCCGTCTCCCGCCGTCTCAAGTCAGAGATAGGATTTCAGGATTGACGCACCGAGCGTGTATTTCGGATCCACCATGTTACCGAGGCGCACGCGGCCGCATTGGGTAAGAAGCATATACGCGTCAAGCTCCTCGAAACCGAAATCGGCCGCCATCCAGCGGATCAGCTCGCGATAGGCGATGCGGGCAGCGTCCTCCATCGGGCGGCTCGAGCCGATCGTCATGAAAAACTTTTCGTTTTCCAGCCGCGGCCACTTGAACTTCCACTTCTTGATGAGATCGACTTGCAGCGTAGTCACGGTCGGATGCTCCAGCGCAACGCCGCACAATTCGCCGTCGCCCTGGGTGGCGTGGCAGTCGCCCAAATACAGCAGCGCTCCGGGTGCGTTGACCGGCAAGTAGATCACCGCGTCAACCGCGACGTCAGGCAAATCCATGTTGCCGCCATAGTAGTCCGGCTGAAGCGAGGTGATCGCTTCGATTTCCGGTGAGGTACCGATGGTTCCGATGAAGGGCTGATAGGGCAAGGTGAGCTTGTCGCTCCATTTGATGCCGCCCTCAAGCGTGACCTCGACCTTCTTGACCCGTTCGGGCAACGGCGGATTGAGCAAAGCAGTATCGCCGGTCGCGACCAGGCCGCCGAATTCAGTGATCAGACACGTCGTTCCCACCGGTTGTGGCCCGCGCGGTACGATCGATTTGATGTACACCGCGAGCGTATCGCCCTTCTCGGCGCCGTTGACATAGATCGGCCCGTTCTGCGGATTGAGGAACGGGAAATTCAAGATCTCGCTAGGCTTGTCGGTTTCGTGCTTGATCTTGCCTTCGAACGCATCGTGCGTTTCGGCCGATATCACCGATCCCGGATCCACCTTCAGCACCGGTTTCGCGAACGGACCGTAGACGTAGTGATATTGGCCCTGACTCTCTTCGGTGATGGAGTAAGTCTTGCCCGGCTTGCCTTTCGCGAGACCCCTGCGGGCCATAATGGAAGTTTCTAGCCATGACATGTTGATGATCCTTCTTGCTGGTTGAAAACTCTCAGACGGCGAGATGCCGTCGCACGACCTCGCGATCGTCGAGGTCCTCCGGCGTCAGCGCGGCGACGATCCGGCCCTTGTCCATGACGTAGCAGCGCTGCGCCATGGCACGGATCATGTCGAGATTCTGCTCGACGAAGACGATGGTGACATTGGTCCGGCGATTCAGATCGACAATGGTGCGGGCGATATCCTGCACGATCGATGGCTGAATGCCCTCCGATGGCTCATCAAGCAGGATCAGCGACGGCTTGCTGATCATGACACGGCCGATTGCCAGTTGCTGCTGCTGACCGCCGGACATGGTTCCGGCCTGCTGGCTGCGCCGTTCGGCGAGGATCGGAAACGTGGTGTAGACGCGGCTGTAATCTTCAGGACCGACCTTGCCGCCGATCATTTCGCCGACCTTGAGGTTCTCCTCGACGCTCATGCGCGGGAAAACGTCGCGACCCTGCGGCACGTAGCCGATTCCGAGGCGGGCGCGGCGATGCGCCACCAGCGCGCTGACATCCTGCCCTTTGAACACGATGGAACCTTCCGTCGGCGGCAGCAACCCGATCAGCGTCCGCATCAGCGTCGACTTGCCGACACCATTGCGGCCGATCACCGCGACGATCTCGCCTTCGCGCACGTCCATGTCGATGCCCTGCAGCACCGGCTTGCCGCCGTAGCCGGAGCGGAGCTTGAGCGCAGTGAGGACGATTTCCTTACGCATGGCCGTGCCCCAGATAAATCGCCGCGACGCGCTCGTCGGCGACGATCTCCTCGATCGTGCCTTGCGCGAAGATCCGGCCGAGATGCAGCACGGTGACCCTTCTGGCCACCTGCCGGACAAAGCTCATATCGTGCTCGACCGCGAGAATGGTGACGCCATTGGCGTTCAAGGTCTGGACGATTTCGCCGGTGGCGAACGTTTCAGCCGGCGACATGCCGGCGGTCGGCTCGTCCAGCAGCAACAGCTTCGGTTTCAGGCTGATCGCCATGCCGATCTCGAGCCATTGTTTCTGGCCGTGACTGAGATTGCCGGCGAGTTGCTCGCCCACGTCGAGCAAATGCAGGAAATCAAGCAGCCGGTCGGCCTCTGCATCGAGCGAACCGCCCTCGAGATGATGCTGCAGCGCTATTTCGAGGTTTTGTCGCGCACTCAGCGCCTTGAAGATGCCCGGCACCTGAAACTTGACGCTCATGCCGCGCCGGATCCGCTGGAACGACTTCAGCGCCGTGATGTCGTGTCCTGCATAAAAAATACTGCCGCTGGACGGCGCGTGCTCGCCAAGGATCAGGCGGAACAACGTGCTCTTGCCGGCGCCGTTGGGGCCGATCAGGCAGTGAATCTCGCCCTCTTCGAGCGCAAGGTTGACATCAGCGGTGACGTGAAGGCCGCCGAAGTGCTTGTTGAGACCGCGGGTTTCGAGAATCGACATCAGGCCGATTCCTTCTGATTTTGCTGATGATGCCGCATCCGGCCGACGAACCTGGCGAAGGTGACGATCAGTCCCTCCGGCGCGATCAGCACCGTCGCGACCAGCAGCAGCCCCATCACGACAAGTGCATACTGGCTGCCATAGATCGTCAGCGCCTGGAACGCCGCGAGCACCGCGAGAGTTCCGATCAGCGTGGCGGTCAGGTCGCCGCGGCCGCCGACGGCGACCCAGACGATCGGCAAGGCCGCCGCGGTAATGCTCATGCTCGACGGCGTGATATATTGGCCCCAGGCGGTGTAGAGCACGCCGCTGAGCCCGGCCATGACCGCGCCGATCACGAACGCCACCAGTTGATATTTGCGCACGTCGTAGCCCAGCATCTCCGCGCGCTCGGGATTCTCCCGGATCGCCACCAGCACGTTGCCGAATTTGGAATTCACGAGCATGCGAAGGCCGAGATAGACCAGCACCAGCAACGCCAGAACGAGATAATACAGACCGATATCCGGGAACAACACGATGGCGCCCCCAAACCACGGCAGCGTCAGCGGCGGCATGCCGCTCATGCCGTTGAAGCCGTTCAGGCGCGCGACGCCGATGTGCCATTCGGGACCAGCGGTCTGCGCCATGAAGCGTTCGAACACCAGCGTGACGGAGAGCGTAACGATGCCAAGAAAGACGCCGCTGATCCGGCCGAAGTAAAGAAAATAGCCAAGCACGGCCGCGAACGCCGCCGTGCAGGCGAGTGCGATTATCAGGGCAACCAATGTGAAGCCGTAAGCCGCGCCAAAGTTGAGCGTGAGAACACCGTAAGCATATCCCGACAGGCCGAAGAACGCGGTCTGGCCGAAGCTGAGCGTGCCGCCATAGCCCCAGATCAGGCAGAGCCCCAACGCCATGAACGCCCACGTAAAAAAATAGACGGTGTTGCCGACCGTGTAGCCATCGGCCAGTAGCGGATAGACCGCCGCCGCGAGCAGAACCGCGCCGGCGGCGGCCCAGAACAGGGGGCCACGACCCAGTGTCTGCGGGCCCTCGAGCAGACGGATGAACGGCAGGCGGCGTGTCATGTCCAAAACCGCTCTCTCAACTTCGCTCACGCAGGATGAAGCCCGAGATTCCCTTTGGAAGCACGCGAATGACGATAATCACGGCGATCAGCAGCCCGATCTGTCCGAACAATTGCCCCTGCCACGACGTCATCGTGGCCTTGACCACGCCCAGCACGGCGGCGGCGGGCGCGGTGCCGAGAAAGATATCGGCGCCACCGACGACGACGGTGACGAACGCCTCCATGATGAATGTACTGCCCATGGTCGGAACGATGGTCATGGTCGGCGCGTAGAGCCCGCCCACCAGCCCCGCGAGCGCCGCACCCAATGCAAAGGTCATGCTGTAGACAAATTTGGTGTCGACGCCCAAGGCTTCGGCCATGTGCGGCAACTGGATCGTCGCCCGGGCCAGGATTCCGAACTTCGTCCTGTTGAAGGCGAGATAGAGCCCCACAAGAATCGCCAGCGCAGCGGCGATCAGCACCAGCCGATAGGTCGAGTAGGAATAGGTGCCGACCGTGAAGCTGCCGAGCGGAACACCGACGCCCGGCATGCTGGAGCCCAGCACGATCAGGGTGCCCTGCGTGGCAATCAGGCTCAGTCCCCAGGTCGCAACAATGGTGTCCATCGGCCGGTCATAAAGCTGCCGGACAACGAGGCGCTCGATGATCAGCCCCACGATCCCGGCGGCAAGCGCCCCGCACAGGATTGCAAGAGGCAGCGGCAGGCCGGCGCGCGCGGTCGCAACTGTCACGTAAGCGCCGCACATGATGAATTCGCCATGCGCAAGATTGATCACGCCCATCATGCCGAAAATAACCGCGAGCCCGGACGCGGCCAGCACGAGAAATGCAAATGCATCGCCGCATTGGTAGAGAAATCCGAACAGCGAACTCAGGAAATCCATCCAAGGCCTCGGGGTGAAGAGAATTCTCTTCCGGTCATCAATGGGCGAAGCGCTGATGAGGAGATGTTGATGAGGATATCGAGGGGCGCGGCGTGCGCCCCTCGACGTCGCCGCGATCAGGATTTCGGCGGCGGATTGCTTGGGGTGTACTGCATCATCGGATCCTTCTTGGTCAGGTCGCAACCGGCATCGCCGAGCCAATACGGCTTGATGTCGTTCCAGACCTTCGGGAACGTAATCGAATGATCGTCGCCGACCTTCGCCATGTAGATCGTGTGCGAGACATGCTGGCTCTTTGGATCGATGCAGACCTTGCCTTCGGGCGCGTCGACACAGACGTCGCCTTTGGCGATCACGGCGCGCAGATCGGCCCGCGTCGTCGAGCCGTTGGCGCGCTCGACCAACTGCTTGTAGAGATAGACGGCGTGGTAGGAGTTCTCGGCTTCCTGATTGATGTAGGGTTCATTCGGGAATTTCGCCTTCCACTTCGCCACGAATGCCTTGCTCTCCGGCGTATCGACTTCCTCGATGTAATTCACCGTGGCATACATGTTGGCGAGGCTCGGCGGCTTGAAGCGCTTATGCTCATAGCCCTGGCCGACATTGACCGAACTGCCCATCGGAATCTTCAGGTTCGCAGACGCAGCCTGCTCGTAATAGGACGCCTGCGCGGTGCCGACGAGCAATGTGATCAGCACATCCGGTTTGACTTTCTGGATGTTCTGGATGGTCTGCGAGAACTGCGACACGCCAAGCGGAATGAACTCCTCGCCGACCATTTCGCCGCCGTTCTGCTTGACGATCATGCGCACCCATTCGGCGGAGATCTGGCCGAAATTGTAGTCGGCCGCGATGGTGTAGACCCGCTTGCCGTATTTTTCCATCATCCACGGAATCAGCGTCGAGAACTGCTGTTCCGGCACGGCGCCAGTGACGACCATGTGGCCGTCGCAGACACCGCCTTCGTACTGGTTGTTATAGAAGGCAAAGCCATCGAGCTGATCGACGATCGGGCGATAGGCTTCGCGCGAGGCGCTGGAGAATCCCGCAAACACCACGTTGACCTTGTCGCGCTGAAGCACGCGCCGCATGAATTCCTGATAGCGGGTGTTGTCCGATTGAGTGTCGTAGATTACCAGTTCCAGCTTGCGGCCGGCGATGCCGCCGGCCGCATTGATTTCATCGGTCGCAAGCTGAATACCATGTACCTTTCCGATGGTCGCGAGCGCGAAATCGCCGGATTGATCTTCCAGGACGCCGAGCTTGATCGGGTCCGCGGCATAGGCCGAGCCTGCAGCAAGCAAGCCGGCTCCGATGAGGGACACGGTGCGCGCCCCCCTCGCAATACTTTCTAGCATCTGACTCTCCTCTGTTGGGTTTAGTCGGCGAGTTTTCTCCTCAGAACGAATTCGCCGCGTTCTTGCCCGTCTGACGACCGGGCCAAGTCCTTGCACAGGTCCTCCATCGTCTGACGCGTTCGCATGCTGCGTCGACGAAGCAGATCGTAGGCTTCATCATCGTCGATGCCGTATTCGGACATCGTCCGGATGATTGCCTTGACCACGTCCCGCCGGCTTCGGCGGCGGCGCTCCTGATCCTCCAGCAGGGTCTCCAGGTGCCGATGGCGGCGATATTCGTTGATGCCGACAAACAGCGCCGGATAGACAGCTGCGACGTGAACGGGTTTTCGAAGAAACGAGGTTGCGCCCGCCCTCATCAATGCCTTGAGGCGGCTGGGCGCGCTGACGCCAAGCAGCCCGATGACCGGCGCCGGTGGCAACCGGCCGATCGCACTGAGCGGAAGCACGGCCCCATCGCTGATGTCGCCGTCGATAAAGACGACGTTGCGATCCGGCTGAAGCGTTGCAAGATCGATATCTGCGATACTCCCGACGATATCAGCGGGGCTGGTCGTGACACCCAGCCGATCCAGCGTGGTCGTCAATACATCGAGCGACGACGCACGATCCGTCACCACAATGGCGCGGCCGCCGCTGAAATTCTGGAGCAGCCTCGGCTCGGTCATGACACCAGCCTCAGTGAGGGAACACCCGCGGCTTCGAACCGCGCAGAATTACGTACGAGGTATGGGTCGGGCTGGACAGGCGCCCGGACTTCACTGACGAGGTCGAATCGCGCATTGCGATTGGAACGACCGATGCGTGGCGTCAGGTAGGCGTGGAAGGTCTGCTCATCGATCCAGACGGCGCCCTGCGGCGCGTCGAGATGCTGCCGGACAAGCTCCGCCTTGACTGCGCGCGGTTCGTCGGTTCCGGCGGCTGCGGCGCCCCGTGCCAGCAGCCACACCGCGTTATAGGACGCCTCCGCATCGGCGGACGCCGTGGGTCCTTCCGGGAACCGCGACTCGTACGCCCTGAGAAATCGAAGGTTCGCCGGGCTTTCGATCGAGCAAAAGTACACGCTCGAACTCAGATGGCCATCGACAGCGTCTTCGCCGATCGCTTGTAGCTCGGGCTCGGACAGCGAGCAGCTCGCCACTGGAATTTCCCGTGCCTGGTCGATCCCGCGCGCGCGGCACGCCGTCCTGAAATCGCGAAAGAACTGATAGGCCGAGGTACCGATCAGCGTCAGGAACACGAACGATGGGCGCGCCTCGATGATCGCCTCGATCACCTGGTGGAAATCCGTTTCCCCGACGGCGAAATAGCGCTCGGCCAGCACCGATCCCTGACGCGCCGTGACACTCTCGCGCAAGATGCGGTTGTTTTCCCAGGCCCAGATGTAATTCGAGCCGACGCAGAACGCACGGTGGCCGTGATGCGCCAGCAGATATTCGACCAGCGGCAAGACGTGCTGGTTTGGCGCGGCGCCGGTGTAGATGACATTGGTGGAACTCTCGAAGCCTTCGTAGTGCGACGGGTACCACAACAGAGCGTCGTGCTTTTCGAACAGGGGAATAACTTCCTTGCGCGATGACGACGTGTAACAACCGACAACGTGGCGGATATTGCGCTGCAGCAGCTTTGTCGTCAGCGCGGAATATTGCGAGAGGTCGCCGCCGGGATTGAGGACGGACGGTTCAAAGCGAATGCCGAGCCCTGATGCGTTGATTTCATCTGCGGCAAGAAGAGCGCCATTCAGCATCGAGCGTGCGACCAGCTCGTAGGAGCCCGTCGAGGAGAAGAGATAGCCGACTTGGAGATCTTGAAGCGCCATACACTCACCCAACGCAACAAGCCCGCTGTTCCAGGCTCCGGCGAAACTGTGCCGTAAGAAACATTTTTGCAAATTGGGTGGCGCCGTTTCGGGCATCTTTGCCCAGCGCCTGTTTCGGAGGCTCTCTCGACGGCGTTACCCTGTCAAGAACAAAGTTATTCCGGACGGCGCATTTCGAGAAAAATCAATTCGAGGGTTTCCAGACGCGGCGTTTGTAAGCACCATGTGCAAATTGTAAGCGCCAACCGATCAAGGAAACGGCATCGATCGCGATGTGGGCGGTCGCGATCGTTGCTAAGTCCGCCGCCGCGCATTGCGAATTCAGCCGGCTTCGTCAAACCGCCTTGGTCAGCGCGCCGTCGATAATCAAATTGGTGCCGGAGATGCGGCTGGCAACGGGGCTTGCGACAAACACCACACCCGCAGCAACTTCCTGCGGCGTTCCCATCCGCGACGTTGGATTCAACGACATCGCCAATTTGTACAGATCCGGCGAGCCTTTCTCGATATTCTGCCAGATGCCGCCTTCGAAATAGGTGTTTCCGGGCGACACCGCGTTGACGCGGATGCCTTTGGCGATGAGCTGGTTGCTCAGCCCCTTGGCATAGTGAATCAGGGCCGCCTTGAAGGCGCCGTAGGAGCCCGCAGCAAAATCGATCTCGAAGCCCGACACGCTGGAGACAATCGCGATCGACGCTGACTTGGACTTCTCCAGAAACGGCAGCGCAGCCGCAACGGAATTGACCGTGTGCATCATATCGACGCGAAACGAATTCTCCCATGTCTCCGGCGTGTTGCCGACGGCCAACGCACTGACATTGCAGACGAGGATGTCGATGCCGCCAAGTTCCGCGGCCGCGCTTTCTACCCATCGCTTAAGCGCAACCGGATCGGCGACATCAACTGCGTCGCCCCATGCGGTGACGCCCTTGGCGGCGAGCAATTTCACAACGTTGTTCACCTGCTCGGCATTGCGTGCGCAGATCGCAACATTGGCGCCTTCTGCAGCGAACAATTCTGCGACCGCGAGACCAATTCCCTTGCTGCCGCCGGTCACCAGTACATTCTTGCCTTTTAATCCAAGGTCCATGTTCTGATCTCTTCTTTCGAAACCGTTCAACCTGCCCGCTCGGTTCAATTCAACCGCAATCTGCCGCGAGAAAGCAAGTCCTGTTCCAAAAAAAGGCGGCGGCCGCCGACGCATGCGATACATCGACCCGGAGCGAATCCGTCAACCCGTTCGTTCACATCACGAAGCGGAGACGATCAGGTCGTCCCTTTTTGAGATCCGAACACCTGAACCAATCTGTTTGTGAGGGGACGATCGCGATTTATTCCGCGACCTTCGAAAAATCAGGTTTACGACGTTCGGCGAACGCCGCGAACGCCTCGCGCGCCTCGCCGGTCTGTAAGCGTTCGCGAAACAAGGCGCCTTCCCGGCTGATTTGAGCGGCGACCTTGTCCATATCGCGCATCAGCGCTTTGGTATGACTGAGAGAGCCGGCCGGCCGTTTGGTCAAGGCTTCAGCGGCTTCGCGGGCCCTGGCGCGCAAATCCGCGGCCGGCACCACGGCGTTGGCCAAACCGCAGGCCAATGCGGTGGCTGCATCAAGCGGTTCTCCGAGCGCAAACATGGCGTAGGCGCGGACGTGTCCGATCCGCGCAGGCAACAGCCAACTAGATGCCGCCTCCGGGACCAGCGCCAGATTGACGAACGGTGTCATCAACTTTGCGGTGTCGGCAAGAAAGACAAGATCGCAATGGAGCAACATCGTGGTGCCGACACCTACAGCATTGCCCTGCACGGCGGCGACGAGCGGACGGGTGGCCTTGCCGAGATTGCTGATGAATCGAAACGCCTGGCTCTCGCCGGTATCCTTCCCGTTCGCCTGGGCGCTGAAATCCGCAAGGTCGTTTCCGGCCGTGAAGCTGTCGCCATCTCCCTGGAATAGAACCACCCGCACGGAGGGATCCTTCTCCGCGCGCTCCAGCCCGTCCGACATCGCGCTGTACATGGCGTTGCTCAGCGCGTTCTTCTTGTCGGCGCGGGCGAGCGTCAACGTCATGATGCCTGCGGCTATTTCGGTTTTCACATGTTCAGTCATGCTCGCTCCTCATAAATCCAATTGCTCTGTCTTCTGGCCGCAAACCCACTCTACCTGCCTGTTCTCGAACCGGAGGCGACGAGAGGCATCTGTGTCTCACCATTTTTCCCCGAACGGACGAAGCTCCGTAAGGAACGACCATGCCGAGCGGTCCTGGCCATAGAGGTGCCACAACTCGTCGGCGATCGCGGATGGCTTGATAAAGAATTCGTCCGGCGCTTCGCGCAGACGGTCGCGCATTCGCGGTACGTCGATCACGGCATCGATCAGCACATACGCAACGTGGATGCCGCGCGGTCCCAGATCGCGCGCGATCGATTCCGATAGAATGCGCTGGGCCGCCTTGGTCGGCGCAAAACCCGAAAAATTCGCCTTGCCGCGGATAGCCGAGGTGTTGCCGGTGACAAGGATCGCGCCTTTACCTGCCTTGATCATGTCCGGCGCCAGCTCGCGCGCCAGATACAGCAGACCCATGACATTTACCTGAAAATTATGTTCGAGCATCTGCGGCTCGATTTCGAGAAATGTTCCCCAGCCTCCTCCCACCGCATTGTGGATGAGGACATCTGGGGAGCCGTACAATTTTCGTACGTTGGCAACGGCGTCCGCGACCTGGCTCTCGCTGGACACGTCGCAGATCACAGCGTGGGTGTCTGGAAGCTCTCGCTCAAGCGCGGCGATGCGATCCGGTGAACGAGCCAAGGCGATCACGCGAAATCCTCCGGCCGCGAAACGCCGGACGATCGCAGATCCGGTGCCGGGGCCGACACCAGTCACAATGGCAATTGGCTTGTCGGTCACGAGGTCTGCCTCACCTTCTATCTAGTCGAAAGGATTCTATTGCCCGGTGAATGCGGGCTTGCGTTTGTCGATGAAGGCATGCACCGCCTCCTTGTGATCGTTCGTCCGGGCGGACCGGACCATGTTCTCCGCTTCCTGGTCCATTGAATCCAGAAAGTCCGACGTTACGGCGTGGTCAAGGTTGTCTTTCATGTAGGCCAGTGCGATTGAGGGCCCCTCGGCCAGAGATTTTGCCAGCGCAAACGCGGCGGCACGAAGTTCGGCATCAGGCACGACACGGTTGACGAGACCAAGCGTCTCGCCGCGGCGTGCGTCGATCCGTTCCGACAGGAACATCAATTCCCGCGCCCGCGATGTGCCCACCAGCCGCGTCAGCAACCATGCGATGCCGTAGTCTCCGGTCAACCCGATGCGGGCATATCCCGTGGCCATGATGGCGGATTCAGCGGCAATGCGGATATCGCATGCGAGCGCCAGTGCGAGGCCGGCGCCTGCCGCAGGTCCCGGAAGCGCTGCAATCGTCGGCTTTCTCACGGCCACCAGCGCGCCGGTCAACGTGCGCTGCTTCACTCGCAGGTCTGCAACGCGCTGCTCGAGCGTTGCCTCGGCTTTGGTTGCATTGCTCCCCATGCCCTTGACATCGCCTCCGGCGCAAAAGGCATTGCCGGCACCCGTGATCAGCAGCGCGCCGACCTCCGGATCATCGCCGCACTGCTTGATCATGCGCCGCAGCGCAGGAGTCAGTCGGTCAGAGAGCGCGTTGCGTGCTTCAGGACGGTTGAGCGTGATGAGCGCGACGCGGTCCCGGATTTCGCACAACAGCTCGCTGGTTCCGGTGTCGACCTCGATGCGATTGTCTGCCATTCGAACTCTCCCGTCTCAGGCGACTTTCAGAGACGCTTTGCTCTCAGTGCCAAGAAATCCCACCAGCCGGTCCAGGATCAGGCGTTCGGCGTCAGCCATGATGCCATCGATCAGTTCCTTGACCGTCGGGATATCGTGGATGAGGCCGACGACCATGCCGCAGCTCCAGGCTCCCGCATCCATGTCGCCATCAATCATGACCTTGGGGTAGACCCCGGCAACCTCGTCGTGGATATCCGCGATCTGCAGCTGGCTGCCCTTCTCGCGCTCGATTTCCAGCAGCCGTTCGACACCGGCATTCTTGAGTACGCGCTCGGTATTTCTCAGGGTGCGCATGACCAGCCTGGTGTCGAGCTCCGACGCCGCGACGATGGCCTTCTTGACGTTGTCGTGCACCGGCGCTTCCTTGGTGGCAATGAACCGTGTGCCCATGTTCATACCTGCGGCTCCCATGGCGAGCGCGGCGACCAGGCTGCGCGCATCGGCCATGCCGCCGGACGCAACGAACGGAATTTTCAGCTCCTCCGCGGCGCGGGGAAGCAGAATCATGTTGGGCATGTCGTCTTCACCGGGATGGCCCCCGCACTCGAAGCCATCCACGCTGACGGCGTCGCAGCCGATCTGCTCGGCCTTCAACGAGTGCCGAACCGACGTGCATTTGTGAATCACCTTGATGCCTGCGGCCTTTAGCGCCGGCATATATTGCTCGGGGCTGCGCCCCGCCGTTTCGACGATTCTGATTCCGCCTTCCTTGATGGCGGCGATGTATTCGGGATAAGGCGGCGCAGAGAACGTGGGCAGGAACGTCAGGTTCACGCCGAACGGCTTGTCGGTCAGGTCGTGACAGTGCGCAATTTCCTTGGCCAGCAATTCCGGCGTACGCTGCGTCAGACCGGTGATGATGCCGAGACCGCCCGCATTCGAAACCGCGCCGGCGAGTTCGGCGAAGCCGACATAGTGCATCCCACCCTGTATGATCGGATGTTCGATACCAAACAATTCGGTGATGGCTGTTTTCATTGTTCTCTCCAAATCTATCTCAGCAATTGCGGGGCTAGGCCCCGCGTCGAAACTTCATGCACCGGCGGCAACGACAGTATGTCGATGAGTTCCGCTGGGTATCTTTTCTGCCATGGACGGTAGATTGTCCTGAGTTTTCGGCGGACAGGGTTGTCCGCGGAACGAGCCTTGTCCTGCGCAGCTTCATCCTCGAGACTTTCGATCAGAAGCAGACCGTAGATGTAATCCGGCGAACACATCCGCATTCCCTCCGATGTCCAGTTTCCATATCGTGGTCTTCGCGTCAGTGGACGATTTCGAACAACCCCGCGGCGCCCATGCCGCCGCCGATGCACATGGTCACCACGCCATATTTGGCCTTGCGACGACGTCCCTCGATCAGGATATGCCCGGTGAGCCGCGATCCGGTCATGCCATAGGGGTGGCCTATCGAAATCGAACCGCCGTTGACGTTGAGTTTCTCGGGATCGATGCCCAATTTGTCGCGGCAATAAATCACCTGGACGGCATAGGCTTCGTTCAATTCCCAGAGATCGATGTCATCGATCTTCAGGCCGTGTCGCTTGAGCAGGCGCGGGATCGCCGCGACCGGGCCGACGCCCATCTCGTGCGGCTCGACGCCAACAGCGACGAAGCCGCGAAAGATGCCCAGCGGATTTAAACCCTTCTTCGCCGCGATCTTGTCGCTCATGATCACGCAGGCCGACGCGCCGTCCGAGAGCTGGCTCGCATTGCCGGCGCTGATCGTCTTGCCTTCGAACACAGGCTTGATGCTGGCGAGCCCCTCGGCCGTGGTTTCCGGGCGCGGACCCTCGTCCTTGGTCAGCATGATTTCCTTCAGCGACACTTGCTTGGTGTCCTTGTCCATAACGGCCATTTTGGTCTTGAATGGAACTATCTCGTCGCTGAACCGGCCGCCTTGAAGGGCCGCGGCGGTGCGGCGCTGGCATTCAAGGCTGTATTCGTCCTGGCGCTCGCGTGAAATCTTGTAGCGCTCCGCCACGACTTCGGCCGTCTCGAGCATCGTCATGTACATTTCAGGCTTCATCGCCATCAATTCATCGTCGATCGCGTGAAACTTGTTCATGTGGTCGTTCTGCACAAGGCTGATCGACTCGACACCCCCGGCTACCGCGACTTCGACGCCGTCAAGCATCACCGAACGGGCGGCAACCGCAATCGACTGCAGCCCGGAAGCGCATTGACGATCGATCGTGGTCCCAGCCACCGTGACCGGCAGGCCGGCCCGGATCGCGCCTTTGCGTGCGACGTTCATCACCATCGTGCCCTGCTGCATCGCGCAGCCCATCACCACATCCTCGACTTCGCCGGGTTCGATCTTTGCGCGCCTGACCGCCTCTGCAATGACATGCCCGGCGATGGTCGGGCCTTCGGTGTTGTTCAGCGCGCCGCGATAGGCTTTGCCAACTCCCGCGCGGGCTGTCGATACGATCACGGCTTCGTTCATGTCACACCTCTGGTTATCGGGTTCGGGCAGCGGCCGCTGCGTTGAAGGAATGCAAGTCAGTTTTCCCGCGCGTATCGCATGAGATGATATCCGGGGTCGCCAAACTGGATGTTGATGGCAGCGATCCGCTTGAAGTAATGACCGACGTTCAATTCGTCGCTCATGCCCATGCCGCCGTGAAGCTGCACCGCCTGTTCGCCGACAAAACGCGCAGCTTCGCCCACCTTCGATTTCGCACCGGAGGCGAGCTTCGAGCAACCCGGCTCGTTCGCGGCCAGCGTGAGATTCAGATGCTGGGTCAGCGAGATCGATTCTTCCAGCGCGATGAACATGTCGACCATGCGATGCTGCAATACCTGAAACGTCCCGAGCGCGACGCCGAATTGCTTGCGCGTCTTGGCGTATTCCAGCGTCGCGGAATTCAGTTCCGTCATCGCGCCGACAGCTTCCGCGCAAAGCGCGGCAATGGCGCGGTCGCGGCACGCCTCCAGGATGGCGACACCCTGCCCTTCTTCGCCGAACATCCGGCTGGCCGGGACCCGTACGTCCTCAAGGGTGATTTCCGCGGCGCGTCGACCGTCAATCGTCTTGAAACTTTGCAGGTGAAGATTGGCCGACTGCCGGTCTACGATGAACAGGCTGACCCCGCTGCGATCGCGCGGATCGCCCGACGTGCGCGCTGAGACGATCAGCGTATCGGCCCATGGCGCGCCGATCACTGCCGCCTTGGCGCCGCTCAGGACATATTCGTCGCCATCGCGCTTCGCTGTCGTCGCGACGTTGCTGAGATCGTAACGCGAGCGCCCCTCCGCCCACGCCAGCGCCCAGGTAGCCTTTCCCGCCGCTATCTCCGGCAAAAACTCCTCGCGCTGCGCCTTCGTTCCGGCCTGCGTGATGATCCCGCCCGCGAGCACGACGGTTTCGAAAAAAGGCTCGACCACGAGATTGCGACCGAACTCCTGCATGATGATCATGCTCGCCAGAGGGCCTTCGCCAAAACCTCCAAAATCTTCCGGGAAAGGCGCCGCCAGCAGGCCAAGCTCGGCGAAGGCATCCCAATGCTTTCGGCTCCAGCCTTCTTCGGTCGCGACGATCTTGCGACGGGTATCGAAATCATACTGGTCACGGAGCAGCCGCTGAATGCTGCTGCGCAGGAGCTCCTGTTCTTCCGTAAACTGAATGTCCACCTGGCGCCTCGTGCGAACGGGTTACAGACCAAGCACTGCTTTTGCGATGATGTTGCGCTGGATCTCGTTCGATCCGCCATAGATGCTGAGCTTGCGCGCGTTGAGATATTTTTCAGACGCCGTGTGTCCGTAATCCGGCCCGGGCATGAACATGTTGTCGCTCGCCGGATGCTCGCGAAGCGCAAGACCATAATTGCCGATCGCGCGGTGCGTGAGGTCGGTGATGCGCTGGAAGATTTCAGTGCCCCTGATCTTGAACAGCGAGGCCGCCGGTCCGGGGTTTATCCCCCGCGACATCTGCGCAACCACACGCAGTTCGGTCGCCTCAAGTGCGAGAACATCAAGCTCGACCCGCGCGATGTCCTTGACGAACTCGTCCAGCGTCGGATCGTCTTCGTCGATTTCGGTCTTCACGATTTTCTTCAGGCGATTCAGGTAGCGTGTCGAACGGCCGATCCCGGCCATGCTGGTGCGCTCGTTGCCGAGCAGGAACTTGGCATAGGTCCAGCCCTTGTTTTCCTCGCCGATCAGGTTTTCGACGGGGACGCGCACATTTTCGAGGAACACGTCGTTGATTTCATGGGAGCCGTCGATCGTGATGATCGGACGCACAGTGACTCCCGGTGTCTTCATATCGATCAGCAGGAACGAAATCCCGGCCTGCGCCTTCGCAGCCGGATCGGTGCGGACCAGGCAAAAGATCCAGTCAGCGTGCTGCGCCAGCGTGGTCCAGGTCTTGTGTCCATTGACGATGTAGTGATCGCCGTCGCGCACCGCCTTGGTGCGAACCGATGCCAGATCGGAGCCCGAGCCAGGCTCCGAATAGCCCTGACACCACCAGTCGTCGCCGGACAGAATCCCCGGCAAGAACTTCTTCTTCTGCGCGTCGTTGCCGTAGGTATAGATGACCGGACCCACCATGGTCACGCTGAAGGCCAGCGGCGGCAGTGTTCCGGCACGCGAGGTCTCCTGCTCCCAGATAAAGCGTTGCGTGATCGACCAGCCGGGGCCGCCATATTCCTTCGGCCACAGCGGAGCGATCCATCCCTTCTTGTGGAGAATCCTGTGCCAGAGCATCGACTGCTCCTTGGTCAGGTCGGTCTCCGGATTGGGAACACGCATGTCCTGCGGATAATTCTCCGCGATGAAGGCGCGTACTTCATCGCGAAATGCCGCATCTTCCTTTGAAAGGCTGAGTTCCATCGGTGCGCTCTCTTACCATTTCTCTCCGAATGGCCGGATTTCGTGCTCGAAGGTCCAGGCATCGCGCGGCTGCTGATAGAGCTGCCAATACGCTTCCGCGACCGCGGCCGGCCGCATCAGGCGGTTGGGATCGAGATTCTCGATGGCCTGCGGTCCTTCCCTGCCCACGATGAGTTGCCGCACCCACTCGGTGTCGACGCTGGAATCGATGACGAGATGGGCGACATGGATATTTTTGGGGCCGAGTTCGCGTGCGATCGATTGCGCAACGGCACGCAATCCGAATTTCGCGCTGGCAAATGCCGCAAAACCGGATCCTCCGCGCATGCTGGCCGTCGCGCCGGTGAAGAAGATGTTGCCCTTGCCGCGGGGAAGCATCAAACGCGCGGCCTCGCGGCCGGCAAGAAAGCCTGAATAGCAGGCCATTTCCCACACTTTGCGGAAGACCCGCTCGGTCGTGTCCACGATCGGAAAATTCACATTGGCGCCGATGTTGAAGACGCAAACCTCCAACGGCGCATGCTTGTCGGCGTCGCCCAGGAAGGACACGATCTCGTCCTCCTTGCGCGCGTCGAGCGCCCGCCCGAACACCTTTCCACCCGCCGCCTCGATTTCCTTGACGAGCGGCGCGAGTTTCTCTCCCTGACGACGTCCGACAAAGACCGTGAAACCTTCGGACGCAAACTTCTTGGCGATCTCACCGCCGATAAAGTCGCCGGCACCGACAACCGCTACGGTCGCATTTCGCTTTTCCACGGGGTTTCTCCAGAGCGAGAGGGATATTTTTCAGATTTCAGTTCGTCAGGGGGGCGCAACGAGGTGCATCCCCATCGTCATCAAGCGCCGCGTAACGATTCCGCCAGTTTATGTTTGAGGATCTTGCCGGTGGAAGTTGCCGGCAGGGCCTCCAGCACGACAATTTCCGATGGCCGTTTATATGAGGTCAGTTGCGAACTGGCGTGAGCCTTCAGTTCTTCCGCGCTTGCGGTCGCGCCCTGAATAAGCTGGACGAAGGCTACCACCTCTTCATTGCCTTCGACCGAACGGCCGACAACGGCGGACTGAACGACAGAGCCATGTGAATTGAGGACCGCTTCGATCTCGGCGGGATAGACGTTGAATCCGGAACGGATGATCATTTCCTTGGTGCGGCCGACGATATACAAACAGTCGCCTTCGCAGCGCGCGAGATCCCCGGTGTTGAACCAGCCTTCGCCATCGATCGCTTTTGCCGTCAAATCTGGTGCGCGATAATAGCCGCGCATGACATTGCGTCCCCGCACATGCAGTTCGCCAACGTGTCCGTCGGGCACCGCAGCGCCATCGGGGCCGATAATCCTCGACTCGATGCCCGGCAACAGGGATCCAACCGCCTGATCGTCCCTCGGGTTGTCGATCCGCACCCCGGAGATGCCGGGCGAACACTCGGTGATGCCGTAGCCGTTGAGCAAGGGCAGGCCGAGTTCGTGTTGCACCCGCGATTTCAGATTGAGGTCCAGCGGCGCACCGGCGACCGCGATCAAGCGCAGCGAGCCGCGCTCCAGACGGTCGATGCCTGCGATCGTCTTGTATTCGAGCAATCTTTGATAGGTGGCGGGTACGCCGTTGAGGATCGTGATCCCTTCTTCGGCCATCGCTCTGGCAAGGGCCGCGGGATCATACTTGCTGACGAGGCGCACCGTGGCGCCGCTCATCAGCGTCATGATCAGAAGCGAGATGCCCACGATGTGCGAGATCGGCAGAACGACATAGACCTTGTCGTCGGCATCCATCTTTCGAAACCAGGCCGTGGTTTTGGCGCTCATCAGCAGGTTTTCGTGCGTCAGCATCACGCCCTTCGGTGTTCCCGTGGTTCCCGAAGTGTAGATCAGCACCGCAACCTGCCGAGCACTGCTTGCTTCCACCGGCTCGGGTACTGTTGTCTCGTTGAGCGCGCCGATGCCGATATCGTTCAGCGATCCTATACCGTCGATTGTCGCCTCATACCGTGCGGCGTGGCTCGCCGCCTCCTTTGAGACGCCGGCGGTGAAAAATACCCGTCGGGCTCCGCTGTGGTCGCGGATCTGGTCAAGCTCGCGTGGCGACAGCCTCGGATTGACGACGATGGCCCAGGCATCGATCCGGCTCGCGGCGAGAAGCATGCCGGCCAGCGCGATGCAGTTCTCGCTGACGATCATCATCCGGTCGCCGGGCCGGATCCCAAGCGATTGAAGATCGGCTGCGATTTGCCTGATAGCGTCGTGCAGTTCGCGATAGTTCCATGTCACGCCGTCTTCGACGAGCGCCGGATGATGGGGCGTTGCTTCGGCATAGTGGTCGATGACGTCGTGGATTCGATGCGGAAGCGCCGCGAGGATCTCAGCGATATCGATCGTTTCCGCCGGGTTCGCCAAAACCACCTCCCATGACGTCGATCCGCTCAACGGCGATCGACCTGTCGAAATATTACAGTTCTTTTTTAGAACTAGTCAATCGATATCAGTACAATGTGATCAAAGGAGCGCAATGTGCGTCTCCCCAGCAGCATTACTAGAAAAGCCGCTTCCTCAAGAAATCCGTTTACAACGGTTTTTCCGCCGCTTATAAATTAAGGTACCAAATAAGAACTTATAGGGTGGGATACGCGATGGTGGACAAGGTCGGCGTTGCGCTGCTGGTCGGCGCGGGTGATGCGATCGGCGCGGCCGTGGCGCGGCGGTTTGCCGAGGGCGGATACAAGGTCTGTATCGCCCGGCGCGATGCGGCAAAATCCCAGCGGCTGGTCGACGAGTTGAGGGCCGAAGGACGCGATGTCCATGCATTCAGCGTCGATGCCCGGCAGGAATCCGAGGTGCAGGACCTGTTTGCCCGCGTCGAGGGAACCGTTGGACCCATAGAAGTTTGTCTCTTCAACGCGGGATCAAACGTCAACAAGCCACTTCTGGAAACCACCGAGAAGCTCTTCTTCAAGGCATGGGAATTGGCCTGCTATGCAGGATTTCTGGTCGGACGCGAAGCCGCCCGTCACATGCTGAAACGCGGGCGCGGCACCATGCTGTTCACCGGCGCCACCGCCAGCATTCGGGGCAGCAAAGGGTTTGCCGCGTTTTCATCGGCGAAGTTCGGCCTGCGCGCCGTCGCCCAGGCGATGGCCCGCGAACTGGGGCCGAAAAATATTCACGTTGTTCATCTGTTGATCGACGCGGGCGTCGACAGCGAGGCGATCCATCAGCGCATGAAGGCGGCGTCGGGGGTCGATGCCAAGGACATTCCGCCCGATAGCCTGACCAAGACAAATTCGATCGCCGACGCCTACTGGTTCGCGCATCATCAGGCCAAAGATGGCTGGACCCACGAACTGGATCTGCGGCCATCCGTGGAGAAGTGGTGACATGTCCGCCGCGCCCGGCCTGGTCCTGTGGGGGGTTGGAACGAGCCGCACGGTTCGTCCTCACTGGGCGATGAATGAACTCGGCCTCGCCTACGAGACGCGCGCCATCGGCCCGCGTACGGGCGAGACGCAAACCGCGGAATACACCGCGCTCAATCCCCGCCAGAAAATCCCGCTGCTCCAGGATGGCGATTTCTGCATTGGCGAAAGTGCTGCGATCGTCGCCTATCTGTCGCGAACCTATTCGACACCGGAACGGGCGCTGATTCCGGAAACGCAGCGCGGCTACGCTGCGTGGCTGGAGTGGTGCTTCTTCATCGTCGCCGAACTGGATTCCACCAGCCTTTACGTGATGCGCCGTCACAGGGCCGACGCGCTGGGACATATCTATGGCGTTGCGCCCGACGTTGTCGCGCAGGCCGGCGCATACTTCCGCCAGCAATTGCGTCATGTCGAGGTCGCGCTCTCGGACGGCCGCACCTATCTGATGGGCGACAAGTTCACCAGTGCGGACATCCTGCTGACGACGTGCCTGGACTGGGCCATCGCTTACGGCGTCGGCATCTGCGATAACGCGAACCCCTATCTCGATCGCGTCAGCGCCAGAGCAGCCTATCAGCGTGGCAAGGCAGCGAACGTTCCGCCGCCTGTCAAATAATTGCCTGTCGTGTTTGCCTATTAAGGCTTAGCCCGCGGCGCGAACCGCGCGTTCGCCGATCATTTTGTCGATCGCGTCGTGGTCATAGCCCAACTCGCGCAACACATCGCGTGAGTGCTCGCCGACGCGGGGAGCCGGCCCACCGATCACAGCCTCATTGACCTGGAACCGCGCCGCCGGCTTCGGCTGCCGCACCCGTCCGACCATCGGCTGATCGAACTCCGTGATGATGCCGCGCGCGACCACCTGCTCGTTGTGGATGATCTCGCCGCGGCGCAGGATCGGCGCGCAGGGAACGTCGGCGGCATCGAGCCGCTCCAGCCATTCGGCGGTGGTATGCTGGCCGATATACTCCGCCATCTTGTTGATGCGTGCGGTGGCGTTGACCGAGCGCGCCGACGGTGTCGCGAAGCGCGGATCCTTGGCCAGTTCGGGATCGCCGGATGCCCTGCAGAAGCCCTGCCATTCGGAATCCGAAATGGTGCCGGCGGTGATGTAGCCGTCGCTGGTCTTGAACACGAGATCAGGCCGGTCGTTCGGATCGGCGCTGGTCGTCTCGGCTCCGACCACCGTGTACTGCATCATGCCTTCCGGCCACAGATACGAGATCATGGTATCGAGCATCGCCACTTGAATGTAGTCGCCCTGCCCGGTCTTTTCGCGGGCATAGAGCGCCGACGACACCGCCTGCGCGGTAAATATGGCGGTGGTCTTGTCGCAGACGATGGTGCGGATCATCTGCGGGCGGTTGGTCACCGGCTGCGACTGGATATCGGCGAAGCCGGACAGCCCCTGAATGATCGGATCGTAGACGCGCTTCTTCACATAGGGCCCGCTGTCGCCGACGCCGCTGATCGACACATAGATCAGGCGCGGATGGCGCTTGCGCAGTTCGTCAGGCCCGAGGCCGAGGCGCTCCATGGTGCCGGGCCGAAAATTCTGCACCAGCACGTCGGCCTGCGCTACCAGCTTGCCAAGAACCTCGCGACCGATGTCGCTCTTGATATCGATCGACAACGAACGCTTGCCGCGGTTTGACGAAATGAACAGCGCCGAGAACTCGCCGGCCTTGTCAATGGTGGCGCGGCTTCGGCGCGTGATATCGCCACCAATCGGCTCGATCTTGAGCACGTCGGCCCCCTGATCGGCGAGGAACATCGTCGCGAACGGTCCGGATACCACGCCGGTCAAATCCAGTACGCGGACGCCTTTGAGTGGCCCTGACATGACGCTTCCCCTTGTTGACTTGTTGTCTTGCGGGCGGTCGGCTTGATTATCTTGCCGGGTCCGGCCGCCGGTCCCTGCCGCCGTAGTGATTTCCGCCCCGCCCGACCGATGTTTCAGGCGATCTTGGACCGGACGGCGGCCGTCTGCTCGATGATCGATTCTTCTACATCACGTAGCTGGTCCTTGCCGAAGAACATTTCCTGACCGACGAAGAACGTCGGCGAGCCAAAGGCCCCCCGATTGACCGCATCGGTGGTGTCTTCGATCAGCTTTTTCTTGACGTCGTCCTGCTGCGCGCGGGCAATGAGCTTGTCGATGTCGATGCCGGATGAAATGAAGGCTTTGCGGAAGATTTCGAGATCATCCATCTTCTTCGGCTCGACCCACATGTGATGATAGGCGGCGCGGAAATACGGGTCGAACACATTCTCGAACCGGGCCGCGACGGCGCCACGCATCAGCATCAGCGTGTTGACCGGAAAGAACGGATTTGACGTGAATTTCGTGATGTTATGGCGGCGAATAAAGCGCTCCGTTTCCAGCGCCTGATATTCGGGCTTGTTCTTGATGCCGCGGAGCGACTCGAACGGCGACATATTGTTGGTCGCCTTGTAGATTCCGCCCAGCAGGACCGGAACATATTCGAATTTCACGCCGGTGCGCTTTTCGATACCCGGTAAAGCGATTTCTGCCAGATACGCGTTCGGGCTGCCGAAATCGAATTGAAATTCGACCTTCAAGTGACTAACCACCGGGCTCCTCCTCGGGCATACAATTTTTGGCCATTGTACCGGTTGTGCAGCAGGGCTTACCGGCTTTTGAGTAGTATAGTTCCGAAATAGAACTGTCAAGCCGATGCGGGGTTTGCCGCTTTTTTGGGAACCCGATGCGCAAATTATATGATTGTTTCATTATCAGTGCCTATTTAGAATGGTTGGATACGGAACGATTCCTGCGGAAGCTGTCGGTCAGACTGGAGTGACGCCATGAAATGGGATGCGCTGGAAGAGGAGCCATGTTCGGTGGCCCGCACGGTAGCCGTGATCGGCGACCGCTGGAGCCTGCTGATCCTGCGGGAATGCTTTCTGCGCACCCGGCGGTTTGAAGCGTTTCAATCGACCCTCGGCATCACCCGGCATTTGCTTGCCGAACGGTTGAAGAAGATGGTCCGACTCGGCGTGCTGCGCCGGGTGCCGTATCAGGATTCGCCAAAGCGGTACGAGTACATCCTGACCCAGAAGGGTCTCGACCTGTATCCGGTGATGATGTCGATCGTCCACTGGGGCGACAAGCACATGGTCGATGAGCGCGGCCGGCCCCTGCTTCATGAACACCAGAACTGCGGCAAACTGTTCGACCCGGTCCTGGTGTGCTCCGAATGCGGCGAGCCACTCTCGGCCAAGCAAGTCCATGTGCATCCCGGCCCAGGAGCGCGAAAGGTTCCGGCCGCGTCCGTGAAGGCTGAAAAAGCCAGGTAAGCGCCGTCAGACTGGCTTTCATCAGGCAGTTTTCATCACGCAGTCAGCCGTGACGCATAGTGCCCG
Source organism: Bradyrhizobium sp. (assembly GCA_028290305.1). The sequence continues at coordinate 29,013 of JAQGKC010000013.1, forward strand.
ACGAAGCGGCGGCGCAATTCCATTTTTTGCACCTTGCCTGTTGCACCGTAAGTCAACGCTTCGACGAAAACGATATCGTCCGGCATCCACCATTTGGCGATCTTGCCTTCGAGAAAGGCAACGATCGATTTCGCCGTTGCCGCGTTCGATGCTGCGGGAACGACGACAAGCAGGGGCCGCTCTTCCCATTGCGGGTGCGGAATGCCGATCACTGCGGCCTCGGCAACACCCGGACAGCCCATCGCCAGATTCTCGACGTCGATCGAACTGATCCACTCGCCACCCGACTTGATGACGTCCTTGGCACGATCCGTAAGCTGGATGTAGTTGTCGCCGTCGAGCGTGGCGAGATCGCCGGTATTGAACCATCCATCCTCCAGCAGCGGCTTCTCATCGCGGTAGTAACCGCTGATGACCCAGGGGCCGCGCACCATGAATCTGCCGCTCGACTTGCCATCACGCGGCAGTTCGTTGCCCTCTTCATCGGCGACTTTTACGTCGACACCGTAGATCGGCTGGCCTTGGGTGATCTTGCGGCGCAATTGATGCTGCGGCGAAAGCTCTGCAGTGTTTCGCGACGGCTGCGGCGACGTTCCGCAGGGGCTGGTTTCGGTCATGCCCCAAACGTGCTTCACCGAGACGCCGAGGCGTTCGAAACCTTCGATCATGCTTGGCGCCGGCGCCGATCCGGCGATGACGATCCGCTTGAGCGCGCCGGCGCCTTGCCCCCGCGTTTCGAAATGCTGCAGCAGCTTTGAATACAGCGTCGGGACACCGGCCGCGACGGTCACGGCTTCCGCCTCGATAAGCTCGGCAATGCTCGCGGCATCCATCTTCGGCCCCGGCAGCACCAGCTTTGCGCCGACCATCGGAGCGGCATGGGTAAAACCCCAGGCGCCGTTGGCGTGAAACATCGGGGTCATCGGCAGCACCGTATCCAGCGCGGTGAAGCCAAGGGAATAAGCGCCGCTGATGGACAGGCAATGCAGCATGTCCGAACGGTGCGAATAGAGCACCCCTTTCGGATTGCCAGTCGTGCCCGACGTATAGAACAGCGAAGAAGCCGACAACTCGTCAAACACCGGCCACTCAAAATTCTCGTCGCCGCTATCCAGAAAATCCTCATAGCATTGAATATTCGGGATGCTCGTTGCCGGCATCGCCGCCCTGTCGACCATCAGGACAAAGAGCCCGATGGTGGCAAGTTCCGGCGCGAGTTTCTCGACGATAGGCAAAAAGGAACTCTCGAAGAACAGCACTTTGTCTTCGGCATGATTGGCAATGTAGGAGATCTGTCCTGGAATCAATCGCGGATTGATCGCGTGCCAGACTGCTCCCAGGCCGGGGACACCGTGTTCGAGCTCGAAATGCCGGTAACTGTTCCAGGCGAGCGTCGCAACCCGGTCGCCTTGCTCGATACCCCGGCGCCGTAGCGCATCGGCCAGCTTGCGTGCGCGGCGCGCGGCGTCCCGATAGGTATATCGGTGGATCGGACCTTCGACGGTGCGCGATACAATCTCGGTATCGCCGTGAAACCGGTCGGCATATTGCAGCAGCGACGACAGCAACAGCGGCTGATTTTGCATCAAACCTTTCACGGATATCCTCCAATCAATTCGCCGATGCCGCTCGGATCCGTCGGCGTGCGACCAGCGTTCTTTAGCTGCGCAAACGACACCGGCTATTCGGATTTCACGTCGAGTACTTCGCCGAACTGCTCCCAGTTCGTGCCGCTCCAGCGTTGCAGTTGCAGTTGCGTCCAGATCATGTTGCTGGTCGCGCTGGTATTGATCGAGATGCCCGGCATCGCGGTCGGAAGCACGAAATCCCTCAGGTTCTTGGCCTGCTTGACGATATTCTGACGGGACAGATCGTCGCCGCATTGCCTCAGGATTTGCTCGAGGATCATGCCTTGCTGATAGCCGGTCAGATAGTTCGTATCCCCGATATCCGACCCCGGCAGATACTTCGCGAAGAAGGCCCGAAAGTCCTTCATGCCCACATCGTCATTCCATTTCGAATCGGTCGGATCCTTGATGAAGGTTCCCACGATCACCCCAACGGCGTTGTCGAAGCCGGCCGGCTTGAGGGTTGCAGATACCGAACTCGATGGAAAATTGACAATCAGTGTGGGCTTCCACCCGATCTCCGCCACCTTGCGAATGGCCTGAGCCGCGAACTTCGGCGTTCCAGCGACCAAGAGCGCTTCCGCGCCGGAGCTTTTCAGACTTACGACCTGCGAGTCCACGGTCGGATCGGTAATTTCATAGGCCGCCGTGACCACCCTCTTGTCGAAATCGTTCTTGAGGAAGGTCTTGAAGGCATTGACGTAGTCTCTGCCGAGATCGTCGTTCTGATAAAGAATGGCGTATTTCGCATTCGGCAGCGCCTTGCTCAGATACTTCGCGTAGATTTTTCCTTCGGTGTCGAAGCTGACCAGCCCTGTCGTGGTCAGCGGAAAATCCGCAACGTTGGTGAACTTGTTCGAGCCGCTGACAAGGGCGATGGTCGGAACGCCTTTCAGGGCCAGGTACTTCGCCGATGCAGTATTTCCCGGCGTGCCCAGTTGACTGAAAATGAACGCAACCTCGTCGCTCTCGACAAGCTTGCGGACATGCTCCACCGCTTTCGGCGGGCTATAGGCATCGTCCATCGCGATATAATTGATCTTGCGGCCGTTGATGCCGCCGCGGTCATTGATGGATTGAACGTAGGCAAGGACTCCCTTGCCGACGAGGCCGATCGATGACGCCGGGCCACTGAAGGGGAACACGCCACCGATCTTGATTTCGGTCGCCGTAATACCCGGCGCCTCCGCCGCAAACACCGGCGCGGACAGTGCGAGCAGCAGCGCGGATGCAAGCTTGAATTTCCCGAACATGATTTCCTCCCCTTTGTGGAACGCAGGCGCGCCGGCCGGAATACCTCTCCGGCACGAAGTTCCTTGCTCCGGCATGTCGCGGCCGTTACGACCGGCCCGTCTTTTGTGTTCGCAAACTACAGTTCTTTTTTGGAACTAGTCAAGCGATTCCAGAAATGGCCGGCTGTGCCACCGCGGTTCGGCCCAGGCATCCAGCTTGAGGCCCGGACTTTTGCGGCTGCGATTTCAAGAGGATAATTGGTACATTTTGCCGTGATTTAGTGCTTTCACGCAAAATGATGGCAGCGGCTCTCGTGTTCATCCGAGGCAAGCGGCTGCCACGGCAGACGGGCCACTTCCACTCCAATCACGCGACATCAAACATTCTATTATAGAACTAACGTTGATTGGGCGCGACTAAGCGCAGATGTGTCACGCCTGAATGCGCGTTACAGCCACTGGGAAAATTACCGGTGAGCACGGGCCGTTAAAGCTACCCGCCATTTCGATCCGATCGATCTCGGCTTTATCGCTTAAACAAAACGGAATCAGCGGTAAGCCGCGAATCCAATCGCAAGTCCGAATTTGAAATAAAGATTCTAAACTAGATTTTAATTGAGCAAATCATTCTCGATCATCAACCTACAGCGACAAGTTCATTTCAGGCAGGACGTGGATGATGAAGTTGTTCTCGCGCGCAGCAGCTTATAAACGTGCCATTTCTCTCGCCATCACCATGACGCTCTCTGTCAGCTCCCTGGCGCTGGCACAAGGTCCCACCATGGGCCCCCATGGCGGCGACGCGCCAATGCAAATGGCGATGGAGCATTCAGATCATTCCAGCGAAGCGCCGTTCTTGTCCGAGAATGATGCGGCCATGGCGAAAATGATGGCGGACATGGAGGTCGCCCCGACCGGCGATATTGATCGGGATTTCGTCGCGATGATGGTGCCGCATCATCAAGGCGCAATCGACATGGCGAAAGCCGTGCTTCGATATGGCAAGAACGAGCAGGTCCGCCGCCTGGCCCAGGAAATCATCGTTACCCAGCAGCAGGAAATCGCTGCGATGCGCCTCGCGGTCGATGAGCCGCTGCCGCCCTCCGCAGCGTCGCCGACGCAGCTTCCACCGGCGGCGACTCCAGACCAGCCGCCCGCGCGTTCGACGTCGCATGATTCCATGAAAATGAAATAGGAGATTTATGATGACGCGTTCTCTTGTCACGCTGGCGTTTCTTGCGGGCACCGCCATCGCAAGCATTGCGCCCGCCGTCGCCGGCCAGGCTCCCGGCGCCGCCGCTGACCCGGATATTCCGGTCAGTCACCACGACCGCGTCTATACCGCCGAGCAGTTCTCCAACACAGTCTCCGTCACTGATCCCGTCGACAACAAGCTGGTCGGCGTCATTCGGCTCGGCGATCCGCAGCCGGGCAATTTCAGTCCGCTCTACAAGGGGCAGGTCCTGGTCCACGGCATGGGCTTTTCGCCCGATCACAAGACCATCGCCGTGGTCTCGATCGGAAGTAATTCGGTGACGTTCATCGACACCGCCACCAATGCGGTGAAGCGCACGACTTATGTCGGCCGATCGCCACACGAGGCATTCTTTACGCCGGATGGCAGCGAAGTGTGGGTGACGGTACGCGGCGAAGATTACGTCGCGGTGCTCGACGGAAAAACCTTCGAGGAGAAAAGCCGCATCAAGGTGCCGGCAGGCCCCGGTATGCAAATCTTCTCGCCGGACGGCAAGTATGGCTACGTCTGTTCATCATTCAATCCGGATACGGTGGTCATTACCGTTGCCGATCATCAGATCGTCGGCCACGTCAAGCAGGACAGTCCGTTCTGCCCGAACATCGCCGCGACGCCGGACGGCAAACAAGTCTGGTTCACGCTCAAGGACTCTGGCCACACGGAGGTGTTCGATGCCAAGCCGCCGTTCGCGGTACTGAAAACGATCGATACCGGACCGATCAGCAATCACGTGAACATCGTTCACAATCGCAATGGCACCTTTGCCTATGTGACCGTCGGCGGACTGAACGAGGTGAAGGTATTTCGTACCGACGATTTTTCGCAGGTCGCGACCATCCCGGTCGGCAAGCTGCCGCATGGGATCTGGCCGTCGGGAGACGGCACCCGGGTGTATGTCGGGCTCGAAAACGCCGACGCCGTGACTGCGATCGACACGTTGACCAACAAGGTGATCGCAACCAGCGCGATCGGCCAGGCGCCGCAGGCCATCACCTATGTTCCCAATGCCGTGCCCGAGGGCAGCGGCACCGAGGGGCTGCAGCCGCTCGGCGTGGCTGGCCAAGCCACCCATCTTGCGCTCGGCGCAGCAGTCGGCAAGACCGAAGAAGGAACGGGCAAGATGCCGACCAGCGTCTCGCTGTTCGACCAGGGCTTGATCCAGGTGTTGCAGGCGTCCGTCACCGGATTGCAGCCGAAGCACCCCTATGTGCTGGCACTTTCCAATCGGCCGAACGGGGACGGCGCGCTTGAGCCGCTCGCAGCTTTCATGACCAATCCGGCCGGTTCGGCGATCGTCAATGCAACGGGCCCGATCCGGCAGTTGGTGCAGGGCGAAGACAAAATCCAGCGCCGGTATCTCGTGATCGCACAAGGCGACCCGGCCAAGCCCGGTTCAATCGTCCAGGTCCAGTTGCAGTGATCCGTACTGGCCGGGTCCGGCTTCGTTACCCGAGCGCCGGCTTCGTCGAAACAGGCACAAGCCGAAAAGCCGTTCGTGATGAGTAACTGGTAATGAGCAAGATCTTTGCACTGGCCGTTCTGATGTGCGTAGCGTCAAGCGGCGCGGCCTCGGCGCATGCTCATCTGGTGTCGTCTGAGCCTGTCGGCGATGCCGTGGTTCATATCGCGCCACGGCAGTTGAAACTGACCTTTTCCGAAGCGCTGGAGCCAAAGCTGAGCGGCGTCACCGTCAGCGCTTCCGGCAAGGGTGAAACGCCGACAGACGCCGTGACCCTTGCCGACAGCGACGCAAAGACATTGATTGTAACGCTGCCGGCGCCGCTCGCGGCTGGCACATACACGGTCGGCTGGCATGCGCTTTCGAAAGACGGCCATGCCACGCAAAGCTCATACTCCTTTGCGGTCGCGCCTTGAATGCACTGCAGGTTGGGATCGCGGCGTGCCGGCTGGGATCGTTCGCAGCGGCGATGGTCTTGTTCGGGTCGAGCATCTTCGCGTTGGCCTTTGCGGATGGCGCACTTGGCGATTTCATTGCCCAACGGCTCCGCCTCTGCACCGGCCTCGCCGTCGTTCTCGCCCTCGTCGCCGCAACGGTGTCGCTGCCGCTCGCTGTTGTCGCGATGGCCGGGGGCTGGCGAGGGGCGATGCACCCCGACACGGTGTCGACCGTTCTGTGGGAGACTACGTCAGGGCGCATAATCCCGGTCCGGCTGGGTCTCGCCATCCTGCTCGCCGGCGTCTTCGCGGCATCATCGCGGCCGGCGCCTGGGCTGTTGATACTCTCCGGCCTGTTGCTCGCAAGTTTCGCATTCTCCGGTCACGCGGTCATGGACGAGGGCGCGCGCGGCCTCCTTCATCGCGGCAACGATATCGTGCACCTCATCGCGGCGGCGGCGTGGCTGGGATCGCTGGTAGCGCTGCTTCCGTGTCTGTCGGCGTTGCATCAACCCGCGCTCTGCAAAGAGAGCGGCCTAGCACTTCGGCGTTTTTCGATAGCCGGCCACGGCGCGGTGGCGCTGGTGCTGGCGACGGGCGTCGCCAACACGTTGTTGGTGGCGGGACCGCCGGGCGGCTGGCTGAACCCGTCGCCCTATCATATCCTGCTGGCGATCAAGGCGACGCTGGTCGTTACCATGGTTGGTGTTGCGATCGTCAACCGATACGTCTGGGTGCCGAGGCTGAAGAGCCGCGGCGAGGCGGCGGTGCGGGCCATTACCCACGGCACGATTGCAGAACTGCTGCTGGGCGCGGCTGTGCTGGCATTGGTGGCGCTGCTCGGCTTGTTCGATCCCAGTTAGATGATGTCGAACGCGAACCATGCAGAGCAACTGGCAGGCCGGAATCGCCTGCTGTTAAAAGCTGGGCGGCGTATTCACCCAAAGCACGCGAGCGATTTTTTTCCGGTTATTGACGTAGGAGTGAGGCCGCTCCGACCGAAAATAAAAGCTGTCGCCTTCCCGCAACTGGTACTTGTGGTTGTCCACGATCAGTTCGATCTCGCCATCGAGCACGTAGCCGAACTCCTCGCCCTCATGCTGAATGACGCCCTCGCTTCCGCCACCGGGCTCGATGTCGTTGATGTATCCCGAGAGCAGGTTGCCCCGGCCGCTCGGAATCAGCGCCTCGAGCTTGCTGCCCTTGCCGCGGCGAACCTGATCGGTCCCGACCGTCGGGCGCTCGCCATGCCGCATCACGACACCAGATGGATCGCCATTTTCCTGAAACAATCCCGATACCGGCATGCCAAGCGCCAGCGCCACCCGGTGCATCATCTTGATCGAAGGATTTGCATTGCCATTTTCGATCCGCGACAGCACCGATTCCGAACATCCGGCCAAACCGGCAAGCTGTTTCAGGGTAAAGCCCTTTAACAGACGCGTATGCTTCATCTTGAGGCCGACGCGAATTTCGGGGGCAACGACCGGACCCTTCTTCCTGACTGCAGCAACCATCGCCCTGTCCTTATCAATCCTCAAATGTGCACCACCTCTCGGCCGCAACCGATTTCAACCACGGCTCTGCTTGCGATTGGCCGCCAGAACATATCCTCCCCGGCCGAGATTGGACGCCAACCCGACAGTGGCACGAACGAACTGAAACGGCTCGTCGAAATCTCATCGAGGGGCTAGTTTTGCAATGGCTTTTGATTGCGTTGACGTGGGCTAAGGGCGGGATCCGCTGCGATCAAGTCGATGCCGCGTGTTTGGGTCCGCGCATGAACTCTCCGATCCACCACGTAAAGAACACGTAGCGCAGAACCTCAGCATCGCTTTCGCCATATTTCCCGGTGGCCTTTAACTGCTCTACCCATTCGAACTCCTCAGCCGTCAGCTTTACTTCAAGTTCGGAAATCCGGAGCGGGACATTGGCGAATTCCGGCCGATAGCCAGTGTCCCTGTAGAGCTCACGATCCGCTTTGATATTCTTGACCTTGAAATCAGCCGGGCCTCGTTGGCTCTTCAATCGCGGAAGTTCGGAGATTTGGCTCCAGTCATGGTCGGTGCCTTCGAAAATTGTCAGCTTTAGTGGCTTCAATTCGAAATCGCTGGTCATCATGACGTCGGCGCCGCATACGTTTGGGACCGCGAGCACGTCCATGAGCGCCAATAACTCAACGTAGTCGCCCCGCTCTGCGGTGTTTTTTGCGATATACGGATGGCCCGTCGCATCGACGCCGGTGTGCATGAAGAAATTAAAAGAATCGTGGACATCGTCCGGCGTGAGACCAAATTCGCGCTGCGCTTCCGCCTGGATGTCATGGCAATTGGTGTGCACCGGCAGACCGTACTGATATTCAAACAGGAATCCGCTGCATCGGGGATAGAGGACATCATTGGTGCCAACCGTGTCCTCGATGATTGCCATCATCGGCCGTTCCCGGGGCGGTGCCGACCATAGAAAATCACCTTTGGTGGGATGCAGTCCATGCAAGTGGCGCGTCCGGCCTGTATGGAAGAATTCCTTGTAGTCGTGAAGGTTGAAGCAGTTGAAATCAGCGCATTGGCGCCCACTCGTCTGCTCGATGCGCAGCACCTGCCCTCGCCGCAATTCCAGTGCCTTGCCGGTTCCGGGTTCGATCGTCAGCTCGTGAACGGTCTTTCGCGGAGACGTCGTCATGATTTTTTCCCGTTGGTCGCGGGGGAAAGATGCGCGGCAGCGAATTCGCGCAATGCCCTGCGGATCAGCTCTTCCCTGCCGCCGCTTTCGCCGGCCTTGACGCTATTGTCGATCAACTCAAGCTGCTGCTGGTTCAGGCGCAGCCGCACCGTCGTTTCCGTCATGCGCATCATTCCCTCACGCAATTAAGCCTCGCGCCGTTCCGACGCGAGGCTTGTCTGAATCATCGGTTATGGAGTCCAGCCCTTCGGTGCCTGCATGCTCGACTTGTCGATCGAGTTCAGGGTCGCCATGGTCACCGGAATGAGCGGCACTTCGTCCTTTTTCTTCTCAAGCGGTTTTCCCTTCACAAGCGCATCCATCATCCGGACAGCGGATCGGCCGATCACGACCGGCTGTTGCGCCACGACATAATCGGCGCAACCCGCGCGCATCATCTCCTCGGCGGCCTCGCCGAGCACGGCAAACATGACTTTCACCTTGCCGCACTTCTGCGCGGCCTGAGCTGCGCGCGCGGCGCCAACCCCGTAGGTATCGTCGGCACCGTAGAGCATATCGACCTTGGGGAACCGCTGCAGAAAGTCATTGGCGACCGACAGCGCGATCGCTGGATCCTGCTCGCTGGTCTGCTCCGCCACGATTTTCAGATTGGTGCCTGCGATATCCTCCTTGAAACACCGGAGCCGGTCCGACGCCCAGAACGCTCCCGGAGGTCCTGCCAACACCGCGATGGTGCCTCCATTCGGAAGCAGCGTCTTGGCGCCTTTGGCCAGCTCATGACCGACATTGCAATGGCTGGAGGATGCGGCGGCATCTGCGTCGACATCGCTTGCGACAATCGGACTGCCCGCGCCGATCACCGGAATTTTTGCGGAATTGGCCTGCTTCACCACGCCATTGAAAGATGCGGGATTGGCGGGGTCCATCAGGATCGCAACGACTTTCTGTACGACCAAATTCGAAAACTGGCTGACCTGCTTATCGACATTGGCATAGCCGCCCGCGTCCTGGATGACGACGTCGTAGCCCAATTTCTTGGCTTCGTCGGAAATGCCGTACAGTACCGGCGTAAACCAGGGCCCCTTGATGTTCGGCATCGATACGCCGACCTTTTCAGCTGCATTGGCCGGTTGGCCAACAAGAAGTGCTAGTCCGATCGAAGCGACCATACCGGCCACGCCAACCCTGCCGAAAGCCCGATATCTTTGCATTGCATTCTCCTGTTACGAGTTACGGATACTGACCCGGCGTCAACCCTTTTTGCCCGCACGCGAGCCGATGAAAGCCTGATCCAGCGCGACGGCGAGGATCAGCGCGCCGCCGATCACCATCATCTGCGTGTAGGATGGAACGTTCAGCAGATTCAGGCCGTTCGAGAGAATGCTGACGAACAGCACCCCGAACGCCACGCCGATGACGGAGCCGCGGCCGCCGAACAACGAGATCCCGCCGAGGACAACCGCCGCCACCGATTCCAGCGGAAGCGTCGTGCCCAGCGACGGCTGTCCCGAAGCCACGCGCGCCGTAAGAATGATGGACCCGACCGCGGCGCACATGCCGCTGAAGACATACGCGGCGACCTTGACGGCGCCGATTTGAATGCCCGAAAGCCGCGCCGCTTCTTCATTGCCGCCGACCGCGTAAATTCGGCGGCCAAGCCGGGTGTATTGCAGAATGAGAAATGCAATCAGCAGCACCATCAGAGCGATGATGACGGGAACGGGAATTCCCAGAACGAGCTCATAGGCGAGGTCAGCAAAGGACCCGGGAACGCCGGTCACGGCGACGCCCCCGCTCAGGCTCAACGCAAGGCCCGAGACGATGGACATCATGGCCAGCGTGGTGATGAAGGGAAACACCTTGAAGCGCGTGATGACGATCCCGTTCACCAGCCCGACGCCCGCGCCGGTGACAAGCGAAGCGACCATCCCCGCCCCAACGCCGTAATTGCGCATGGTGAGAGCACCGACGATGCTGACCAAAGCAACGATCGAACCCACGGAAAGATCAAGGCCCGCCGTAAGGATTGCAAAGGTTTGGCCGAAAGAGACCGCCGCGAGCGCTGCGGCCGATACGCCGATATTCCTGAAATTCGTCAGTGAGAAGAATACTTCCGAATTCGCGGAGAATAATGCCGTCAATATCACCACGATGACCGGAAGGCCGATTTCCCGGCCGTAGCGCTGAAGAAACGCGACCGGTTTAACGCGGTCGCCGTTCGCGGGAGGGATCTTATCGGCGCTCTCCGAAATGCCCATCATCGCGCAGCCCCTGCCGGGAATGCTGCGGGCTTCGCGGACATGTGGGCGGCGAAGGCACCGGCGAGGATGCGCTGTTCGTCGAATTCCGCCTGCGGGATTTCATCCCAGATGCGGCCACCCGACATGGCGTAGATCCTGTGGCAGACATTCATCAGTTCGGGCAATTCGGAAGAAACCAGGATGACGGCGGCGCCATCTGAGGCCAGACGATGGATCAGCCGATACACTTCTGCTTTCGCGCCGACGTCGATGCCGCGCGTCGGCTCGTCGAAGATGAGGATGTCGGCCTGGGTCAGGACCCATTTTCCGATCACAAGCTTTTGCTGATTGCCGCCGGACGCTGTCCCGGCCAGCGCGTCGAGTTGTCCCCGAAACTGCAGTCTGTCGGCGACCGTTCGCGCGGTCCGGCCAACCGCTTTCCAGGACACCAATCCTGCGACGCAGGACCTTTCGAGCGACGCCATCACGATGTTCTCGGTCCCCGACATCGAAAGCACGAGACCATGATCTTTGCGGTCTTCGGGGAGGTAGGCGATGCCGGATGCGATGGCATCACGCGGACTATGGATGGTGATCACTTTACCGCTTTTGCGGATTTCGCCGCTGTCCAGCGCATCCGCTCCGAAAATGGCGCGCATCACTTCGGTTCGCCCGGCTCCCACCAGACCGGCAAACCCGACGACTTCGCCGGCCCGCACGTTGAAACTTACATTCTCAAAAACGCCGCGGCGCGAGAGGTCGGACGCACTGAAGATCACTTCACCCAGGCTTTCGTTGCGCGGCGGGAAAAGCTCGGCGATGGGCCGGCCGATCATCAGGCCGATCAATTCGCTGGTATCGGTGATCGCCTGGATATCCGAGGTCGCGATACGTTCTCCGCCTCTCAGCACGGTCACGCGGTCCGCGATCTCCATGACCTCGTCAAGCCGATGCGAGACATACAGGATCGACGTCCCCTCGGATCGCAGCCGGACGATTAGCCGGCGCAGGGCGACGGCCTCATTTTCCGAAAGTGCCGCGGTCGGTTCATCCATAATGATGACGGGCGCTCGCAGAACCAGCGCGCGCGCAATTTCGATAAGCTGCTTCTGGGCGGTCGAAAGGCTGCCCGCGCGCTGAGAGGGGCGTATTCCGGTTCCCGGCACCAGGGTTGCCAGGATGTCGGCGGCCATTCGTTCTGCTCTGCGCCGCGAATAAACCACGCCGAACAATTCCGGCTCATTGCCGAGAAAGATGTTTTCCGCAACGCTCAACTCCGGAACGATCATCAATTCCTGAAAGATCGTAACGATCCCACGCTTTCGCGCATCCATGGGTCCGGCGAAGGCGACCAGTTCTCCGCCGACCGACAGAGTGCCGCCGTCCGGCTGCACGTCGCCCGATAAGATCCGAATGAGCGTAGACTTTCCCGCGCCATTTTCGCCAATCAGCGCGTGAACCTCTCCGCGCCGCAAATCCAGGGAGACACCGCGCAGAGCCCGGACGCCGGGGTAGTCCTTCTGCAGATTGTCGAGCACGACAAACGGGGCCTCGTCCCGATCAAGAGCCGGCGTTGCCGTGGCTGCTGGTCGGGAGGATCCGCTCATGCGGCGCCGGGGGTCGTCAGATTGGCCGGCACCGCCGCGATCATATCAAGTTCGATCCGCGCACCGGGGGCGCTGAGGTTATTGATGCAGACCAGCGTGCCGGCCGGTACCCAGTCGCCAAAGTGCTCCACCAGAACTTCGTACATCGCATCCATCTCGCGCATATCCGTGAGATATTTCGTCAGCTTGACGACGTGACGCCAGGTCAGCCCCTTGCTGTCGAGAATGATCTTGATGTTGGCCAGCGCCCGGCGCGTCTGCTCACGGATGTCGTCGGGAAGTACGTGCTCTTCGGGCACATGGGGATGCTTGTGATAAAGCGGCGACGCCGTGCAGCCGGCCAGAAAGAGAAAGCCCGCCGGAGCCTCGACGTAAACTGCCGGCGCATACGGCATGTTGTGCGCTTCTTCGGGACGGGGCTGAACTCCGGTAATGATTGTCACGTCTGCATTCTCCTGTAGCTGTGATCTCGACAGTTAGGTGGGCGACGTAGCCTTCAACGGGATGTACGCCGTCGCATCTACTTCAAGCAGTGAGTCCGAAGTCGGCAGGAGTTCAGAAATCTGAACGACCGTGCTCGCAGGCGGTTCAGCAAAAAACGATGCCCGGATCCGGTTGTAGACAGGGAAGTCCCGCAGATTTCGAAAGTACTGCGTCAGTTTGACAACGTCGTTGAGCGTGCCGCCTGCCGCTTCGACAGTCAGGCGGAGGCTGTTCAATATCCACCAGGACTGCGCGGCGATCGGTCCTTCCTTCATGTCGGTGGACATCTCGCCGGTTTCGCCGGCAAGCCGGCGCGCCTCGGGCGGAAGGTCGGAATATCCCTTGATCACCTTCAGCGTAGAGGGATCGGCGGCAATGATGCCGGCGAAGAACACCAGATCTCCGGCGCGGCGAAACGGCGCGTAACGCGATAGCGGCTTCGCTATATTGGCACTCGACGGAGGAGAGTTTGTCACGCTGCAACTCGACAAAAGGCCGCGCACTTCATTGAGCGCAGCTTCAAAGTTGCAGAGACATGCTTCCCATGCAAGTTACTTTAATAAGCACACGCGGCCGCATTTTTAATCAGGCGAGCGCCTTGTTCACGCGACCGCCTGTCCTCAACCGATCAACGCAAAATTGAGCAGTGCGGGTCCTTCTCGCTGTCTGGGATTTACTGTACGCCGAGGCGCTGAAATAACAGGTCGGTCTGCTGCGACAGCTCCTTGGCGTCTCCCTGCAGCACCACCTGCCCGGTCTCCAGGACATAGACGCGATCGGCAACCGCGAGCGCGCTGTAAAGATTTTGCTCGACCAACAGGATCGACAGCCCCTCGCGCTTGAGGTCGAGAATGATTTCTTCGAGATGCTGCACCATCACTGGCGCAAGACCTTCCGACGGCTCATCCATCAGGATCAATTGCGGATCGATCATCAGCGCACGGCCGACAGCAAGCATGCCGCGCTCGCCACCAGACAACTGCGCTCCCCGGTGATGCCGCCGCTCCGCGAGACGTGGAAAAATCCCGAACACTCGATCGACGGTCCAGCCGTCCCTGGCGCGCGCACTCTTCAGCATGGTCAGATGTTCAATCACCGTCAGCGACGCAAACAGCCGCCGGCCCTGGGGCACAATCGCGATCTTGCGATCCGCGATATCGTGCGGCCGCAAGCCGATCAGGCTCTCATCGCGCCAGGTGATCGATCCCGATCTCACCTGCGGCGGTGTCAGGCCCATGATCGAGCGGATGAAAGTAGTCTTGCCCATGCCGTTGCGGCCGAGCAGCGCGACGATTTCGCCGGCGCCGACGTCCAGCGACACGCCGCGAATGACAATCGCCTCGCCGTAGCCACTGTGCAGGTCGCGAACCCTAAGCATGACGCGGCTTTCCGAGATAGACTTCCTGGACCTTGGCGTTGCGGCGAATGCCTTCCGGTGGCTCCTCCACCAGAATGCGGCCCTCGAACATGCAGGTGACGAAGTCGACAAGCCCCAGCGCCAGATCCATGTCGTGTTCGATCAGCACCACGGTGATGTTGCGGTCGAGCGAACGGATGATGTCTGCAACCATCGAGCGTTCCGACGGCGAGAGCCCGGCGGCCGGCTCGTCGAGCAGCAGTAGGGTCGGCGTGGTGACCAGCGACAGCGCAATCTCGAGCTGGCGCTGCTCGCCATAAGATAATTCCTTCACCGTGACGCCGGCACGCGCCGCGATCCGTGCCGCGCCGAGCGCCGCGGTAATGCGCGCGGCCTCGGCGGAATCGGTATCCGGCAAACCGAACAGCGAGAATTTTCGCGATGACGGCCCGCGCAGGGCCAGGATCATATTGTCCTGCACGCTCAGCGTTGGAAACAGATTGGTGATCTGAAACGTTCGGGAGATGCCGAGTTGCGCGCGCCGATGCGGCGGCAAGTTGGTAATGTCGTGACCGTTGAAACTGATCCGGCCACCGGTCGGCGGCACCGCGCCGGCGATGGCGTTGAACAGCGTGGTCTTGCCGGCGCCGTTGGGGCCGATGATGGCGCGGCGCTGACCGCGCGGCACGGTCAGGTTGATACCATCGACCGCGCGGAGGGCGTGAAACGCAACCACTACATCTGTCAGCGTCAGGATCGGTTCGGACACAATCGTTCCCAGTGGAGCACTGTCCGGCGAAGTGGCAATCGATTTCCATCCGGCAATGCGGCAATGATGAGCGGGACACGGCAACAAACAGCCGCGTCCCGTTGGCGATGACCGGTTCAGGTCTTCTTGATGCCCTGAAAGGTCCGCGAATAAGGCGGCTGCTTCATATACGTCTCCGGATCATACTTCCAGAACTGCGACACGTTGGGATAGGTGGTGACCGGCACGTTCCAGAACTTGCCGTCGGCGCGCTTCACGACCTTGCGGATGTAAACGTCGTAGATCGGGTTGCCGTAAGCATCGAGCTTGACGGCTTTGCCGAGCGGTGAGCCATCGAGTTCGGTCTTCAACACGGTGTCGATGAAGGCCTCGCGGTCCTCGACCTTGCCGTCCATCTTCTTCAGTGCGGCGTCGATCCACATCACGCCAGAATACATCGAGAAGCCGTACAGCGACGGGATCTTGCTGTATTTGGCCTCGTAATCCCGGGCGAATTTCTGGGTCACCGGATTGTCCGATCCTTCGGCAAAATGCGCTGGCGAAATAATACCCTCGCATTCGTCGCCGAGGGTACGTATCACCGACTGATCGGTGCCATTCATCGCCGCCATCAGCGGCGTCTTCGCCTTGAGGCCGAAGCTCGCATATTGCTGGATCAAACGGGTTGAATCCGCGCCGGTTTCCATCGCGAAGATGGCATCGACCTTGAGGTCGGCGAGCTGGCCGAGATAGGGACTGAAATCCGCGGTGTTGAGCGGATGCCAGAATTGCTGCACGATCTCGCCGCCGCCCTCGGTGAACACCTGGGCGAGCCCCCCGCACTGCTCGTGACCGAAGGTATAGTCCTGGCTGATGGTCGCGATTTTCTTGTAGCCCTGCTTCAGCGCCCAGTCGCCGAGCGGATGGGTGAATTCACTGGCACTGTAGCCGGCGACGCGGATCACGTTCTTGATACGCGCGCGCTGGGTCAGATCATCAGCGGCGATGATCGGAATGAAGTACGGCGTGCCGGTGCCCTTGACGTAGTTGGCAACGGCGAGACCGGTGTTGGCCAGCAGATTGCCGATCAGCATGTGGCAATTGCCTTGCTCCACCAACCGGCGCGCCTTCTGCAGCGCGGTGTCCGGATTGGAGGCGTCGTCCTCGATCACCAATTCGACCTTGCGGCCGGCAATCTGGTTCTTCACCTGATCGAGATAGAATTGCACGCCTTCGACCATTTCCTTGCCGCCCGACGCCACCACCCCGGTGAGCGGCGCCAGCAAACCGATCTTGATCGGACCGGACTGCGCCTGGGCGTTGCGCCAGGGCGCCGCGCCGACGCCCGCGGCGGTGAGCGCCGCGGTCGTGGTCTTTAGAAACTGCCTGCGGTCCATCTCGATACCCTCCGTGAAAACATTCAATTAACGTATCTTACGCGTCAGAATAGCGTGCAGCTTGCCGACGATGCCCTCGGGGGCAAAGATCATGATCAAAACGAAGGTGATACCGAGCACCATCTGCCAGCGCTCTGTATACGCGCTGACGACGTTCTCGAGCGCGATGATCGCCGCGGCGCCGACAAAGGCTCCGAACAGCGTGCCGACGCCGCCCGCGATCATCATCAACACGCCCTCGACCGATTGCGCCAGCGCGACCGTCGATGGGCTGACGAAGTTGTTGAACATCGCATAAAGCGCACCGGCGACCCCAGCAAACAGCCCGGACACCGTAAAGCCGATGAACAGATGCAGCGGGACATTGTAGCCGAGACTGCGCATCCGGCTTTCGCTGTCGCGAATGCCGCGCAGCGTCAGCCCAAACGGCGAATGCACGAATCGCCACATCGCATAAGCCGCCACCACGGCTCCCGCGAGCACCGCCCAGTAGAAGCCGCTGTGAGTAAGCAGCAACGCCGGACGGACATCGCCACGCATGCCGTTCTCGCCGCCGGTCACTTGCGTCCAGCGCAGGCAGATGCCCCAGACAATCATGCCGAGCGCCAATGTCAGCAACAGGAAGTAAACGCCGGAGGTGCGCACCGCGAGCAAACCGAAAATCGCCGCAGCCAACGTCGCCGCGAAAACACCGAGTATAAAAGCCTCGGCGGGCGGCAGCCCGACCTGGGCCGTGGCGTAAACAACCACGTAGGTGGACACGCCGAAAATCGCTCCGTGGCCGAGCGACGTACGCCCGGCGAAGCCTGCAAGGATATCGATCGACATCGCGAGAATGCCGAAGATCAGCACCTCGGTGGCGAGTCCAACCTGATAGTTTGACAATACCAACGGCAAGGCCGCCGCGGCAGCGATGATGATCGCGGCCATCAGCAGAGCGCGGCCGGTCATGCCGGCAAAACGCGCAGGAGCGAGGCTTGCTTGCATCGCCGTCATGCCGCCCTTCCGAACAGACCGAGCGGGCGGAATGCCAGCAGCACCGCCATTGGACCGAAGATCACGAAATAAGCGAGTTCCGGAAACATCACCTGACCGAGCGTGTTGAGCAGCCCGACCAGCAGGCTACCGACGCCGACGCCGACCAGGCTGCCACGGCCGCCGACGATCACGACAGCGAGGCTGAACACGAGGATCTCGGCGTCGGCCGATGGATACAGCGACAGAAACGCTCCGCCCAATAATCCACCGAGCCCGGCCAGCGCCGAGCCGAGCAGGAAAGTGACCAGGAACACGCGCCGGATATTGACGCCCGACGCTTCCACCATCTCGGCGTCATCGACACCGGCGCGGATCAGCGCGCCGAGCCGCGTGCGATTCAGCAATAACCAAAGTGCCGCGAACACGACAATACCGACGGCCAGCACGAACAGCCGGTAGGTCGGATAGAACACACCAAACACGCGCAGGCCGCCGCGAAGCATTTGCGGGATCGGCACCGTGAAACTGTCGCCGCCCCAGATCACCAACGCCAGATCGTTCAGCACGAAGGCGACACCGAGCGTCAGCAGCACCTGACGCAATTCGTTGCCGCGCACGAAGCGCAGCAGTCCCTGATCGAGCACGAAACCGATCACCGCGATCGCGGCCATGGCGCCGGCGCCGCCCAGCACGAAACTGCCGCTCTTGACCGCGACGCTGTAACCGACATAGCCGCCGAACAAATACAGCGCGCCATGCGCCAGATTGACGATGCGCAGCAGCCCGAAGATCAGGGTAAAGCCGCTCGCCACCACAAACAGCAGCGCGGCGAAGGTCAACCCGTTGAGAAGTTGAAAGATGCTCATCCCTGATGTGTGCCTAGGGCGCTTTCGGCCCCACCGAAAGATACCAGTCGAGGATCTGTTCACCGGTCATGAAAGCGACATCGGACTTCTGCCGTATCTTCTCGAAGATGCGGCGAAAATATTTCAGGCGATGAGGCACGCCCATGATGTAGGGATGCACCACCAGCGCCATGATGCGGGCTGAATCCGCCGCGTCGTCATAAATCTGCTCGAACTGGTCGATGGCGCGGTCGTAATATTCCGAAGCCTTGTGATGCTGGATCAGCATCATCGCGACGTCGTTGCATTCCTGGGTGTAGGGTACGTTGACGATGGGCGTCGTCGTGGTCTTCAGCCACACCGGCTGGTCGTCCAGCACCCAGTCCGCGACGTAATCGTAACCTTCCTGCTTGAGCAGATCCGGCGTCTCCCATGTTTCGGTGAGACCAGGCCCGAGCCAGCCGCGCGGGCGCTTGCCGGTCGCCCTGGCAATCACATCAGCGGTTTTGCGGATGTCCTCGCGTTCATTCTCAACCTTCTGCATGTTGCGTTGGGTAAAGCCGTGCCCCATGAATTCCCAGTTGCGCTGTAACGCGGCCTCGACAATCGGCGGATAGGCCGCAAGCGCCGAACCGTTGATCGCGAGCACGCCGGGAATCCTGAACTCGTCAAACACCTTGAGCATACGCCAGAACCCAACGCGATTACCGTATTCATGCCAGGCCCAATTCGGAATGTCGGGAGTCGGCGAACCGCCGGCGGGCGGCGTCAGCACCGTGCGCGGCATGGTTTGGTTGGCGTCCCATTCTTCCACATTGACGATCACCCAAACCGCCATGCGTGCGCCGTTCGGCAGCTTGAGCGGCGGGCGGGTTGCGATCGGCGAATAGGAAATGCGTTCTGTGGGCAACATGGTCATGCTTCCGGTGGCGTGATGGTGATGGTGAGCGACGGCAATCCGTCAATCTGGGCCAGGATCTGGTCGCCCGGCACGACCGGGCCGACGCCGGCCGGTGTGCCGGTGTAGATCAGATCGCCCGCGCCAAGCGTGACCTGCCGCGACAGTTGCGCAATCACCTCGGGCACGTTCCAGATCATCTGACCGATATCGCCGCGCTGACGCTCGATGCCATTGACTGAAAGCGTAATATTGCAGCCTTTGAAATGACGGGCATCGCGGGCGGGCGCGATGGTGCCGCATGGCGCCGAGGCATCGAAGCTCTTGCCAACCTCCCACGGCAAACGCAGATCGCGGGCATCGCGCTGACGATCGCGGCGCGTGAGATCGATGCCGACCGCGTAACCCCAGATGTAATCGCGCGCATCCTCGACGGCTATATCGTTCCCGGCGCGGCCGATGGCGATCACCAGTTCAACCTCGAACTGGAAGTCCGAGGTGAACGGCGGATACGGTACATCCGAACCGTTGGGCACCACGGCATCGCGCGGTTTCTGAAAGAAGAACGGCGGATCGCGCTCGTCGGCCTCCTTCATCTCACGGATATGATCGAGATAATTGCGGCCGACGCAATAAACGCGGCGCACCGGAAACATGCCGCCGCCCGCGACTGGCAGCTCGGTTGCGGCAATGGCGGGCAGCACGCGTGGGGCTGCGATATTCACGATTTCGATCCCGCTTTGCCGGCGATCTGGCCGTTATACCAATCGAGGATCTGCTCCCCGTTCCAATGCACGACGCCCTCGAACTTGTTGACGTAGTCGTAGATCGCTTCGAGAAACTTGATCCGAAACGGCTGGCCGCTGATGTAAGGATGAATTGCGAGCGACAGGATCTTCGGGCGCACCTTGCTCTCCTCATACAGCCGGTCGAAGCAATCGATGGTGCGCTTGAGCAGATGATCGCTCTCGTGATGCTGCACCATCATCATCGGAATATCATTCAGTTCCACTGTATAAGGCAGCGTCACCAATGGTCCTTTCGCCGTGCGTATCACGGTCGGCTCGTCGTCATAGACCCAGTCTCCGATATATTTGACACCGGCCTCGGCGAGATATTCGGGAGTCTCGAAGGTCTGGGTCAGGCCGGGCCCGAGCCAGCCGACCGGCCGCTTGCCGGTGAATCGTTCGATCACGCCCATGGCGCGCTCGATCATCGCCTTTTGGTCCGGTTCTTTATGAATCGGCCCCTGTTCATAAGCATGGCCCATGAATTCCCAACCGGCGTCCCTGGCCTGCTGCGCAACGCGGGGATAATCCTCGCAGACCCGGGCGTTGATCGAGAGTGTCGGCGCGATCCCGAGACGTTTGTAGAGATCGAAGAAACGCCACACGCCGACGCGCATGCCATATTCGTGCCAGCTCCAGTTCGGCACATCGGGCAGCAGTGGAATCCCCGTAGGCGGAGGGATGACCTGCCGCGCCATCGGCTTGGCGATGTCCCACACTTCAAGATTCACGATGGTCCAGATCACGATGCGAGCACCGCCCGGCAGCTTCAACGCGGGACGATCGACGATGGCGGAATAATCGCTGCGGTCGCGCGGAATCATGGGGCTGGTCACGACAGGATACTCTTTCGTGGATTGAGAAGCTGGGCAGTCATGCGGCACTGTCCCGGCGCGGGGCCAGCCCGTCGAGCGCCATCACCGCGTCGGTATTCATGACAAAGCCAAAGGCTGTTTTGATGCAGGCCAGACCCGCCGCGTGCAGTTCGGGGCCGTCCATGCTGTCGACGCAGTCTTCCACCACGATCACCGCGTAGTCGCGAACATTGGCGGCGGTCGTGGTCGCCAACACGCAGGAATTGGTGTTCACGCCCGTGATCAGCAGCGTATTGATTCCGCGTGCACGCAACAGGAAATCGAGGTCGGTGCCGAGGAAGCAGTCGTAGCGCTTCTTGGTATCGACGATCAGGTCGCCGGCTTCGAACAACTGCGGCATCACCGTGCAGCCGGGTCCGCCGATGATGTTATGACGCATCACGTTCTTGCGGGTCGCGGCCGGGTCCTCGGCGCGGGTGCGCCAGAACGGATTGGCGCGAATTTCTTCGGCGTCGCGATAAGACGTTAGCTGGTGGACGACCGGAATGTCGACGCTGCGGCACCAGTCGAACAACCGCTTGTTGGCGGCGATGATGCGGGCGGCAACCTCGGGCGTGGTCGGCATCGTCGCCACCGCCATGTCCAGATGGCCGCGATGCAGGTCGATCGCGACAACAGCAGCCTTAGGGCGGTCGACACCAAGGTTCATGACGGACCTCACAGCAATGGATTCCAGGACGTCTGCGACAATTTCCGCCGATCGATGCCGAAGCCGAGCGGCTCGTGATGCGGGCCGCGATCAGCAGTCATCAGCTCAATGGCATTTTCACTGATATCGGGAGTCGCCATCGCCATGAAACGCACACTGCCTTCACCGCCGTCGGATGGCCCATCGTTTGTCGATGGCCATCGCCAAGTCAACAAAAATTACATACACTTTGGCCTTTGCATATCATTTCCACGGCGTGACTAGTTTATACGCACCTAAATTATGCAATTAAAAATATGGATTTAAAGCAAAACCTATGATGGGATGACGTCGGAGCACGACACAGGTGTATTCACTTTGACAGCGCGGACGCCATGACGGACCAGTCTGAGGACATCGCCTTTGACGCAGCCGGCGGATCGCGCCCCGGCAACCGTGCCCTGTCCGTCATGGATCAGATCCGCGAAGCCATCCTGGTCGGTTCGGCCGGCGCCGGCGAAAGGCTCAACGAGGTCAGGCTGAGCCGAACGCTGGGGGTTTCGCGCACGCCGGTTCGCGCCGCGTTGCAAGCACTCGCCGGTGAAGGGCTGCTGGATTACGCGCCCAACCGCGGCTTCACGGTGCGCGAGTTTCCGCTCGATGCCATTGTCGATGCTTACGAGATCCGTGCCTCGCTTGAAGGCGTCGCTGCGCGCTTTGCCGCGGAACGCGGCCTCACTCCGGACGAGAAAGCGGTGATCGAACGCAGCCTCGCCGCCGGAGACAGGCTACTTGAACGCGGCTCGTTCGAACCCGGCGATCTCATGATCTATCGCAACATCAACGGAGACTTCCACGACACCCTGCTGGCGGCTGCGCGCAATCGCATGCTCGCCGAGATGATCCGCATTTGCCATCATGTGCCGATGTCATCGAGCCGAAACATCGTGGCGTTCGAACATCGCGACGTGCGCCGCCGCCACGACGATCACCATCGCATTTTTGAGGCGGTCGAATCCCGACAGCCATGGCGGGCAGAAATGCTGATGCGCGAACACGTCGCGGGCGTGAAGGCATCGTTGATCAAGTCCCTGACCGAACGCGGCAGAGACAATGAACCCGGTGACATTGCCGCCGCCACTTGACCGGCAACGGCTCCGGATGCGCCGGATATCAAGTTCAGCGCACTGACTACAGTTCTGCCGACAGCGCCTGCGCGGTGCGATTTTCACCGCTTTCGGTTTTTTCAGCGGATGCGCTGAAACTTTCGCCTCGCACGATATCGATCAAACCGCTGGGGTCATCGGGAAGCCGGTCGGAACGCCAGCAGACAAAGCCGTCAGGCCTTACCAGAATGAGGCTGTCGATATAGGCATCCCTTACCGCACGATCGGTAAGTTCGACGGTCTTGAACGGCATCTTGCGTCGCTTTGCTGCCTCCGCGAGCAGCGAGACATCCAGCGACGGATCTAGTTTCAGGAGAACATATTCCCGGCCGAACAGATCCAGCGTCGAAACATCCGGCGCCAGCCAAATGTGCGGCGCGCGCGAACCAGGCCGCGCCGTCGGCATGTACGTCATCGGAGGATCATTCGGCGTCGGCGTCCCATCCGGACATATGATGGGCGAGCGGTCGTAGCGATACCCCAGATGGATATTCAGCGTGAACCACTCATGCTTCATGATTTGTGTGTAGAAATCGCCGAATTCCTTTCGCGCAACATCGCCCGCTGCGCTCTTCTCGAACACCAGCGGCGAGAGTTTTTGTCGCGACGAGAGCATGCGCCGAAGATTGGCGCTGGCTTCCTCGACGTTGCGCAATGCAACCGGGCGGCGTTCCGGTCCGTAGGATTCAAGCAGCCGCTGCCCTCCCCAGCCCTGCACCATCGCGGCGAGCTTCCAGCCGAGATCGACGGCATCCTGCATGCCGGTGTTCATGCCGAAAGCGCCGGTCGGAGAATTGAGATGCGCCGCATCGCCCGTCAGAAAGACGCGTTTGGTTCCGTAGGAATCCGCAACCATCTCCCTGCGAACCCAGGGCACGATCGAAAGCACGTCAAACGCAAAATCCTTCCCCATGGCGCGGACGATCGATGCCCGAACTTCGGCCTCCGAGAGCGTGCGTTTTGTTTCGTCGCCGATAATGGAAAACCTGAACCGGTCGTAACCGTCGATGGCCACCAGCGTGCACCATGTCCCTTCAGGCCCGATGAAGATGAACCGGTAGCCCTTTTTCTTGTCGTGCAACCGCCAGAAACCGGGGCACCGGAAAATGACGTTGGTTGTATAGGTAAGCGCGGCGTTGCCGGTCATCGCGATGCCCAGCCCCTGCCGGACGGTACTGCCGCCGCCGTCCGCCCCGACAAGGAAGTCGGCTTCGATGGTCTCCTCTTCGCCGGCTTCGTTTTGCAGCGTGGCTTTCACGCCATCCGCGCCTTCGACGAAGCTCAGCAGCGTGGTTTGATAGCGCAAGGTTGCGGCCGGCATGGTCTCGACCCATTTCCGGAGAATGGGATCGAACATATCCTGCGGGCAGCGCTCCCGCCCGACCGGGCTCTGCGGCGGCGGCTTTGCGTCTCGCGGCGCCGGAAAAACTTCCCGCCCGAACTCGTATCCGGTCAGGCTCTCGAGCCAGACATTGTCCTGCGGATGATCGGGATTGTAAGGACAATTCTTGACTTGTTCGGCAATTCCCCAGCGGCGGCAGAACTCCATCGTGCGCGGCCCGATGAGATCCATCTTCGGCTGCGTGATCGAACCGTCTGTTTTCTCGATCAGCGTGCAAGCTACGCCGCGCCACGCCAGCTCGCCCGCGAGTGCAAGGCCGACCGGTCCCGCACCCACGATCAGTACAGGGGTTCGGGCGCTCACTGCAGCGGCTCCTTCTTGATGGCAAGGTTGTCTCCGCCCTTGCCTTGCACGACTGGAATCTGCATGCGTCCCACCCGGTCGATCTCGATCGTGACGACATCGCCGGCGTGGATCGGACCAACGCCAGCGGGTGTCCCCGTTGCGATGATGTCGCCTGGTTCGAGTGTCAAAACGGATGCCGCCATCGTGATCATGTTGGGAATGTCCACCAGCAAGTCTCTGGTGTTGGCGTCTTGCTTCAATACGTCATTGACCCACAGCTTCATGCCGAGATTGCTGGCATCGCCGACCTCGTCCTTGGTCACGATGACGGGACCGATCGGCGTGAACGTGTCGTAGGATTTCCGCATCACGCGTTCTTCGCTGCCGCGAACGGTGCAGTCGATCAGGCAGCAATAGCCGAATACATAATCGAGCGCGGAGGAGAGCTCGATCTGACGGCCCCTCTTGCCGATAATCAGGCCAAGTTCGCACTCGTGGTGAATTTCTCTGGTCGGCACGTCGGGCAGAACGATGGGGTCCCGCGGTCCGCTGATCGACGAATTCGCCTTCAGGAAAAACCCGTTGATGTTGGCACGGTTCTTCGAATTCATTTCATGGCCATGCGCCAGATAGTTGACGGGATAGGCCAATAGCTTGTGCGGCCACACCAATGGCGCATCCAGTAAAACGCTGCCGATTGGAACGCCTTCTCCCTTCAGCGCCTGCTCCAGTTTGGGCCGAAGCGTTTCGAAATTGGCGATGAGCTGCACCATGCCGGTCGGCGGCCAGGCCTTCGGATCTATCCCAATAGCATCCGTCGCGTCATAAACCTTGTCGCCATCAAGCAGACCAATGCGGCCGCCGTTGAATCTCAGTAACTTCATCTGGTCTTTTCCCGTAGTCGTTTCGGATTTTTCGATTTCGGCAGGTCACCGGCTTATCAGGGATGGATCGGCGGGCACGGCCTTCACCGAAATTTCTTCATCGCGCCGCATCCGCGGAACGATCAGGACACACAGCGCACTCAGCGCGACGCAGCTCGCAACAAAGACCAGACCGCTGACGAATGTCCCGGTGAAGTCCTTCAACCAACCGACGGTAACCGGCCCGATGGTGGTCCCGATCATTCCGATGGTGTTGACCATGGCTATTCCCACCGGTCTCGCCAGAGGAGACAGGAATGTGGCGGGAAGCGTCCAGAAAATGCCCTGCGCGGCAAACGTTCCGACCGAACAGAAAATCAAACCGACAAGTCTGAGCGCCGGATCGGAAAGAAAGGCCACACAGAGCCAGCCGATCGCTGCTAGCCCCATCGGAAGCATGACGTGCCACCGGCGCTCCTGCCGGCGATCCGAACTGGCGCTCCATAGCGGCATGATCAGAATGGCGGCGAGCGATGGCAGAGCCGCGATCAGGCCGATCGTTGCGTAACTGCCGTTGGAGACGAATGCCCGAACGATTTGCGGCACCCATGTCGAGTTTGTCACGAGCGAGACGACCAGGCCAAGATATGTCAGCGCAAGCAGCAGAACGGGAGCGCTGAACAGCTCGCCCAGAATTCCGCTCGTCGGGGCTGCGGCCCGCTCATTTCGCGAAGCCACCTCGCTTTTCGCCAGCGCGTTCCGCAAAACGGTTTTTTCCCTGGCGGTCAGCCAGTTCGCCTCTTCCGGCCGATTGCTCAGGTAGAAAAACGCGACCACGCCGAGGATGACGGCGGGCAAGCCCTCCAGCAGGAACAGCCAGCGCCATCCCGCGAGGCCGAGGAAACCGTGCATATCCAGGATCAGGCCCGATACGCTGGAGCCGAACATGATGGTGATCGGCTGCGCCATGATGAACAGCGCCGTCGCACGCGCGCGGTAGGCCGACGGAAACCAGTACGTCAGATAGAGAAGCACGCCCGGCATAAAGCCGGCTTCGGCGAGCCCGGTCAGCGCGCGCAATGCGTACAGACTGTAGGGGCCGACGGCAAATACGGTCGCGGCCGAGGCCAGCCCCCATGTGATCATGATGCGCGGGATCCAGATTCGCGCGCCGAACCGCGGCATCATCATGTTGCTGGGAATCTCGGCCAGCACATACGCGATATAAAAGATGCTGCCGGCAAGGCCGTACATGGTCGCGGTCAGGCCGAGATCCTTGTTCATCGCCAGCGCGGCGAAGCTGATATTGATCCTGTCCAGATAGGAACAGATGAACAGCAGCACGAGAAACCAGCTCAGCCGGCGATAGACCTTGCGGGCCACCGCCGTTTCTTCCGCCGCCGAATCGGCCGAGTGGAGCGCTTCGTTTCCTAGCATCACTATGCTTCCCCTCGTGCCGCTCTTCGTCGGCATAAAAGTCCTTCGCAATATCGGGGGCTATCGGAACAGCCCGGAACATTCGAAGGCACGGTGCGGATTAGAAAGTCGGGACAAGCAGCCGGAATGACCTTTCAGGGTGCCGTCCATTCCCCGGATTTCAGGTGAAGGCCCGAAGCCAGCGAAACTTCTGCAACACCGGCTCGTCGGTCACGCGAAGCAGATGCGCGTTCGATTTGGCCTCATGGACGTGCTTGCGCCAACCCGGGGCGACGAACACGTCGCCTCGCTGCCAGGCGAACGACTGGTCGTCGATCGTCGTTACGCCCTCGCCCTCGATCACGGCATAGATATTGTTGGCGGTCGATTGTACCGGCGCCGACCGGTCACCACGCTTGAGGCGACGGACGAACAAGGCGATGGTGTCGAGCGCGGGATTGCCGAGCTCGACTTCCAGGGTGCCATCCTGCGCGGGTTTGGCGGCGTCGAGCCGGCCCTGCGTTTCGGCATAGGCAAACCGCATCGGCGAATTCCCGTCGACGTCGTCGGTCTTCTCGATTCCGTCGGGAAAATGCTCGAGGAACATCGGTTCGAGGAGCTGGACCAGCGGCGCATCGAGAAAGTCGATCCAGTAAGCATTCTGGTCGCTGTCATTGGCGTGACCATGCCAGAGCCAGTTCGGCGTCAGCAGGACATCACCCGGCAGCATCGGTATCTTCTTGCCTTGCACGATGGTGTAGGTTTCCGGCGCGGCGTCGACGACGAGACGAAGTGCATTGGGCGTGTGCCGGTGGCTGCGAGCGGTTTCATGCGGCCGCACCATTTGATACGCCGCGACCAGCGTCCGCGCGGTCCCATAGGTGTTGCCAGGAATGGGATTGGCCAGGATCAGATTGCGGCGCTCGGCCAGTTCGGTGCTGATCAACGGACCTGCGGCATCCAGCGCGGCCTTCGCGACCGTGTAGGACCAGTGCGCCGGGTTGAAAGTCTTGCGCGGCGCGGGCCACAGCGACGGCTCCGGCTTGTTCCAGCCCGGCCCCATCCCGACATTCGACAAAACCGAATAAACGTCGGAGAGTTGTTTTGCGTCTGAGAGTTTTGCGACGGCTTTGGCGACATCAATCATTGGGCCTCCTTGAATTGTGCAATCTTATCCGGCGCGCGCCACGTGGCAGATCGTGCAGGCCTGACTTCGCATCCGCGGCATCACCGAAAAACCAGTGAGGCAAATCGCGGCCGGATTTCCTAAACCTCGGCATCCAAGCGCGCGTAGCTACGCCGCCTTCATCGTCAAGTTTTCCTGGGCGGTCACATCGTGACCGTAGATCCACTCGATCTGATAGGTGTGTTCATTCGGACGCAGCCATTTCCTGACCCGATAACGCAAGTCGCGGCTCAGCCGCGCCAGCGGCGATGTCAGATGGTTGGTCTTCGACCGCTCACGCGCCGTGAGTTGAACGCGCGAGGTGCGCGGCAGCCTGATCTGCTCGTACTGCTTCAGCGCGAGTTGCGGGTTCGACCGGTGCATGTCGAGAAGCGCCGCGATCACGTAACCGTCTTCGACCGCCATCGCAGCGCCCTGCGCCAGATAAGGCAGCATCGGGTGAGCCGCATCGCCGAGCAACGTCACCCTGCCCTTGGTCCACGCATTCAGCGGGTCGCGGTCGAGCAGCGCCCATTTGTAGCAGGTCTCGGTGCGGGCAAAGAGCGCCGCCAGGGTCGGATGCCAGCCGTCATAGGCGCGGCTGACTTCCTTCCAGTCGGTCTGCACGCGCCAGGATTCCTCGTTCCAGTCGGACTCGAAATGGGCAATCCAGTTCACCATTTCGCCGCGCCGCACGAAGTAGGTCACCACCGTGCCATTGGGCCCGAAATAGGCGTTCATGTCGGGTGAAACCAAATCCTTCGGAATAGCATCCGCCGGGACAAGGCCGCGCCAGCAGATGTTTCCGGTAGCGCGGGGATTGGCTGCGCCGAACAGGCCGGTGCGGACCACGGAGTGGATGCCGTCCGCGCCGATGACGACGTCGCTCGTGACCTGACGTCCGTCTTCGAAGGTCAGCGTTGCCTCGGTTTCGGATTGCGAAACATTTACCAGCTTCGCATTCAGGTGAATGCAGTCGGGCGGCAGCGCGCGAACGAGAACACCATGAAAGTCGGCTCGGTGGGCGCCGTAATATCCCGCCCCGTACTGATGATTGTATATCCCGCGCATTTGCGTCGCGGAGATGAGATTGCCGTTGTTCCAGCTGCGAACCACGTGCCGATCTGGTTCGAAAGCAATCGAGATGACTTCTTTCTCCAGCCCGAGCGCCTGGAAGACGCGCATCGCATTGGGACCGAGCTGAATTCCAGCGCCGACCTCGCCGAGTTGCCCGGCCTGCTCATAGACATCGACGGTGAAGCCGCGCTGCCGGAGTGCGATCGCTGCGGTCAATCCACCAAGCCCGGCGCCCACAATAGCCACACGCATCAGCCTCTCCCGTATTAAGCGGCTCCTTCATGACGGCCGCCTTGTCGGTCGAGATGTAACAGCATTTCGCTATCGGTCAACTCATTCACTATTGTTTAATAAACGAGGGTGTTTGACCCAACCGCTTCGAAAGATCCTCCAACACGGCCCGAAACTTGACGGCTGTTTCGCCCTGATAGGAGAGATCGATGTCGCCGGTCGGGCCCAGCAGCGTCATCGCGTAGGCAATGCCGGCGCGATTGAAGATCGGCCCGGAGAGCGCGCTGATGCCCTGGCGTTTTTCCTGGTCCGCCCGCGCCAGGCCATGCATCCGCACCGCGGAAATCCGCTCTTCATAATAGTCACGCAGATCCTCGA
Organism: Bradyrhizobium sp.; assembly: GCA_028290305.1. The sequence continues at coordinate 58,533 of JAQGKC010000013.1, forward strand.
TCGATTTTCGGGATTGCTCGGCCAGCGTCTCGAGCTCGCTCGTCATGAGCGCTTGCGTCTGGGTCCGCGGCAGATAGCAGGCCCACACTCTGCCGGTGGCGCTCGACAACAGCGGAAGCACCGCCCCGTCCCGGACCCGGATCGCGATCTCGGTCAGGCCGTGCTTCCAGCGGGCAATCATCGGACCGCTGGCGCCCCATACGCTGAAATGCGCGTCGCGGCCGAGTTGTTCGGTGACGCGAACAAGGCCGTCCCAGAGAACGTCCATCTCGTCGATCCGGCCCAGCGCGGACAGTCCAAGCTCCAGACAAAACGGGCCCAGATCGTACCGCCCGTTCTGGGGATTCTGCCGCAGCAATCCGGTCTCGACGAAACTGACGAGATACCGGAACGCCTTGCTGGGCGCCATTCCGGTCCGCGACGAAATGTCCTTGAGCTGCAGCGGCGTCGGCGACTCCCGGACCGCACGCAGGATTTTCGCACCTATTTCAATCGATTGAATGCCGCGCCGGGGTGCGGTGCCGTGATTGCTTTTCGAGATCTGGCTCTTCATCATCGCGTCTTTCACTATTGCGGTATCTGTTTTACCATTGCGCAAGGTGAGATGTCGAATTAAGTTCGTCCGAAAGCCAAGCGATATGGCTCGCGGAGAGGAAATACACCCGATGAATCTGCTTCGTTTGTTCTGGTTGGGGGTCGGCTTCAGTGCCGTGGCGATGAATGCCCATGCCGAGACCATTTCGGTATCGGCGACCAAGTCGCTCGCTTCAGCCGCGATTTTCGTCGCCGACGATCGGGGATTCTTTCGTGACGAGGGCATCACGCTCGACTTCAAATATTTCAATGCCGCCCAGCCGGTCGCCGTAGCTGTCGCGTCAGGCGATGCCCAGTTCGGCATCACCGGCCTCAGCGCGGGCTTTTACAACATGGCCGGAAAGCAATCGCTGAAGATCGTCGCGGCTGGCGCGCGTGAAGAGCCCGGACATTCGACCGGCGCCTATGTGGTGTCGAAGGAAGCCTATGAGAAGGGAATCAAGTCCGTCAAAGACCTCAAGGGCGCAAGGTTCGGTCTGACGACGGTCGGGTCGCCGTACCATTACTCTCTCCTTTTGGCTTCGCAGAAATACGGATTCGATATTGCGGGCATGAAGCTGGTGCCGCTTCAGACATTCAGCAACGTGCTCGCAGCGATCAAGGGCAAGCAGATCGATGCCGGGCTGTTGAACGCTTACATTGCCTTGCCGGCGGAGAAGAGCGGCGACGTCAAGATCATTGGCTGGGTGGGAGACGAAACGCCCTGGCAATTGGGCGCGGTATTCACCACCGGTGATACCGCGGCCAAGCATCGCGAGCTCATCGAACGCTTCGTGAGAGCCTACAAGAAAGGCGCCGCGCTGTATCACGATGCGATCTTCGCCGAAACCTCCCCGGAAGCATCCCAGAAAGACGCTATCATACAGACGCTGAGCAAATATTCCGGTCTGAGCCCCGACGAGGTTCTCGAAAGCCTGAACTTCATCGACAGAAAGGCTGAGCTGGATGTCGACGACATCAGCCATCAGATCGAGACCTGGAAGCAGCAGAACAAGGTCGGCGCGGACGTCACGGCAAACGGGATTATTGATGCGGAGTTCGTGACCGCGCGCCCTTGAATGTAACACCCGCCAAACATCCGACACGGACAGCTCCCCATGCAGGTCGTCATCGACGACGTGAGCCACGGCTACTCGCAGCTCAACGTCCTACAAAACATAAGCTTCAAGGTCGCGAGCGGTGAGACCGTGGCCATTGTCGGACCATCGGGGTGCGGGAAGTCCACCCTGATCGGCATCGTCGGCGGGCTTATCAAGCCCATGTCGGGACGGGTTGTCGTCACCGGCAACATCCAAAAGTCGTTCAATCCGTTTACATTCGTTTTTCAGGATTTTGCACTGCTCCCCTGGCGGACGGTCGAGGGAAACGTCGGGCTGGTCCTGGAAGATCACGGGCTGACGCCGGCTGAAATTCGCGAAAAGGTCGATGATTGCCTGGCGCGAACCGGCCTGCTGGATTTCAAGAAGGCGCTTCCGAAGCAGCTTTCAGGCGGCATGCGGCAAAGAGTCGGAATCGCCAGGGCTCTCGCCGTCGATCCGGCCGTTCTGCTGATGGACGAACCCTTGTCGGCGCTCGATGCGCAGACCCGTGAATTGCTGATGGAGGATTTTCTTAAAATATACGATCAGCAGCAAACCGCGACGCTGCACGTCACGCACAATCTGGATGAAGCCTTGATTCTGGCGGACAGGGTCGTCGCGCTGTCGCGCCGGCCCGGACGAATTATCGAAGAATTGCAGGTCCCCATTCCCCGGGCCGACCGCCGCAAGCCGATAGCCGCCGAACCAATGGCGCAACTTCATCAGCGACTGTGGGACAACATCCGTAACGAGGCTCAACTGGCTGACAGGGAGCTGGCAGATGAGCATAGCTGAGCCAACGAACCATATTGATGGAATTCATTCGCCGACGCTCGATGAGCGCGAGGTGCCATATCGGGGTGGCCGCCTTTTAGTGGAACCGATCGTCTCGGTGTCCTGGCTCACCGCCGCCGCTGTCATGGCATTATGGGCGGGCGTGACGCTTAGCGGCTGGGCCGATCCGTTGTTTTTGCCAGATCCAATCTCGGTGTTGCGCGCGTTATGGAATCTCTCCGTTCACGGAACGCTTCTGGCGGATATAGGCGTGTCGCTGCTTCGGATCTTGAGCGGCTGGACCATCGGCACGCTGGCCGGCCTGTTCGTGGGAACACTGATGGGTGTGTCGAGCGTCGCACGCTCGGTCGGCACGCCGTTGATCGGCACGCTGTTTCCGATACCAAAGATCGCCATGCTTCCGCTGTTCATATTGTGGTTTGGAATTGGCGAGCCGTCGAAAGTTGCGACCATCGCGCTGGGCGTATTTTTCCCGACGGCCATCAGCACCACCAGCGGTGTCGAAAATGTCGGCCGTCAATTGGTCCGGATGGGATTGAGCTTCAACCTCCCGGCTCGTTCGATCATTTTCAAAGTGCTGTTGCCGGGCGCTCTCCCGGCCATCCTGGCGGGGTTTCGCATCTCCTCGGCGCTCGCGCTGATCTTGCTGGTCTCTGCTGAAATGATCGGGGCGGAAAGGGGAATTGGTTCGTTCGTGCTGCAGGCTGGAAGCCTGATGCAGACGGATCAACTGCTTGCCGGTGTCGTGGTGCTGTCCGTGCTTGGATTCCTGATCAGCCTGATCGTGTCTCGCGTGGAGCGCAGCGTTTTGACATGGCGCTGAGCATCGCGAAGAGCAGACATTGCTTGGCCGCAGCCTGATCTGCCTCGGACGAATTACCTGCGAGAGAGCAGAACATCGCTGATCTTTTCAGCAATCATGATGGTCGGGATGTTGGTATTTGCGGTGGGCAGACGCGGCATCACCGAAGCATCGGCGACATAGAGATTTTCGCTGCCGATCACCTTGCCGCCGGGATCGACGACGGCATGTGGGTCACTGGGGTCGCCCATCCGGCACGTGCCTGTCGGGTGCCAGACGCCGAACACGCTGCGATGAACGAAGTCCGCAAGCACGTGCTCGTCCTTGATCACATCCTGAAACGCGGTTCCGTTCAGCAGAAATTGCTTGATCACGAGATGACGAAATCGCGCAGGAAGATCCAGCAGGGCGCCGAGGACGGAGGCCGCCAGTCCGTTGGCGCGGCTGAACTGGCTCAACCGCTTGATCCGCGGCGAAAACGACGCCGGAAAGAAATCCTCGGCAGCGACATTGAGCGCCGGATGGATGACCAGCGCGGAAAGCATCTTCACCGCCGCCATCATCCGTTCAAGGTCGCGCTGGTCCCCGAGGAGGTTGAGGTCGACGGATGGATATTGCCGTGGGTCGGGCGATGACAGCGAGACTCGCCCGGCGGAATAGGGCCGGTTGCACCAGAGGAAATAAAGACCGAGCCGCGCGCCGAGTTGATGCCAGCCGGCACGGGCCGACGCGGTGATGTACATGTCGGAGCGATCGCAACCATCAACGCCGGACGAATAGCGCAGCGCGACGAAACTCGCCCGCCTTTGCAATCGGGACAGCCGCAGCGATCGCGGCAGGAACTGACAGAAGGTCAGCGCGGGATGGTCGCGCAAATTGCTGCCGACGCCGGGCCGGTCGATGACGACGTCGATTCCGAGAGCGCGAAGCGCGGCCGCCGGTCCTATCCCGGCCCGCATCAGAATCGCAGGCGAAAGAATGGCGCCCGCCGTCACGATCACCCGGCCGGCGCGGACCGACACGCTCTCGCCGTTCCGAGTCACGCGAACGCCGGCGGCGCGGCGTCCGTTCAACGTCAGACCATCGACGATGGTATCAGCCCAGATGGTCAGATTCTCGCGGCGGCGCGTTGCTGCGTCCAGATAGCCCGACGCCGTCGAGACGCGGCGGTCGTCCCGATTGGAGAACGCCGGCGGGAAAATGCCGTCCTCGAACTCGCCGTTTTGATCGTGCCTGAACGGAATCCCCGTGGCAGCAAAGGCCTCGCCGACCGCTGCGCCGAACGCCGGCCATTGGGCTCGTGCAATCCGGCGGATCGGAAGCGGGCCATCGGTGCCGTGCAAAGGACCGCCGAAATCGAGATCGGTTTCCAGCTTGCGAAAATAAGGCAGGACGTCATCCCAGCCCCAGCCTTCGGCGCCGAGATCGCGCCACTCTTCATAGTCGCGCGGCAGGCCGCGATTGGCCGACTGCACGTTGATGCTGGAGCCGCCTCCCATCACGCGCCCCTGTTCATAGGCGCGCGAAAACGCCGCTCCGTTTCCAACTCGGCCGGCCGATGCGGTGAGTCCCGGCCAGATATAGCGGTCGCCGTGGAACAACGGCATCGGATAGCTGTCGAGGATCTCGGCAGGCTCCGCTCCCGGCAATGTATCCTGACCTGCCTCGATCAGCAGCACGCGGCGGGCACCGTTTGCCGACAACCGATTTGCGACCACACAGCCGGCGGATCCACCGCCGATGATGACGTCGTCAAACTCCGGCTCGTTCATATTTCCCAAACTCCAGGGAATGCGGCGGCCGCTGTGGCGGCCACCGCTTCCGAAATCAGCGGAAATCGCCCTTGGTCTCGGGGATCAGCAACGCACCTATCAGGTAGATGGCGAAGATGACGACGATGAAGACCGACAGTGACATCGGAATCTGCGCCGGACCGGCACTCGCGAGCGACACGAAGGTGGGCATCATGCCGCCAAGCGCAAAGCCTATATTCCACGACAACCCGGTGCCGCTGGCGCGGATCTCGGTCGGAAACCGTTCGTTGAGGAAGATCAGGATCGGCGCATAGCCGGCGTTGCCGAGGAAGGCGATCGCCAGCGCATAAAACGTAATGGTGGTCGTGTCGGTTGTTTTTGCCAAGCCGAGGTAACAGACCGGCAGCAGAACGGCCATGCAGACCCCGACCAGAAGGAACGTCTTCTTGCGTCCAATGAAATCGCTGACGGCGCCGAAAAATACTGCCGACACCAGCGCCACCACGCTCGCGCCCATCAGGATCAGCGATGAGACGCTGTTGGGAATGCCGTTCACCACCTTGAGAAAGGATGGAAGATAGCCGGAGGTCAGGTAGTAGCCGGCGCCGCCGCCGAAGGTCACCAGCAGATTGAGCAGCAGGACGTTGCGATATCTGCTTGAAAACAACGTCTTTACCGGCGCCTGGGTTGCCGCGGCTTTACCCGCAGCGGTTTTCTTCAATTGCTGTTCCTTGAAGAACGGCGATTCTTCAAGGTTGGTGAAGATGAACCACCCAAGCAGCGAGCTCAGAAGTCCGGAGAAGAACATGCACCGCCATCCCCACACCGCGAACGCATCCCCGGGGAAGACCGATGACATGACCAGGAAGACGAACGATGCCAATAGCGCTCCGATGCCGGCGCCCCCACCACCAACAAGTCCGGACATCGCGCCGCGCCAGTTAGGCGGAGCCCATTCAGTGCCGATGGTGTGGGTCGAGGCAACCACTCCGCCGACGAATACGCCCTGAATGAGACGCAAGACCAGGAACAGCATCGGCGCAATAAACCCCGCCTGCGCGATCGTCGGCAGCAAGCCGAACGCCGCGGTGCTTATCCCGACGCCGACGATTGCGACGAGCATCGCGTTCTTGCGGCCATAAACATCAGCGTAGTGACCGAAAATGGCCGAACCCACCGGACGCATCAGCAACGTCACTGCGAAGGACGCGTAAACCGCGGCAAGCGACAGAGTGGGGACAGTCGACGGAAAGAACAACGCGCCGACGACCGGCGCAACATACAAAAGAATGAACAGATCGAACAGATCGAGCGACCAGCCGAGCACTGACGCCACGATCGCATTTCTCGCTTGCCGGCTTGCCGTGCGGGCCGGCGTTCCGGCCCCTTCAATGTTAGCAATTGTCATTCTATTCCTCCCTGTTGCACCCCAAAATGATTTTGGTTTCAGCGCCCGACGAATTTCGGCGGGCGTTTTGCGTTGAAAGCTTCAACACCTTCTTTGAAATCGTCCGATTGACGCAGACGGCTGTAACAATGGCCTTCCAGTTCGATCGCGACCGTCAGCGTCGAATCTTCGGTATCGTTCAGAAGTTTCTTCGCCGTCCGCTGCGCCAGCGGCGCGAAGGTGCGAAGCTCATCGACGAGTTTGTCGGTCGCCTTCTCGAGCTCGGCGTCGGGCACGCATTCGGTCGCGATGCCCCAGTCGAATGCCTGTTTGGCGGGAATCCGCTTCGAGCGCATCACGATGTCCTTGGTGCGGGTGATGCCGATCATTTTCTGCAAACGGGCCGAACCGCCTGATCCCGGGATTTGACCAAGCTTCTGTTCCGGCAGCGCGTAAAGCGTGGTCTCCGACACGATCCGGAAATCGCAGGCCAGCGACAGTTCGAAGCCCACTCCGAAGCAATAGCCGCGGTTAGCGACAATGACCGGCTTCGCGCAGCGCGTCGGCGAGGCAATGTTCCAGGCGAGCTTGGAAACCGTCTCCGGCGAAGCCTCCATGAAGCCACCGATGTTGCCGCCACTGGAAAAATGCTCGCCGATGGAACGAACCACAATGATGCGCACCCGCGCATCCTCGTCGAGCGTCTCGAACACAAGCCGCAACTGGTCGCGCTGTGGCATCGAAACGACATTGTAGGGCGGCCGGTTGAGGATGATATCGGCGCGCTCATGCGCCTCATCGATTTCGACCTGGAAACCGTCGAGCTTGGCGAGCCGGCGATCTTCGAAATTGTAGGGAGAGGACATGTAACTTCCTTTCTTGCTGTTGTTAGGCCGCGCTTGACGGCGGCGCTTGTTCACGCTGGTAGTCGCCCGCGACGAGCAGGCGGCGCAGCAGTTTTCCGACCGGAGATTTCGGCAAGGTATCGACGAAGACGAAACGCCGGGGCCGCTTGAAATTTGCAAGTCCGGATGTCCGGCAGAATTGTTCGAGGTCCTGCTCGGTGACGGCGCCCTTGCGCTTCACAAACGCCGTGACGACCTGGCCCCATTTCTCGTCGGCGAGACCGACGACGGCGACTTCAAGCACACCCGGATGAAGCGAAAGGCAGCTTTCGATCTCCACCGGCGAGACGTTTTCGCCTCCGGTGATGATCATGTCATCGACACGGCCTGTGACGAACAGATCGCCATCGCGGTCGACGAAACCGGTGTCGCCGGTGAAATACCAGCCATCTCGCAGCGACTTGGCGTCGGCGTCGGGCCGACGCCAGTAGCCCTCGAACGACTCATCGCCGGCCAGCAGCGCAGCGATTTCGCCTTCCTCGTTGGGACGAGCAATGTCGGCCGCCGACCTGGCGTTCAGTCTGACAACTCTAATTTGCTGATTGATTCCGGCCTTGCCGGCGGATCCTGGCTTGGCAGGCGCGTTCTGGTCGACGGTGAACGTGTAGATTTCCGAGCTGCCGTAATGGTTGACGAACAGATCGGGGTGGAACGCATCGTTCAGCGTCTTCAGCAGACCGTCGGTCATCGAGGCGCCGGCGAAACCGAGTTTTCGGACGCTCGAGACATCGGCCGACGCAAACCCCGGCGCATGGACCAGATCGTGGTAAAGCGTCGGCACCAGATACAGATTGGTGATATTTTCCTTCTCGATCAGCGCGAGCGCCGAGCTGGTGTCGTAGCGCGGAAGGCAGACGAATGTGCCACCGATCAGCGACATCGCTATCAGCGAGCGAACGCCCATGGTGTGATAGAGCGGCATCACGCCGAGCGTGCGTTCGCCGCGCCGATAAAGATTTTGCGCGACATGCGCGATGCCTGCGGCCCGCTCGGCGCGGTGACGCCGCGGTACGCCCTTCGGCTTCGACGTGGTTCCGGACGTGTAAAGCATGATCGACCAGGCTTCGGCACTCACGCGCGGCGTTACCTCGGCCGCAGGCTCGGCGACCATGCGGTCGAAACTGAACGCGCCGGCCGTGTCGCCGCCACCTGCGTGAACCCGCGGCAAAGCCGCCGCACGCTTCGATTCCTTGACGGCCTGTGCGGAGACGTCCTGATACACGACGGCGCAGGACTCGGAGTTCTCGATGCAGAAATCGAGTTCTTCCGCCTTAGTGCGCCAGTTGACTGGCGTGATCACAATGCCGGCCAGTTGACAGGCCCAATGCAGCGTCGCGGCGGCCTCGCAGTTCTGCAGCACCGTGGTGAGATGATCGCCGGGCTTCAATCCGATGCGGTCGAAGGAAGCAACGAGCGAGGAGATCCGCGCATACCACTGCGCGTAAGTCAGGCGAATGCCCTCGTCGACGACAGCCAGAGCGTTGGGGTCACGCGCCACACTGGCAACAAAGCTGGTTCCAAGATCAAGCATCTGTCTTCTCTCTGCTCTGATCTGCCAATTCCGCCGCGGCCTCGATGGCCGCACGTATGATCGGCGTATAGCCGGTGCACCGGCACAGGTGTCCGCTCAGCAAATCGCGGATGCTTTCCTCATCCGGCCGCGGGTGATCCCGCAGGAAGCTGTCGAGCGACATCAGGATGCCGGCTGTGCAAAAGCCGCACTGCAGTGCGTGATTGCGCTTGAACGCCGCCTGCAAAATGCCGAGACGGCCCGCCGATGGCGCCAGGCTTTCCACGGTCCGGATCTCGCAGCCGTCGATCTGCGCGGCGAGCGTGAGGCAGGCGCGCGCCGGCTTACCGTCGATGCTGACCGTGCAGGCGCCGCACACGCCATGCTCGCAACCGACATGGGTGCCGGTCATTCCGATCTGATGCCGCAGGAAATCCGTCAACAATAGCCGCGGTTCCGCCTCGGCAGCGCATGGCTTGCCGTTCAGCGAGAAGCTGATGGAGTGACGCTGGCCGGCCCGCAATCGGCTCATTGCAGCACCTCCCGCACCAGGTCGCGCCCGATCATGCGCACCAGGTCGCGGCGATACCGTGCCGTCGCGTGGACATCGTCGCGGGCGTCGAGTTCGTAAGCAAATCCGTTCAAGGCGTCGTCGAGCGCGCTGCCATCGAGGCGCGGAAAATCTCGCACCGCCGGCATGTCGGCAACGCCGCCGATGGCGAGACGAACGCCATCGGCCGTCGCCACAGCGGCACACGCGACAATGGCAAAATCGCCGTGGCGGCGTGCCACTTCACGGAATGCGCAGCGCTTTTGAGTGATTGGAAACGAAACGGCCTCAATCAATTCGTCGTCGGTGCGCGTCGTCGCCATCATCCCGGCGAAGAAATCCTTCGCTGCCACCCGCCGGCGCTGTTTGGCGTTGCGCAGATGCACCTCGCCGCCGAGCGCCTGCAGCACCAGCGGTAACTCGGCGCTCGGATCGGCATGCGCGATCGAACCGCAAACCGTGCCCCTGCTCCGCGTTTGCACATGACCGGTCCATGGCAACGCCAACGCGACGAGCTGCAAACTCCGGCCGAGGTCCGGCCATTCCAGCAGTGAGGCCTGGCGGACCGCAGCCCCGACCTTGATCGTGCTGCCCTTGGTCTCGATCCTCGCGAGTTCGCCAAGCCCCATGATGTCGATCAGCGTTTTGGGTTTTGCCAGGCGCATGTTGAGCATCGCCATCAGCGATTGCCCGCCGGCGATGATGCGGGCGTCGCTTCCTTCCCGGCCAAGCACATCGAGCGCTTCGTCGAGATGTTCGGCGCGGACATAGTCGAACGCGGCGGGCTTCATGGCTGCCCTCCGAACCAACGACGCAGTTTTGTAAATAAGGACGGACGGGATTTATCGGATGCGCCCCCACCGGCCTTGCGCGCCAGTGACGCAAAAAATTGCCCAATGATCACACGCGCGGCGCCGTCGAGCAGGCGACCGCCGATACTCGCCACCTTGCCGCCGATAGCCGCCTCGTAGACGTAGCGGATCGTGGTGCCACCGTTCCCGGTCGGAACCAGGGTGATACGCCCTTCGCCGCCGCCAAATCCGAGCGCGCCTTCAGCGGAGCCGCCGAGCGTGACCGCATGCGGCGGATCGAGGTCGGACAATTTAACGTTGGCGCGGTATCGTCCTTTCACGGGGCCAATCCCAATCGTCACGTCGGCGCGGAAATGCGTGTCCGAGATCTTCTCAACGTTATGGCACCCGGGAATCACGGCCTGGAGTGTCTCGGGGTCGAGCAGCATGGCCCAGACGCGTTCGGCCGGCGCGCCCACTCTTGCCTCGCCTTCGCCGCGGAGTCGCCGGTCGCCGCTTCGTTGCTCGATCGCTCCGGTTGCACGACCTGCCGGTGGCGCGGCCTCGGCGCCGCGCACGATGTGAGCGAGCTTCGCCGGCACCAGCGGCAGCTCGATATCCGTTGCTCCGAGCGCATCGGCGACCGCATTGGCGATGCAGACCGGCGTCGACATGCAATTGCCTTCACCGACGCCCTTCGACCCAAGTGGCGTGAACGGCGATGGCGTTTGCATGTGGAGGATAAGCGGATCCGGCACTTCCGCCGTGGTCGGCAGCAGATAGTCGGCAAAAGTTCCAGTCAAAAAGCTGCCATCGGAGGCGTAGGCATATTCCTCGTACAGCGCGGCGCCAACCGCCTGTGCGAAGCCGCCGCGAATTTGTCCGTCGACCATGGCCGGATGCAGGATGGTCCCGCAATCGTGCATGGTGACGTAGCGATCGATCCGCGTTTGCAGGGTGGTGCGGTCGATCTCGACGCCGCAGAAATCGAAGATGAAGCCGTGGCACAGCGAAGAGTTGATATGGTCGCCTTCATCTGGCGCGGTCAGTTCCGGCGGGCTCCAGAAAACCGTTTCACGAATCGTCTGTCCGACGCCGTCGGGCAGCGCGCCGGGCGACCAGTGGCTCAGCCCCGCCAGGCGCGAGAACGATACCTTGTTGTCGGGATTGCGTTTCGATCCGACGTGGCCGCTGACGAACCCGATATCGCTGACATCCGTGTTCAACTGGCTCGCGGCGATGCGCGCCAGCCGTCCCGCAATCCGCTCGGCGGCGAGCTTGGCGGTACCGGCGACGGCCGGCGCGAAGCGGCTGGCGTAATTGCCCGAAGCGATCGACCAGGCATCCTTGGCGGTGTCGATTTCGGTGTTGACCCTGATATCGGCGGGCTTCAGACCGAAAACATCCGCCACCACCTGCGAAAGAACGGTGCGATGGCCCTGCCCTTGCGGCACCGAGGCGACGTGCACGCTGACGCTTCCGACCGGATCGATCGCGACCGTCGCGGTGGCCTGGGCGCCGTTCTTCGGCCCGGCCTTGCGGCGCTCGGCCGGGGTCAGCACGGTCGTGATGTAGCCCATGTTGGACACGCTGGGCTCGACCACGGCGGTATAGCCGATGCCGTACAGCCGACCCTGCGCGCGTGCCGCATCGCGGCGCGATTTAAGTTCGGCGAGAGCGCCATCATTGACGCCGCGCCGGATCGCCTCCTGATAATCTCCGGAGTCGAGCAGCGCGCCGCTCGCGGTGCGGTATGGAAAGGCATCGGCTGCAACGAGATTGCGCGTGATGATTTCGAGCGGATCGAGACCGAGTTCGACCGCGATGCGCTGAACCAGTCGTTCGAGCGCGAAATAGACTTGCGGGCCGCCGAAGCCACGGTTCAATCCAGTCGGCGTCTTGTTGGTGACAACGACCCGATTGCGGACCGCAAGATGGCGAATGTCGTAGGCGCCGGTCAGATTGCCGTGCATGCGGTACAGCGTCGCCGGCTCGGGTGCGCGCAGATGCGCCCCGCAGTCCTCGACCTGGTCCCAATCTAGCGCGAGGATACGGCCGTCATCTGAGACGGCTGCGCTGAGCGTGGTGGCCCGGTTTGTCGCCGAAACGGACGCGGTCAGATGCTCGAGCCGGTCCTCGATCCATTTGACCGGGCGATCCGCTGCGCGCGCCGCCGCAGCGATCAGAACGATATAGGGGAAGACGCCCTGCTTGACGCCAAAGCTGCCGCCGGAATCCGGCGGGGTTCGCAGCCGCAGGCGATTGCCCGGAACACGCAGCGCCCGCGACAGCACCGCATGGATGCTGAAGGGACCTTGGAAATTAGCAAGGACATCGTACGCGTCTTCGCCTGGGTCATACTCGGCGACCACGCCATAGGTTTCGATCGGGGTGCAGGAATTGCGCGGGTAGCGAATATCGATACTGATCCGATGCGCTGCCGAGGCAAAAGCCTGCTCCGGATCGCCGTAGCGAAATGTCCGATCGCTGGCGACATTGCCTGCAAAGCCATCGTGCAGAACCGGCGCATCCGAGCTCAGCGCCGTCACCGGATCGACCACCGCTGGTCGCACCTGGTACCGCGCCTCGATCAGATCAACCGCGTCTTCGGCCAGATAGCGATCGGTGGCAACGACGATGGCCACGGGCTCGCCGGCATACCGTACCCGCCCAACCGCGATCGGCCAGCATTCGACTGGCGCCTTGACGCCGACCACCAGACTTGAGGTCAGCGCCTTGACGCCCTCGCCGTCGAGGACAGCGACGACGCCGGGCGCCCGCCTGGCTGCGGACAATTCGATCGAGACGATGTCGGCGTGCGCATGCGGCGAGCGCAGGATCGCAGCGTGGAGCGTGCCGGGGCGAACCCCGAGATCGTCGATGAAGCGGCCACGCCCGCTCAGCAGCGCCGCATCTTCGACACGCGGAATCGACTGCCCGACCCAGGGCGAGCCTGCTTCATTGCTGGCAAACAAATGGCTGGCAGCCTCTGCCATGCCGATCGACCTCCCGCCGCTTTCGGATGCGTTGGGAAACTGTATTCAGCCGTGCCGCCGACCGGGCCATACCGGCCGATCTCAAAACTTACCATCCCGTCTCATTTCGCCGGCGCATGTGCAATGCACCATTAGCTCGCGAGCCGGGAGACGTTTCGGAACTCGCGCGGGCTCACGCCAGCGTGGTTGCGGAAGAAGCGCGTGAAATGCGCCGGCTCGGCAAAGCCGAGCTGGTTGCTGATGTCGCAGACGCTCGCGGACTGATTCAGCACGGCGTCAACAGCCTGCTCCATGCGCACGACATTCAGGTAGACCTTCGGCGGCACCCCGATCGAGGATTCGAACAACCGGAAGAAATGCGCGCGCGACAATCCCGCCTCCTTGGCAAACGTATCGAGCGCAGCACCCCGCCTCGTTTCGGCCCGCATCGACGCTGCAATCCTGCGGATGCGCCAATCGCTTGAGCGGACGTTCATCTCCCTGATCGAAGCCGGAAAGCTCCGCCATGGCGTGAAGCGTTCGATCACCGCGATCATCAGGTCGGACAAGGCCGATTCATGCGCGGTCCGCGCGTCCGGACGCGCCATCATGTCGGCCGCCAGATTCATGGCGAGGCCGCGGATGCGCGGAGACACATTCCCGGAGGGATGGCTGAAGAAGCCACGCGCGCCGCTCGCCGCCCAGCCCGGCCGGAACGCCATCAACCATTCCGGCTCGATATAAAGCGCGAGAATGACGGTGCGCGGCCTTTCCGGATCGTGGACATAGGAATGCGGCTGCCAGCCGTTCACCAGCACGGCCGTCTCGTTGGTGAGCGGATAAACGGTATCGCCGACGACGAACTGGGTGTCCGCTCCCTCGACCTTCAAAAGCACATGACAATGCGGATGGGCATGGCGCACCAGCGACCAGTCCATATCGAGAAGTGCGACCCTGCCAAAAGCCCCATGCGCAATTCGCAGCGCTGTCGACATAGCAATCTCTCCCAGATAGTGACGCCCAGCGCTCGCGCCGGCCGTCCCGTTTCCCCGTTACAGTTCCCCTGGCTTGGGCCAGTGTTGTTTTTCTTAAGGTAACCGTTCGATCGTAACTCAGCCAGCAATTGTCCGCGCGAGGGCTGCCTTGGGATCGTTCTGAAGCACGCGACCGAGATCGACGTTTTCGATGCCCTTTACGTGAATGCGCTTGAACTCCATCGGTTCGGTTGAAAGCGGCTTGGTGGCGTCAAGGCCCATTTTGGCGCTGACGCCATCCGCCGAAGATGGATCGAGCTTAGACCCTTGCGCACCGGAGACAACCACGAGGTCACGATCCGCCTGGAAGCGAGTCGCAATCGCCCATTCGATTTCGGTTGCGTCGTCGATATCGACGTCCATGTCGACCACGACCACCTGCTTGACGTCGTAATGGCCCCCGAACGCGCCCATGATGATGTTCTTCGGCTCGCCGCTGCTGGTCTTGTCGATCTTGACCGCGAGATGGTAGCGGCAGGTCCCGCCGCGCGTAAGGCGCACGTCGCGCACCGAGGGAAAGCTGCGCTGCAAATGCTCCAGAAGCGTCGCTTCACGCGGAATTGCACCGAGCAGCAGATGCTCGACACCGCCGCCAACGATGGTGTGAAAGATCGGATTCTTGCGGTGCGTGATCGCATCGACCTGAATGACCTCGCGATCAGCACGCGGGCCGTAATATTGCGGAAACTCGCCGAACGGACCCTCGGGCTCGCGCAGCTTTGGCAGGATGCGGCCTTCGATGACAATCTCCGCATGCGCAGGCACGCGGACGCTGTTGGTCCGGCATTTGACCATTTCGATCGGCTGATCGAGCAGCGCGCCGGCGATTTCCATTTCGTCGTCATCCAGCGCGGCGATTGCCTGCGACGCGAGAATGCAGGCGGGATGAACGCCGATCACCAGCGCGATTTCCAGCGCCTCGCCAGCTTCCTCGGCCATGCGGAAATAGTGCCGTGTGTGCCGCGGCAGCAGCAAAACGCCAATGCGGTCGGGGCCGCTCACCTGACAACGATGGATCGAGACGTTCTGAATGCCGGTCTTCGGATTTCGGGCGATCAGCAGTGCGGCCGTAATATAGGGCCCGCTGTCGTGCTCGTTATGTTTCGGGATCGGCAATTGCCGGAGCAGGTCGATCTCGCGATGAATGACGTCATGCACCGGCGCCGCCGTCACCTCGACCCATGGCAGCGGATGGCGAACGGCATTCTGGAAACGGGACAGCAACTCGCCGCTGGGAACGCCGAGGGCGTCCGCGATCCAGCCGCGATTGGCAAACAGGTTTGCGACCACCGGAATCACATGCCCGCGAGGGGCGGGAAACAGCACCGCGCGCTCCAGTTCGAGCTTCTTTGCCACCGCCGCCAATTCATCGATCAGCGAGACGCCCTCGCGGGCGACAACGAGCCGGTCTGACGCGGCAAGCCGCTGCAACCAGCTGCGCAAATCGGGATTGGTCCTGTTGTGACCGGCGGTCACCGGTATGGCCCGGCTTGCTTCATTTCCTCCGTCTTTCCCTGCGTCTTCGGAACCCCAGCGGTTGACGATCAGCGGCGCGGAGCTGGCTCCAAGGATTTCACTTGGCGTGTTCCCTTTTGTTGCAGCGCAACCGGCGTCAACAGTCACTTAAACCAAAAGGGTAGGCGGCCCGTACCATCAGAACAAATAATTGATTTTTATTTCTATCATCATCAATAATGATGGCTAGGCGGGCCAGAGAAATGGTGGAACAACATGGATCTGAAGCAGATGCAGTATTTCCTCTGCCTCGCGCAGGAGGGCAACGTCACGCGCGCCGCCCGCCAGCTCAATATTGTTCAGCCGGCCCTCAGCATGCAAATCGCGAAGCTTGAGAAATCGCTTGGCAAGCCGCTGTTCTATCGCGTGTCGCGCGGCATGTCGCTGACCCCTGCGGGCGAAGCGCTGGCGCAACGGATCGCGCCGATCATGGCGGACATCGACCGCGTCCGCGGCGAGATCGCGCAGCTCGACGGCAAGGTGTCGGGCCGGGTGAACATCGGCATGATCACATCGGCGGCGCAGAGCACGCTGCCGGCATCATCAGCGACGATCGCCGCCAAATATCCGGATATCCACCTCCTGGTCTGCGAAGGCTATTCGGAAACCATGTTGGAGTGGGTCGCTACCGGGCAACTCGACATCGCCATCGTCAACACGCCCGCGCCGCGGCCGACGCCGAACGCCCGGCATATTCTGGATGAAGAAATGATGCTTGCGCACGGTGCGGGCAACAAACTGCCGCTGCCGAAGGTCGTCTCCTTTGACCGGCTCGAAAGCCTCGACATCGTCATCCCTTCGCGTCGCCACGGCCTCCGGCGCATATTGGACGATGCCGCAGCCGAAGCGGGTTTTAGCCTGAAACCCCGGCTCGAGATCGACACCTTGTCGGCGATCTGCGAGATCGTCGCGACCACGGATCTGCTGACCATCCTGCCCGGCATCGTGCTGCATTCGACGCTGTCCACGGGCCGGGTCAGGGCCCGGCGCCTGCGCAATCCCTCGATCGTCCGCTCGGTGGCCTGGGTGACAAATCCAAGGCGCAGTGTGTCGGCGGCGATGACCGCCGTCATGGACATTATCGCCGAGGATCTGACCAAGGCAGCGACGTCCGCCTCGCGCCTCGTCAGACGTTGAATCATCGACGGTCAGCCGAGATCGGCCATGACGCGCCGATACTGGTTGGGCGACGTTCCCGTGTGCTGCTGAAAAAAGCGCGTGAAATTGCTCTGGGCGCTGAAGCCGAGATCTTCGGAGATGCTGCCGATTTCATCCTGGTGCTGGCGCAGGCGGCCGACCGCGGTTTCCACGCGAAGCGCATTGACGTAGACGCGCGGACTGACGCCGGTGCACTCGCGAAAAAGATGATTGAAATGCGGACGAGACAGCCCGGAGATGTTGGCCACGTCATCAAGATCGACAGCCTCGGCTGATGAGTCGCGGATATGCCGCAGCGCGCGGCTAATGCGATAGTCCCTCGATCCGCGTGGCGTCCGCAGGCGCGCGCTGCGGTCGCGCCAGTCCGAAAAGCCATAGGATACCGTGAGACAAAGATCGAGAATCAACTCCTGAAGCTCGTGCGGATCCGAAGGATCCGCCATCCGCCGCACGACACCCGCGCGAAGCCGATCAATCTCGTTGGTGATCGCAATCCCGGCGCGGGGAAAAAAACCGGGCTCGGAGCAACCAGCGAAAGTTCGATCCGCATCCGCGAGCCAGGCCGGCTCGATATAGAGTGCCAAAAACAAGGTTCGCTCGGCGCCATGGCGGTGCACATATTCATGCTGCTGCCAGGAATTGACGGCGACGAGCGTGTCGCTCCGCAACGGCACCGTCTGCCCCTCGACGACGAAGTTCTGGTCGGGGCCGCTCGCCTTGAAGATCAGGTGATAATGAGGATGGGCATGGTCCACCAGCGAGGTGTCCATGTCGAGAAGGGCGACGCGTCCAAAGCGGCCCCGCACGATGCTCAAAGCCCTGGTCACAAAGGCGATCTCCGAAGGTCGTCCGAGTTTGGTCTGGCAGTGAAGGATAACCCGGATTGCCGGTGACCGATATGTGTCAGGCCGCAAAAAATCATCCGGAACGATAAATCGCCCTCCTCGCGGCCAAGCGCACACATCCGCCGCGGAATATACTGCCCCTCAAGCAACCAGACGCCGGACTACACCGGCCCGCCAACGCAACGAGGGGAAGAACGATGGATGTTGTATTTCAGGATTCGGGCCGAGATCGCCGGGAACAGGAACGGCAGCGTCTGTTTCGCGACAAATTCGTCGCGGAAACGCCGCCATGGTATCACGGCGCACTCCACCTCGGCTTCACGCTGCTGACCACGGGCGTCGCGATGTGGCTGTGCTGGACCCGCATTCACAACGCAAGCTGGGAATGGCTGCTGGTTATCCCGATCGCGCTGTTCGGCAACTGGATCGAGTGGGCCGCGCATCGCTACATTCTCCACCGTCCGGTGAAAGGGCTGGAGATGATCTACAAGCGCCACTGCACCGTGCATCACCAGTTCTTCACGCATCACGATCTGACCTATCGCGGCCACAAAGAGTGGCGCGCGCTGCTGTTTCCGCCGTTCGCACCGCTCGGCTTCGTGCTGGCCGCGCTGCCGCCGGCCTTGCTGCTGGGTGTGCTGATCTCGGCCAATGCCGGCTACATCATCGTGTTCACGATGGCGGCCTACTATCTCATGTACGAAGGGCTGCATACGCTTTCGCATCTCAACGACGCGCGGCATCCCTACCTTCGGTATATTCCCCTCATCAATACGGTGCGCCGGATGCACACCATCCACCATGTGCTCGGGTTCATGCAGACGCGAAATTTCAATCTCACATTTCCGATCTGCGATGCCCTGTTTGGCACCAGCGATCTCGACCGCGGGCTGGTCGGCACGCTGTTCAATGGAAACTCCAACGAGCATATGCGCAAGGATTTGCTGCCGGATGATCCGGGCATCCAGGTGCCGCAGCTCGATAGCAAGCGCGATATTTCCAAGGCAGTCTGAGCGGGAACCGATTCACTCTGTCGGCGAGGCGACCATCGAAGGGCCGATGCTAATGAGCTGATAGGCAGGTGTTCAGTTTGCTCTCATGCTCTTTGCAGTGATCTCAGTCACAGATCACAGGCAAAATTCATTGTAACTTACAGCGCTTGAAACCCCCTGGACCGGGAGATCAAACATGCGCTTATTGATCATTGCCCTATCGGTGGTCGGCATTTTGGTGACGGCGAATGCTGCAAAAGCAGATCGGCGCGTAGCATTTGTGGTCGGCAACGGCGCCTACAAGAAGGTTCAGCAACTTCCCAATCCACCGGTCTCCGCGAAAGCGATGGCCGATTTTCTTCGAACCATCGGCTTCGACGTGGTGGAAGGAACCGATCTTTCACGCGACGAGATGACCGACCGCTTGCTGGATTTCGGCAGGAAAGCCCAAGGCGCCGACCTCGCTCTGTTCTATTATTCGGGCCATGGGATAGCCATTAGCGGCACCGAATATCTTCTTCCGATCGACGCCGATATCAAATCCGAAATGGATATCAAGCTGGGCCACGCGATCGATGTCGACGTCACATTGAACCAGGCGATGAGCGACGCCAAAGTAAAGCTCGTGTTGCTCGATGTTTCCCGCGACAATCCATTCCCGGCGATCATCCCCTCTGCGACGAGCGCCGCGCACAGCGTTTCGGTCAAACCCGGCCTGACGGAAACGAAATCCGGCGACAACACCTTGACCGTATTCGCAACCGGGCCCGGCCAAGCCGCGCCCGATGGTCCGGCGGGTACTGTCAGACCCCTCACCCGCGCGTTGATTGCCAATATTGCGGCGCCCGACGTCGAGATCCAGAACGCGATGACGAAAGTCCGCGCTCAGGTGAACCAGGAAACCAATGGCAAGCAGACGTCGTGGGGGCAGAGCAATCTCGAGGGGCCCGTCTATCTGAACCCGCTTGCGTCTCCCGCCACCAGCGCGCCACCGGCGAAGTAGAGTTTCGGTCAGGACGTCGCAGCAGAGCACCAGACGATTTCGCTGGTCTACTTGGTTTCCGGCGAGGGCGAACTCTCGGCAAATGCACGCTCGAACGATGCTAGATCCGCACTGGGCAAGTCTGAAACCGCGACGTAGGTGAACTCGGGGTCGCCCCAGCTACGGACGTTGTATCCGGCAATCGCCTGGTCGGAGACGGATCGACCCGGCGGCAAGGTCGTCAGGCTGACCGTGTGCTTGGCGTGCTTGTAGACGATCGTTGCTACGGGATCGTGGCCAACGACATCGACGCGGCCGCCCACAAGCAGGAAGCCCTGCGCCGCGAGGTCAGGCACCTGAGGCGATTCCGGCAGGCGCGATGTAAACCACGGCTTGACCGTATGGCGGTCGGAAGACGCGATGTCAAAAGGCTGAGGCGCCAACAGGCTGCGGATGTGGCCGGCGACGACCTCGCGGGCCACGTCCTCGCGCACATTGTAGCGCTCCATCGTCAGCAGGACAGCACTTGAGATCACCGCACCAAACACCGCCGCAGCCGCCAACGCCCGAAACGACCAGCTTCGCTGACGCAAACGCGCCACCTGCCCCGAACGTCCGACCTGGCCTGGAAGATTTGCCTGGACCGGCCGATCCGCCTGGCCGGAACGATCCGCATCCAATGTCGACAGAATGCGGGCCTGCAGACCCGGAGGCAGCTCCGGTTGCGGAAGCGAACGAACGGCGCGGCGCAACGACAGCAGCCGGTTATACCGGGCGTTCAAAATTTCATCGCCAGCCAACCGCCGTTCGAACTCCATCGCGGAAGCCGGATCGAGCTCGCCATCGCAATAGGCGTTCATCTGCAATTCGTCGTTGTCCTTGATCGATGCAATCATCGTTTACTTTCGGTCTTCCAGAAGAGCGATCAGAAGTTGCCTGCCGCGGGACAGACGGGACATCACCGTGCCGATTGGAACATTGGTGATCTCCGCGATGTCGCGATAGTTCAACTGATTGATTTCCCGCAAAACGATTACTTCGCGAAACTGCGCCGGCAGTTGTGCCAACGCTTGCTGAACGTCTTCGGCGTCCGCTTTGAAAAGAGCGATCTCCTCAGGTGTCTCTATCCTTTTTCCCTGCGGGCCTTCATGCTCGAGTTCCTGTTGCTCCGCGGCGCTTAGATCGTCGGTGAAAACGACCGCCTTCGGCCTGTTCTTCATCAGCCAGCTATAGGCGGTGTTGCGCACGATCGTCAGCGACCACGCGCGGGCATTGACGGCACCGAAGCTCTTGATGCCGCGAAACGCCCGCAACGCGGCATCCTGCACAACGTCTTCGGCGTCGTATGAATTTCCGGTGAGCCATCGCGCGAGACGATAGGCTTCGGCCATGTGCGGCAGAAAGACTTCGTCGAACACCGCGCGTTCATCGTTGTTCTGCACAATTATGACCGGCACCTGCTGCGGATCAGACAAGCGATCTGAGCCTTTCGACCGCTCTTGTAACACGACTTCGCCGGGCTCGGTACGCCGGAAATCCGGCCGGCGTACCGATAAGGATGTCGTCATGTTTGGCACGCTGAGGCTCAAGGATTTCCGGTCACTTTACGATGACCTTTCCGACCATGTGCGGATGCAGACCACAGAAGTAATCGAAGGTGCCGGCGCTGGCGAACGTGAAGGAATACGAGTCGTCGGTATCG
>JAQGKC010000029.1 GCA_028290305.1 Bradyrhizobium sp.
GTGGTCATTCAAGAAAGTATCCGAGGAATAAGGACGGAAATAACCAGAAAGTACCTTTGCTCAATCTAACGGGCTATGACGTGGGAGATCGTGCTTCAACAGCGGATCGTGACTCGAGGCTATGAAAGCCGTCGACGACGATAGGGACGGTAAGTCCCAAATCGATGGCCGTTTTGATGCCCATCAATGACAGCCCTTTGGCGATCCCCATCATAGGGTCATCAGTGTGCTCCAATCCAGGCGGCCACAACAAGGCCAGGTGACAAGTGGATTGCTCTCGCTTCAGGCGATTACAGATGTGCCGACAACTGCCAATCTGACTTGAGAGGTTGTTGGCGACCTGGACATCAATAGCTGCCATTCGACACACCACAGCGTCACGCTCGGAAAGACAAAATTACATGTCCCAATCGTGGTCCAGGACATTCCCAGCGACAATGAGACTGGCCATATTCGTGGTCGCTCTGCTTTATTCTCCAGTACCGGGTCACGCCCAGCAAGGTCCCTTCGCAGGCCTAAGCGGGAGTTGGTCGGGCGGTGGCTTTATCAAGCTGGGTAGTGGCCAACGTGAACGCCTGCGCTGCCGTGCTAACTACAACGTGGGCGAAAACGGCACGCGGCTAAAGCAGAGCTTGCGCTGCGCGAGCGACAGTTACCGATTCGATGTCAATAGCAACATTGTTTCAGAAGGCGGGACGCTAAGTGGAAGCTGGACCGAAACCAGCCGCAACGCCTCTGGAAGCGTGTCCGGCCGCGTGAGCGGCGGCCAGATCCAGGCGAGAATTGATGGTGCCGGATTTTCGGCCAATCTGACCGTAAATACGCGAGGTGGCCGGCAGTCCGTCACCATTGAGTCTCCGGGGCACGAGGTCACTGAAGTGTCTGTCGCGCTCGCCAGGACGAAGTGAGCAAACATCTCTTTGTTCGCCATAACCGGTAAAAAGGCTTGCTCGTGCGACTGAACCTTCCCGAGTGGCGCGGTGGCGAATATACCATGCAGACCGTACACAAAATCGATCTCCCTCAGGCCGGCAGGGCGCCGGCTGATCGAGAGGTTTGTGACGCTGTCTGACGACGTCGAGGCGCAGGAAATTGCAAGGCCCGAGCGGAGGCTAGCGGCGGCCGCAGAGGAAATGAGACATTGGGGAGTCCAGTCCGTCAGGCACCGCCGCGACCACGACGGTTGCCGGCGATCAACAGACCTTTCGGGACCTCACCACTATGCCGCAACTTCCGGATCTGTAGCCGGAGCTACTGCTTTCTTGGCGCGCACATCGGCGGTTTCTTCGAGCCGGGCAACAGGCAGTTGAAGCACGCGGGCATACTGACCTTCCGACAAAAGATTCACGAGTACCCTTTTTCCGTCTGGAAATAACAGGGCATCGTGATGCTGCATGGGTGCTTTGGGATCGATCATACAGAATTGAGCCACGCGAGAGCCGGCGCTCTTCGTCGACAGCCAGTTGCGATCGTATCGGACGTCATGCTCGAATGCGAGCTCAGTTCCGGGAAGGAGACATACGACAACCCCCGACTCTTCCCTCGTGGCAAAGCCGCGCGTGGATGTGCCACGGAAGCTGGACGTGACAAGCTTGTCTCCGACTTTGGCCGGGCGGGAGGCAACAGCATGCAGGCTATAGTCGCACATGGGACGTTCTCCACCATCATTCGATACGGCAAACCCTGCCGCAACATGGTGAGCGGTGCCTTGACCGACGTCAAAATATCGACTGATTTGCTTGCAAGTTACGGGACCAATGCGAACGATGGCGCAAGCACCAGATATTGGTAGCGCGACGCGGCGAGCGAGGCTCGTGCCGATATGCTGGCGAGATGTGAAAGAACGCCCAAAGTCTCGAATTAGGTCATGCCGCCCGGCCCGAAGCAGCGAATTGAAATCCCAAAAGACCATCCGACCTTGGCGCGTTCGAACGCGGCGATCGCGGCGACCGACGCCGCACTGATTGCCTTCTCGTTGGCAAAGGACGTCACAGCCGCAAAAGCCTCTTCGCCTTGATCCAGGACAA
This sequence comes from Bradyrhizobium sp., assembly GCA_028290305.1. Next base: position 2,028 of record JAQGKC010000029.1, read on the forward strand.
GAATGAATGTCCGGCTCTCAAGTTCGGAAGCGAGCTTGAATTTCATGAGCCGTCTCACGGTAAATCGGCCGTTGCTGCCAGCAACCGAGGACAACGCTGCCGCTTGAACGCCCAGCCGATGTCGGGGTTCCAACGGCTTCGGTTGCTTCACTCCGGAGCCTTGACGCCTGTCAATGACAGCTCGATCGACCGCACCTAACCTTCACACAATCCTGTGTTGCGGGAACCGCGCCTCGCCGTCGAACGTTCCGAAAAATTCCAGTTCGAACCGCGCTTTCGATCCCGAAACCGCCAGCGATGAAAGCAATGATGAAAGCAACAATGGAGGGCGCGGAATGGCATCAACCAATGCTGACGTTGGCAAATCCGTATGGAGCCGCCGAAACTTTCTAGCGACCACTATGGTGTCCACCATGTCCGTCACCTTTCTTGACCGACCTTCGGCAAATGCGGCTCCTGCGGCCGCGCCGGCGCCACGCTCGCTCCACACGACAACAATCAACATCAATGGACAACGATATCATCTCGCGCTCGACGTCCGCACAACGCTGCTTGACGCCCTGCGCGACCATATCGGTCTGACTGGCAGCAAGAAGGGATGCGACCACGGACAATGCGGCGCATGCACCGTGATGGTCGACGACCGTCGCGTCCTCTCGTGTCTGACTTTAGCTGCCTCGGTCGAGGGGCGCAACGTTACCACGATCGAGGGTCTTATGCAGGGCGACGGCACGCTGCACCCGATGCAGCAGGCCTTTATCGATCACGATGCGTTCCAGTGCGGCTACTGCACCCCGGGCCAGATTGTCTCGGCGGTGGCCTGCGTCAAGGAAGGCCACGCCGCGACCGACGCCGACATCCGCGAGTACATGAGCGGCAATCTCTGCCGCTGCGCGGCCTACCCGAACATCGTGGACGCGATCAATCAGGCGAAGACAAAGATGAAAGAGGCCTGACATGCAACCCTTTGAATTTTCCCGCACCCGTGATCCGCAGTCTGCCTATTTGGCATATCGTACGGCCGCTGCCGAAGAGACCAGCGCCGCACATTCGGGCAGCGAGTATCTCGCCGGCGGTACGACCCTGCTCGATCTGATGAAGCTCGGCGTCATGCGGCCCGAGCATGTCGTCGATATCAATGATCTGGACCGCACCAATGCCGGTCGAATCGAGTTCGCAGGCACCCAGTTGCGGCTCGGAGCGCTGGCCCGGATGTCGACCGTCGCCGATCATCCCGATGTACGCCGCCACTTTCCGGTCATCGCGCAGTCGCTTCAGCTCGCCGCCAGCGCACAAATCCGAAACATGGCCTCGCTCGGCGGGAACGTGCTGCAGCGAACCCGCTGCGCGTATTTTCGCGACATATCCTACGCCAAGTGCAACAAGCGCGAGCCGGGCTCGGGATGTGCGGCGCTGGATGGGATCAATCGCCCCCACGCTGTTTTGGGCACGAGCGATCGGTGCATCGCGACCTATCCGGGCGATTTCGCACAGGCCCTGATCGCCCTCGATGCCGAGGTGGAGGTCATGGGGCGGAACGGCCCGCGAGAGTTTCCGTTCGCGAAATTACACCGGCAACCCGGAGAGACTCCGCATCTGGAAACAACGCTCGCGCCGGGTGAGTTGATTATCGCGTTTCACGTCGCCCGCGCACCTTTCGCCCGGCGATCGCTTTTCCTGAAAGTGAGGGATCGGGAATCCTACGAATTCGCGCTCGCATCGGCCGCGGTAGCTCTCGATCTCAATGGCGAAACCGTCAAACAGGCGCGCATCGCGCTGGGAGGTGTGGCGACGGTGCCGTGGCGGGCCCATCAAGCGGAGGCTTCGCTCATCAATCAGCGGTTGACTCGTGCGGCCCTGGGTCACGCCGCGGATCTCGCATTTTCAGATGCCCAGCCGCGCGAGCACAACGCGTTCAAAGTCGAACTCGGCAAGCGGACGCTGATGCGCGCTTTGCACCAAGCCGGCGCAATGGAGATTTGATCATGAGCAATGCCGCCCCCGAGCCGAAGGAAAACATGGGCAAGCCGGAGCCGCGCATCGACGGGCGCCTGAAGGTCACCGGCGAAGCACGCTATGGATCGGATTTTCCGGTCGCAAACCCGGCCTATGCGTTTCTGGTCACCAGCGCGATTGCCAAGGGACGCATTATGGCGATGGATCTCGGCGAAGCCAAGGCCGTACCCGGCGTGCTTGAGATCTTTCACCACGGGAACAGCGGCGAACTGAAAGAGATAAAGTATATGCCCGGCGGCGGCGGCCCGACATCGTCGATCCAAGATTTCGGACCCGAAATCAGGTATGGTGGACAAATTATAGCGCTTGTCGTTGCCGAAACCTTCGAGGCCGCGCGCGAAGCCGCCCACAAGGTCCACATGACCTATCAGGCGGAGCAGCCGAGCGCAACCTTCGACAGCTCAGGCGTCAACGAGCAGGACATTAGCAAGCAAAGGGAGGTCCCGCAGGCAGGCGATGCCGAAGCCGTCTACAGCGCGGCGGAGGTGAAGCTCGACGCCGAATATGAAACGCCGACCCAGCATCATAATCCAATCGAGCTATTTACGACGACTTGCATCTGGCAAGGCGATGAATTGACGATCTACGAACCGAGCCAGTTCATGTATGGGCTGAAAGCCAATGCGGCCAAAAAAATGGGCATTGATATCGCCAATGTTCATGCGGTATCTCCTTTCGTGGGCGGGGCGTTCGGATCGAAAGCGCAGTTTTCGCCGCGCACCGGACTGGTCGCTCTCGCGGCGAGGCGCCTCAACCGGGCGGTCAAGCTGGTTGCAACGCGTGACCAGGGTTTTACGATTCAGACCTATCGCGCGGAAACCCGCCAGCGCATTCGGATGGGCGCGCAACGCGACGGAAAGATCACGAGCTTTATCCACGAAGGGTGGGAAGTGACCTCGCGTCCGGATGCTTATTCCGTGGCTGGCGTGGAAGACAGCGCACGTTTGTATGGCTTCGGCGCGGTAAAGACCCGCGTCTCCCTGGTACACGCGGACCGCAACACGCCGGGCTTCATGCGCTCACCGCCGGTAGTGCCCTACATCTATGGGCTCGAAAGCGCGATGGACGAGCTTGCGATCAAGCTCAACCTAGACCCGGTGGAACTGCGCCGCATCAACGATTCCACGACGGATGCTATGGGCAAGCAGTGGTCGAGCCGGTCGCTGATGAAATGTTACGATGAAGCTTCCGAGCGTTTCGGCTGGTCGAAGCGCAGTCCTCAGCCCGGCTCGATGCGGGACGGCGACTGGCTGGTCGGATGGGGCTGCGCCACCGCTGTCTACCCGACCCACGTCGGAGCCGCCGCGGCGCGCGTGCTGTTGACGGCGAACGGCAAGGCACGCGTGCAAATCGCCGCACACGATCTCGGCACCGGCGCCTACACGGTCATTGGACAAATGGCCGCGGAGCAGCTTGGAATTCCCTTGTCATCCGTCTCCGTCGAACTCGGCGACAGCAACCTGCCTCCGGCGCCCGTCGCCGGCGGGTCGAACACGACGGCGAGCGCGTGCTCCGCCGTGATGAAGGCCTGCGACGCCATTCGCTCAAAACTCTCGGCGTCGGTCGGCAGGTCGGCGAGCGATGGATCCACCGTGGGCAGCAATACCAGTGTACGACAGCCGAACTTGGAAGAAAACTTCAATCGCCTCGGTGTCGGAGCCATCGAGGAATATGCCGAGTATTTGCCGCCGGGCGGCAAAGCCGATTCCGTCAAGAATCTGTACGCCGGCATACCCTTCCTGACCGGAGGGTCGAAAGGCGAAAAATTGATGTACGCGACCGGCGCGGAATTTGTCGAAGTGCGGGTTCATGCTTTGACACGCGAGATACGCGTACCGCGCATTGTCGGCGCTTTCGCGGCCGGCCGGCTCATGAACACCCGCACCGCCCACAGCCAGTATATGGGCGCGATGATCTGGGGAATCTCCTCGGCCTTACACGAAGCGACCGAGATCGACCAGCGCGTCGGGCGCTACGTCAATGACAATCTGGCGGACTATCTCATTCCGGTGAACGCCGACATCCAGGACGTCGACGTGATCCTGGTTCCGGAGCGAGACGATTTCGTCAATCCCGTTGGAGTCAAGGGCATCGGAGAGCTGGGCAATGTGGGTACCGCAGCGGCCGTCGCCAACGCGGTCCATCATGCGACCGGCATTCGCGTCCGAAAACTGCCGATCCGGCTTGAGAAATTGTTGGCGACCTAGAGAACTCGACTGGGAAATCGGCGGCCGCCAATCGCGCGCGCGAGCCTGCTCAAAAAGGTGACGGTGGGCCGCAGGATCAAGAGGTCCGCGGCCAGTGCTGCGAGCATGGCGAACGCGCTCAACCAGCCGAACAGGCGCAGCGAAGGCAAGTCGGAGAACACGGTTACGATCAGACCGCACGCTAGTACGACGGAGGTCAGAATCAGGGGCGGGCCAACCAGCACGGTTGCCCGCTCCACTGCCATCGCCGGGTCCTCGTCGGGCCGTTCCTCTTGCCGCAACCGATTCAGGAAATGAATTGTAGCGCTGAGGCCCAATCCGAAAGAAACCGTCAGCGCCACGACGCTGGCGAACTGCAAGCCCTCTCCGAGAGCCCACAACACCATTCCAGAGAGCACGATCGGGAATATTCCAGGCAGGATGCTCGCCAGCATGACGACGAATGAGCGGAATGCCAGACCGATGAACGCGGCGACGAACATGAATTCGAGTGTCAGGCCTCGGTTCAGTTTGTTGATCATGAGGGCGCTGTTGCGGGCGGCGATCGCCGACAGGCCGGTCACGGCTATTTTGTAGCTGGGGTGCTTTGCGCGGACGGCATCCAGCGCTTTGTCGAGGCTCTCAATGACGGGCAGAAGCTGGCTGGCATCGACGTCCGGGACGCGGCCGGAAACCAGGACGGCATTCTGTTCCGCCGAAATGAAGCGGCGCGTCAGGTATTCGGGCAGGATATCGACATATTGCTTCAATGTCGCCACGTCCGACTTGCCCATCTTCTCCGCGAGCCAGCGCCGCAGCGTCTCCAGCGACCACACGTTGGCGATGCCGGGCTGTTTCTCGACGGTCGCATGTACCTCGGCGATTACGGCAAGCGTTTCCGGATCGTAAAGTGATTTGCCCTTGGAAAACTCGATCAGGACGTCGATCGGGTTGGCACCATTGAGCTTGGCATCGAGCCGATGGCTCGCTGCAACGGCCTGCTCCCTGTCGGGCACCTGATCGGCCAGCCGATAGCGAGGTTGAAGATTGGTGTAGACGAGCCCAAGGCAGCCGACAACCAAAACGCCGAGCAGGCTGTAAAGTCCGGGGCGGCTCACCATTCGAGCAGCAATCCAGAAGCAGAAACGCCGAAGCATGTCTATGGCGGAGTCCGCGCCTTGGACTTCAGCCACAAACATCGCTTCCTTCCGTACCAGCAGAACACCGACAAGCGGCACCAGCATCAGAACCGCGAACATGGCAATCAGGGTTGCGACCAGGCCCGCTTCGCCGAAGGTCCGGATCAGATCGGATTCGGAAAACTGCAGCGCGATGAAGGAAAGAGCAGCGGTTGCGTGCGTCAACACGCATGCAGGCCCGACGACAAGCATGGCGTTGCGAAATGCCTCGAATTTTCCCTCGCCCTGCAGCAGCCGGTCGCGCGCCGCGAATGTCAACTGCATGCTGTCGGAAAAACTGATCACCATGATCAACGGCGTCATAACGTTGAGAAACATGTTGAGACGAAAATCAAGCCAGCCGAGAGCGCCGAGAGCCAGCACGATGGCGATCAGCGGCGGACCGGCCCCGATGATCATGAAGGAAACGCGCCGGAAGAACAGCATGGCGATCAGAGCTCCGGCTGCGAAGCCGAACGCGTTATAGAGCAGTCGATCGCGCTCCACGGCATTGCGGATCTCAAGCTGCATGACCGGTACCCCGGACAGGCGGGTCGTCAGCCCTGTGCCGGCCAGGTCGTTATCGATTGTTTTCTGTATCTCGCCGATGACGTCGCGCAGGCGGCTGCTCGCGACGACATCCGGGTCCAGTGAGAGGACAATCAGCGTCAATTGCCCGTCTTCGGACAACAATTTACCGCGAATGATCTCATTGTTCAGCGCGCGCTGGACCAACTGGTCATACTCGGCGCCGTTAGGTAGTTGGTCTGGAAACAGCGGCGCAGGCAGCTCGCTGCCCTGTGGCGGCTGGCGCGCCGAAAACAGCGAGATGACGCCTCTCGTGCCTTCAATCAGTTGAAGGTCAGTGACCAGATCGCGCAGCTTTTCGATCGAATCGCGCGCAAGCAGGTTGTTGCCCTCTACTACGATGAGGACGTCGAATTCATTCGACGGGAAGCGCCGCGTAACGTCTTCGAATGTCTTGAATTCGGGCGTATCAGATCGAAAGAGCTGACTGAGCGAATCGTCCACCTTGACACGCGCTAGCCCAAACGCCGCCACTATCAACAACACGAGGGCGGCAAGCCCGACGATTCGTGGAAAACGCAAGGAGATCAGACCAATGCGCTCGAGTCCGAGCGTGTATGGCTTGTTAGCGATGCTATTGGAGGGATATGACCGATCGCTTGCTTTGGCTTGATTGACAGGCACGGGCTATCTCCAGGGACAGCTTAGGCGTCGA
>JAQGKC010000033.1 GCA_028290305.1 Bradyrhizobium sp.
AAGCAAACATCACGAAAATACGAGGAGTGAGACAGCTCACAGACGTGCCTCGCATTAGGCACTAACCAGACCCTTGCAAGGTTTTCGTCGGTTCCAACCGGATCGAGAAAATGAAAACGATGTCGGATTGGTTGAGCCGGGCAGCGCGAGGGATCGACGACCCTTCAGGAGTCGAGTCACCCCCGTGTTCACGCGGCATGATTTCGTCACGACGTCCTGTCGCGCCGCAATCAGCTTTGTTTGCGCGAATGCCGGTCCGGAGGCGATTGACTCTGTAACGCGCGTTTCAAGCCGAATTGAGCTTCCTGAAGCGGATTTTAAATGGATCGGGCCCGATCTCTACCTACATCGATGCCGAGGGCATCCGCATCGGATGCTGCAAGCCGATAGCTCGCGTCTGACAGCACGCTCGCCTCACGAAGCGTGATCGCCCCGTCTTGTTTGCGCGTGGGTCTGCGACCGATAGATACAGGAGAAAAACGACAGTGATTTCGTTCAAAGCTCTTGCAGCGGCCGTGCTGCTGTCCGCGACCGCAGCGACGCCGGCATTCGCGCAAGACCGCGCTCTGTATATCAAAAATCTACACGATTCCGGGTATAGTCCGAAGAACGACTTCAATCCGAACGGGACCATAAGGGCCGCCATCCAGGAGCCGGGCGCGTTCGCTTTCTATTATCCCAATCTGGACGTTCTGAATGGAGGGGCGCCAACTCCTGCGGCCAGGTTGTCTCCCGACTGGCCCGCGTTGCAGGGCGCGTGTGCGTCGGCCGGCGGCGGCGTCTCTTACTGCGGCGGCCACTACGGCTCTTATGATTTTGCGCCCGACGCATTCCCGCGTCATCATGCCCGCCGCCATCACCGGCCGTGACTCGACCGCGCGGTACAGTGCCATCCGCGGCCCCACGGCCGCGTGGCGCGCTATGGCGCAAGGCGGACCTCATCAGGAAGCGATGGCGATCTCTCTCTCTCTCTCCGATCTCGACTGCTCCCTCCAGCTGACCAGGAGGGCAATGAAGCCAAGCATGTTGCGTCAGGAGATGAAATCTCCGACCGCCGTTCCTGCGGCTCTGATCAAAACAACGGTAGCCAATAAAACGGCAGCAAAAGAAGCCGCCCACCGCGTCCTGCCAGGAACACACCGCCACGATGGGCGAGAGCAGGATTGACGCACTTCCGCTTATCCCCCAAGAGCGGCGGCATGTTCATTTCGGGAACGTTGGGCACCGTGATCGGCGATTTCTGCTCGCATAACATGGGCCTCGACGACGCTGGAGCACCATGCCGTCTATGTTGAATCGGCCGCTCCATCTGGCATAGCGCGATGCAAGGTGAAGGCCAAGACGCGTTGGTACACGGCAAACGGATATTTCAAAGCTCTATCCGTCTGCCAATTTCGATCAACGAGTTCGCCGGTATTTTGAACCGGTCGATTGCATGCGCGGAGTTTCGAAACATGAAAGAAAATAGGGCAACACGCCAACGCGAAATTGGATTACGATGATTGCGACTGACGAGGTCGTTGCGCTCAACGAAATAGGTGGGTTTGTCCAGGACCGGTAATCCTGCTGATTTTGCACCGCCAAGCACTGACGGAATGTCCGGAATCTCCACAAAGCCAAAGTGAAGGGTGACATGCCAAAAGCTGTCGTCAATTCGCTCAAGGCGGACTCGATCTTTCGATCGAACTCTCGGGACGTTCTCGAAACTGACCGTCAGCGCAATGATAGTCTCCTGGAGAGATCGCCCCTGCTTCACATAGTTTACGATGAGCGGAGGTATCGATTTGACAAGTCGGGTTAGAAATACCGCGGTTCCGGCAACTCTCACGACCCCATCGTTGTGCAAGCCGGCGAAGAACTCCTCGGGCTTTTGAGATCGTGCCGCGTTTCGCCGATGGACCGCCTCAACGCCGAAATGCCAGGTGGTCATAATGACGAAAACGAGCGCGCCGAACGTGAGCGGGATCCAGCCACCTTCGAGTATCTTGAGTAGATTTGCTGAAAAGAAGGCCAGATCAACCATTAATAGAACCGCCGTGGTGGCTATCACCTGGTAGAGCGACCAGCGCCACCGATGGAGCATTACGTGAGAGAGGAGCACCGTCGTTAGGACCATGGTCGTGGAGACCGCCGTACCGTAAGCGTTAGCCAGCCGATCCGAACTGCCAAATCCGATGGTCAAAGCAATCGTAAAGAACATCATGGTCCAGTTGACGAAGGGAACGTAGATTTGTCCGTACTCTTCGGCCGACGTCTGGTTAATGCGGACCCCGGGAAACCATCCCAATTGCATCGCTTGCCTGGTCATCGAAAAAGACCCGGTGATGATGGCTTGACTTGCGATGATGGTCGCCAAGGTCGCGAGCACCACCAGGGGATAGATTGCCCAATCGGGCGCAAGCTTGAAAAACGGATTAGCTTCAAGATCAGGCGTCACGATAAAATGTGCGACTTGACCGGCGTAGTTCAGGACCAGGGCCGGAAGCACGCAACAATACCAGGCCGTTCGGATAGGGTTTCGACCGATATGGCCCATATCAGCGTACAAAGCCTCGCCGCCCGTTAACGCCAGAAAGATTCCGCCGAGAACGGTGAAGCCGAGAAATCCATGCGTTGTCAGAAGTCGTGCAGCGTGAACCGGGTTGAGCGCCTCTAATACCTGCGGATGCTGCAGGATACCGTTGATACCCAATACCCCCATTGTCGCGAACCATACCATCATGACAGGCCCGAACGCCTTGCCGACCGTGCCAGTCCCTCGACTCTGGATGGCGAAAAGACCGACCAGGATTATAACGGCGATCGGCATCGTGTACGGTTTGAAGATGTCCGTCGCGACATTGAGGCCTTCCACCGCGCTCAAGACCGAAATCGCCGGCGTGATGATGCCATCGCCGTAAATGAGCGCCGCGCCAAATAGACCCGCGGCGATCAGCCAGCGTCCGCGACCGGACCAATGCGCTCCGGTCAAGGTCATCAATGCAAGAATGCCTCCTTCGCCATGATTGTCGGCTCGCATCACGAAGAGGCAGTATTTGACCGATATGGTAATGATCAATGCCCAGAATATCAGGGACAACGAACCGATTGCCGCCTCTGGCGTAAATTGATCCCCCATGATGCGAACGATGGTCTGCAGTGTATAGAGTGGACTTGTTCCAAGATCGCCGTAGACAATGCCGAGGGCGAGAAGTGCTGATGAGCCGTTCGTTTTTTGTTTAAATTTGTTGTAAGCCTCGCCTGCAAAACCGGTCGGGGCATTCAAAGCGGAAACAGTCGATGCGGGCATGATCCATCCAACGGACTTGGTCTAACCGTTCTTTAGTTCGGTTTTGACGTCTTTCACCGACCAATTTTCGGCCGTTGAAAGTACCCGAACCCGACTGTTGTCATCGACGCTGATGAGGGCATGAGAGCTGACCTCGTCGTCGATATGAACGAGTTTGAGATCGGTCTCCGGTCTCCAGTTCAATGTGACGTCGAGGTCCCCCGGAAAAATCCGCCAGGTCGAGCCATCGTCGAGTTCAACGATGTGGCTTTCACGATGACTGCGAATTTTCATGTTTCATCAACCCTGGCCTCGAGCGATTTGAGGTAGATCAACGCAGATACCACCAGCTGCTTCTCATCTGTCTGCCCAGAGGAGATTAGATCGAAGACATGGGGTGTGAGCGCCTTGCGAGCCTGCACGAGGTCAACTCGCGCGCGATCCTTGAAGCTTCCGAAAATGCTTAGCGCACGTTCAATCACGGTTGGAGCGAGCACATCTTCAATTGGATCGATCATACGGAACAAGGCGTTAGCCTTCGTTTGGTTCCGGCGTGTCGATCGACGAAATCCTGGATGCCCTTTCCAGTCCGGACCACTCGCCGCGAACGCCACCCGGTGGTAAGCCGGCAAGGCTGAAGTCGACCGACCCGGTTGCGATGGCAGCTTGATCGACCCTCACCACCAGGAAAGGAGGTGAGCAATGTTATTTGAACGCCCCGAGATTGGAAGACTGCCCGACATCAAGCGACTGCAACGCATCGATGATGTCGTCATAACTCACGACGTTCCCCATTGCCCGTAGCGCGGGGTTGGACTCGATCGAACATGCGTCCGAAGCCCATGACGCCAACACCGATCGCTTTTCGGCAACCGTCATGTCGGTATCCCGCACAACGTCCATCGGGTGGCGGAAAGC
>JAQGKC010000036.1 GCA_028290305.1 Bradyrhizobium sp.
CTGATGTTTGGCGGATGATACAAATCAGCAAACGAGCTTGGCTTCAAAGCTGATATTGGTGTTCATGAGCTTCGAAACCGGACATCCGGCTTTAGCCTTCACCGCGATGGATTGGAATGTGGCTTGGTCGATGCCGGGTATCTTGGCGACGACAGAAAGATGCACCGAAGTAATGGCGAAGCCGTTGCCATCCTTCGATGACGACGTCCGACGCGCTACTCAATTGTTCCGGCTCGAAATGGGCCATTTCGAGCATTCGAACGAACGACATGGCAAAACACGCGGCATGGGCTGCGCCAAGGAGCTCTTCCGGATTGGTGCGAGGCCTCTCGCCGTAGCGGCTGAAATAGATGTACGGATAGCTATCCAGCGCATGGCTCTCAGTCGAAACCGAGCCCTTGCCATCTCGCAGGTCGCCGCTCTAGGCCGCAGGTCCGAAACGTTTCATGGTTCGTCGTCCTAACGTCGGTGCGGGGCGACTTCGGGAAAGCGATCGCCCCCAAGCCGGCCACCTGGCTACGTGCGCTGCCCGGCGGCTTCCAGGATCAGCCGGGCGATCTCGTCGGGATGGGAGATCAACGACAGGTGACTTGCCTTCACTTCGACGGTCTTCGCACCCATACGCTTGGCCATGAAGCGTTCCAGGTCGGGATTGATCGTCCGGTCCTCCGTGGAAACGGCATAGAAACTCGGCTTCGACCGCCAGGCCGCATGCGTGGTCTTGCCGGTGAGCAAAGCTTTTTGGAACGGCTCCTGGACCGCATAGAGCACTTTCGCCTTCGCTTCCGGCAGATCGCCCGCGAAATCGCGCAAGAACGCGGCCTCGCTGAGGCGCCCTTCATCGCCGTCAAAAACGATGCCGGCGGAGGCCGGCGGCGTCGGGTATGTCTTGGCCAAGGCCGTGTAGTCCTCGCCCGCATCCGGCGCCCGCGCGGCGACATAGACGAGAGCCGACACGTTGGAATGCACGCCGGCCTCGGTGACGATCATCCCCGAAAAGGAATGCCCGACCAGGACCGTCGGGCCATCCTGCCGATCCAACACGCGCTGCGCCGATGCGACCGCTTCAGGCAGCGTCGTCAGAGGGTTTTGCACGGCCGTAGCGTTGAGTCCCGCCGCCTGCAATCGCGCGATCACCTCGGACCAGCATGAGCCATCGGCGAACAGCCCGTGCACGAGGACGACGTTGCGGGCTTTCGGCGGAGCGGAGTTTGCTGCCATGCCGCGGGTGGAGATCAGCGAAGCGGCGGCGCCGGCAACCACTGCGGTTGAGAAGATACGCCTGTTCATCATCATGGTCTGTCTTCCTTCTATGGGGCTCTTGGCAAAATTCCTCCGGCGTCAAGCGCTGACCGTCTTGATCAGACGTAGCAGGTGGTCATCCAGGCTCTGGGCAACCTGTCGATATCGGCATTGTGGAACTGGCCAAACTCCGTGGAGGGCGTGTCGCATTCGAAGGTCGTTCCGCCGTGCGTGTTTTCGTATATATTGAGCCGTAGCGGGGCGTAAAGCGCAGTACCGAAATTCAGCTTCGTCATCTCCGCCGCAGCAATGACGTTGCTGAGATAGCAGACGTTGCCATGTTGGCGTCTTCCTTCCAGCGCCAGCAAATCGCCTTGCTCCGCTACGAAGCGGATCATGAAGCCATCCGGCTCCAGGCCTTGGGACAGCTTCACACGACGTTCGTCGACCTTGTTATCCCTGAGGAGTGTGCGATAGCTTTCGTCGAACCGCTTGACCTCGTCGTCGAGCCGGGATGCCACGAGTTGATGGGGCCTGGACGTCTGGACATCTCGATTGTCACACGATCCATCACGACGGGCTTGTTCGAGACCTGGAACTCCTTCGGTGCGCCGGCTATGGCCGCACCTCCCAAAGCCACAATCGCCCAAAGCCACACTCGCCCAAAGCAAAGTGACTGCCCTAAAGAACCTTCCCGACATCATCAACCCCCCATAATTTTTTGAGCGCGGCGCTGCTTCTGCGTGTGACCGGCCAGATGATCGATGCATCAACAGGTGCCCATGTATGGGCCGAGCGCTACGACCGCAGGCCCGATGACATTTTCGCGCTTCAGGATGACGTCGCCCTGTCGGTCGTCGGCGCGATTGCATCGAGCCTGCGACGCGCCGAAATCGACAGGGTTAAGCACAAACGCCCTGACAGCCTTGATGCATATGACCTTGTCCTGCGGGCCCAGCCAGATGTCGACTCGGGCATGCCAGCGCGAGTGACGAGAGCACTGGTGCTGCTGGAACATGCGCTCGCACTCGAGCCTGATTATGCGCTTGCGCACGGCAACGCAGCAATGTGCCACCATTGCCTGTTCCTTCGTTCCGACTTGCAAGAGATCAACCGTGCCGCTTCGGTCCGCCACGCCCAATCCGCTATCATCCAGGGGCAGGATGATGCGCTCGCTCTGACCCTTGCCGGGTTTTCCGTCGGCATGGATGGGCATGATCGCGCCGCTGCATTCACTGCACTGGAAGCTGCGCTCAACATCAGCCCGTGATCTGCGCTGACCTACATTCTTGGCAGTGTCAATCTGAGGTGGGGTGGAGAAGCTGAGCGTGCAATCGAATGGAGCGAGCGGGGCATGCGGCTCAGCCCATTCGATCCTGGGCTTTCGCCGCATCGGACGCGCAGGCGATGAGCCATTTCCTCTGCGGCCGCTATGGGGAAGCTTGTCGTGCCGCATACAGATCCGTTCAAGCCAACCCCGCACACATCATTGCCTATGCGCAGTTGGCCGCCGCGCTAGCCAAGCGCGGGCGGCTGAAAGAGGCCGAGGCAGCCGCAACAAGGGTCCTGGAACTGCACCCGACGTTTCGGTACCGCCGCCAATTTGCGGGCGTCAACTGTGTTCCAGCGCTTGCGGCATCTCTTGGCGATGCGCTGCGTATCGCCGGATTGCCAGAGTAGCATTAGGTCGGGCTCTCGCCATGCTATTCGAGATGGCCTGAAAAGCGCATTACGGCGACCACTTAACGCGTCATCGCACTACATCGAGAGTGTGTGGGACGCGCGGCCAGCGGATGCAACTCGACAGCTTGCATCGCGAGAACGGCAAGTTTCGAGGGCACCGCGTCGCTGGCCGGCCACGTTGCGAGCCGGCCGAGGCAGTGCTCGAGCTGCAAGCCCCGCAGCGCAGGAAGCCCGACAGGATGCGACGAGGCGGCACGCCATTCCAGCCGCAAAAAGCAGGGCGCGGCTGGCATCACCACAGCCGCGCCCTACGTCGCCGGTCGATGGGGCAGGGGGAATGACCGGCTGCCGGGATGACTCCCAAGGACCCGGAGTCGTTCCTTGTCCCCGCAAAAAA
>JAQGKC010000070.1 GCA_028290305.1 Bradyrhizobium sp.
ATCTGGAAGCGGATGAAGACGCAGACGTCCATGGAGACAACTGTGCTTGCATGCCGTCAATGCAAGCCCAGCTATAAAGCAACTGAGAGGCCGACATACCGGGCTGGAGCGCGGCACCCGACCCGGAATCTCGAGATTCTCAGGTGCGCAATTGCGCACCATAGTTCAATGCTTTGCATCGCCCCGGAATGACGTACACCAACTGCGTTTCGCACGATGACGAGACCAACTTCTCGGAGCGCAAGACTAGCCGCTTGCTTGTCATCGATGCTTCGGTTACCATCGAAGCATGAAAGCAGGTCCTGATATCGCCCTGGTCGCCTCGCTGGTCGGCGACCCCGCCCGCGCCAATATGCTGACGGCGCTGTTGAGCGGCCGCGCGCTGACCGCGAGCGAGCTAGCGCAGGAAGCCGGCATTACGCCGCAGACCGCGAGTTCGCATCTCGGAAAGCTCGAGGCCGGCGGACTGGTCGAGTTGGAAAAGCAGGGCCGCCACCGCTATTACCGCCTGACCGATTCCGATGTGGCGGGTGTGCTTGAAGGTCTTGCCGGGCTCGCCGCGCGTGCCGGCCATATGCGCGTTCGGACAGGCCCGAAGGATCCCGAGCTGCGTCGCGCACGGATTTGCTACGACCATCTCGCCGGCGACCTCGGCGTGCAGATGCTGGACAGCATGACGGCGCAGAGGCTGGTGCGGCACAAAAAACAGGACATCGAGCTCACCGTCGAAGGCGAGCGATTCCTGGAGAAAAACCTGCAGATCACCGCCGAGATGCTTGCGCATCCACGACGTCCCGTGTGCAAGGCCTGTCTCGACTGGAGCGAGCGGCGCCATCATCTCGCCGGAACCCTCGGCGCTGCCTTGATGACGCGCTTCACGGAACTGAAATGGGCCGCGCGCGATAGCGCTCCCGGCAGCCGCGTGGTCAATTTCACCCGCACCGGCGAGAAGCGATTTGCCGCACTTTTCGGCAATGGTGAAGTTTAGTTCATATATCTAAGTCATCACGAGGGTTTGTTTACCGCGCCGTACCCGCGTCCGACGCGCGCGTTGGCGTTTGGGTATAAGCGCAGGCCCGAATGGCCGGCCCGGCCCCCGGCCATGAGGATGGCAAATTGTTCAACTTTCCGGAAACATCAATGCAACGCATCCTGCTTGGCGCAATCTTCGCCGCACTCCTCTCCTGTTCTTTGACTCCCTCTCATGCCGCGGTCTCCGAACGCGAACCTTATGGCATCGACCTCGAAGGCTTTCCCTACCCCTACCCCGTCAGTCTCATGCCGTTGGTCAATGACGGCGAGGAGTTGCGGATGGCGTATATGGACGTGGCGCCTGCGAAGCCGAACGGCAAAACAGCGGTCCTGCTGCACGGCCGCAACTTCCCATCGAGTTATTGGGCGCCGGTGATCAGGACGCTGACCGATGCCGGCTATCGCGTGGTGGTGCCGGACCAGATCGGCTTCGGCAAATCATCGAAGCCCAGCGGTGAACTGCACTTCGATACCTTGGCGCGCAACACGGTCGCGCTGCTCGATCATCTGCACATCGCCAAGGCCGAGATCATCGCCCATTCGATGGGCGGCATGGTCGCGGTTCGCATCGCGCGGGCCTATCCCGACCGCGTCGCGCATCTCGTGCTGACCGCGCCGATCGGATTGGAGGATTACCGCCAATATGTGCCGCCGATGCCGACGGAAAAAATTCTGGAGATGGAAGACAAGCTGACCCCGGAAGGCTATCGCAAGCAGCTCCAGACCAACTACGCGCTCAAGATGCCGCCTGATGAGATAACGCCCTACATCGATGCGCGGTTCAACCTCAAGGAAAGCGCCGAGTATCCGCGCTGGCTGCGCGCCTATGTCAATTCCGCGCAGATGATTTACCGCGAGCCGGTGGTGTACGAAATCCCGCTGATCACGCAGCCGACGCTGTTCATCATGGGGGCCGACGACCACAACGCACCGGGACGCGCGAACGCGCCTGAGGCGCTGCGGCCGAAGATGGGCCAGAACGCCGCACTCGCCCAGGCGCTGGCGGCGCGCATGCCGGATGCGCACGCCGAGGTCATCCCCAATGCCGGGCACATCGTGTTCCTCGACGCGCCCGCGAAATACAACGAGCTGTTGCTCGGCTTCCTCGGGAAATAATGGAGCGGCGGATCAAGGGGGACCGCTGAGACGCGATCCCCGCTTGACGATGCTTACCAGTTGCGGAAGCAATGGTAGCCATACCGTCCGGGGTGCCAACCGGGCGGGCAGTTATACATCGGGCGGCATCCGCCATAGGGCCCACGGTGCCCGCCGGGTCCGCAACCACCGGCGACGCGGATGGTATCGGCAGAGGCGGCCTGGTCGAGCGGCACCAGCGGCATCGCCTGCGACGCGGTCATCGCCGAGAGGCTGAGACCCAGAGCGACAACAGAAGCAGCAAGGTGTTTCATAGGCAATTTCCTTTCATTTCCAATTCGCCGCGAGGCGACGCTTCCGGTTTCCAGGAAAAACATTTCCGTCCGGTAACGCTGCACCGGCGAATGGTGATTTTGCTTAAGGAGAACTGAACGCGCGCTGAACTGCGCCTTCAGAAAGCTCAGCTCCCGAATTCCTCGGCCAGCACGAGCGTCTCGCGCGTGCGGCTGACCTCGGGCCAATCGCGATTGAAGT
>JAQGKC010000081.1 GCA_028290305.1 Bradyrhizobium sp.
GCCATCCTGCCGTTGATGACCGTGGTGAACTATTCGATGCAGGATACCTTCGGCAACAACCAGTTCTTCTGGAATGGCGTCGGCTGGTTCAAGGAATTGCTCGATCCATCGACCGATCTCGGCGGCCGGTTCTTTGCCTCGCTGTGGCGCAATCTGTTCTTCTCGGCCGTGATTCTCGCGATCGAAGTGCCGCTTGGAATTGTGGTCGCGCTGTCGATGCCGCGCGAGGGCTGGCGGGTCGCCGCCTGCCTCGTGATCCTGGCGTTGCCGCTGCTGATTCCGTGGAACGTGGTCGGCACCATCTGGCAGATCTTTGGGCGGCCCGACATCGGCCTGCACGGCTATTTCCTGAACCATATCGGTATCGATTATAATTACGTGTCGAACGAATTCGACGCCTGGGCCACCGTGATCGTGATGGACGTCTGGCACTGGACCAGCCTGGTCGCGCTGTTGTGCTATGCCGGGCTGAAGTCGATTCCCGACGCCTATTATCAGGCGGCGCAAATCGACGGCGCGTCGCGCTGGGCCGTGGTCACCGCGATCCAGTTGCCGAAGATGAATCGCGTGCTGCTGATCGCAGTGCTGCTGCGCTTCATGGACAGTTTCATGATCTACACCGAGCCGTTCGTGGTGACCGGCGGCGGCCCGGGCAACTCGACCACGTTCATTTCCATCGAACTGGTCAAGATCGCGCTCGGCCAGTTCGACCTCGGCAAGGCCGCGGCGCTGTCGCTGGTTTACAATCTGATCATCCTGATCGTGTGCTGGATCTTCTACACCGTCATGACCAACGCCGGGACTGAGCGCCGGGCCAAACAGGGAGTCGCGTGATGCATTCGATTCCCGGCCGCCGTTTGATCCTCTCGTTGTTCCTGATCTTCCTCTTGTTGCCGATCTATTGGCTCGTCAACATGAGTTTCAAGACCAACAACGAGATCGTCACGACGATGACCCTGTGGCCGCACCGCCCGACGCTGGCCCATTACATCCGCATCTTCACCGACGAGAGCTGGTATTCCGGCTATATCAATTCGCTGAAATACGTCATCATCAACACCGTGATCTCGATCTCGGTGGCGTTGCCGGCGGCCTATGCGTTCTCGCGCTATCGTTTCCTCGGCGACAAGCATCTGTTCTTCTGGCTGTTGTCGAACCGCATGGCGCCGGCCGCGGTCTATGCGCTGCCGTTCTTCAATCTCTATTCGGCGATCGGGCTGTTCGACACGCCATGGGCCGTGGCGCTGGCGCACTGCATCTTCAACGTGCCGCTCGCGGTGTGGATCCTCGAGGGCTTCGTCTCCAGCGTGCCGCGGGAGATCGACGAGACCGCGTTCCTCGACGGCTATTCGTTCCCGCGCTTCTTCATCAAGATCCTGGTGCCGTTGATCGCGAGCGGCATCGGCGTCGCGGCGTTTTTCTGCTTCATGTTTTCCTGGGTCGAATTGCTGCTCGCGCGCACGCTGACATCCGTCAACGCCAAGCCGATCTCGGCGGTGATGACGCGCACGGTGTCGGCCGCCGGCATGGATTGGGGCCTGCTCGCCGCCGCCGGCGTCTTGACCATCATTCCGGGCGCGCTCGTGATCTGGTTCGTCCGAAACTACATCGCGCGCGGCTTCGCGCTGGGAAGGGTGTAGGCAAATGTCCGGACCGAAGCGCATCTCCGGTTTCTATTTCACCTCTCCCCACACGCGGGGAGAGGTCGGCGCGCGTAGCGCGCCGGGTGAGGGGGACTCTCCACAAGCCGCGCTCCTGGAAAGTCCCCCTCACCCCAGCCCTCTCCCCGCACGCGGGGAGAGGGAGTCCAGTTCCGCCACGTTGCTTGGCGGAAGGAGATAGCCATGGACAGCATCGCATGGATGGCCTGGACGGCGCCGACCGCGATCTTCTTCACGCTGCTCGCGCTGACGCTTGGCGTCATGACCTGGCTCGGCATCGCCTGTCCGGAAGCCGAGCGCGTCGGCATTCTTCGCATTCCGACGACACGCGGCGACCGCCTGTTCGTCTCGCTGATTTTGGCGGCCGTGATCCATTTGCTCTGGATCGGCTTCGTCGGCACGGGCACCATCGCGACGCTGCCGGTCGGCGAAGAAGGATTTGAATTGTCGAGCCTGTGGCTCGCAACACTGATTTCGCTCGTGAGTTCCGTGCTCATTTTCCGCACGGTCTAAGCAGGCGAAAGAGAGCAGATCCGGGATCAACCCGGGCCTGAATTGTCAGTCGCTGCAACGGAGGAACCAACATGCGACATCTAACGAGAAGTGCGGGGCCTTCCAGGACCCGGAATTTGATGATGACGAGCGCGTTCGCGCTGATCGCGACGTCGGTCGCGCTCACCGCTCCCGTGCGCGCCGACGAGGCCGCCGCGAAGAAATGGATCGACAGCGAATTTCAGCCGTCGACACTGTCGAAGGACGACCAGTTGAAGGAGATGCAGTGGTTCATCAAGGCCGCCGCCCCCTTCAAGGGCATGGAGATCAACGTCGTCTCGGAGACGCTGACGACGCACGAATATGAATCCCGGACGCTGGCGAAGGCGTTCGAGGAGATCACCGGCATCAAGGTCAAGCACGACATCATCCAGGAAGGCGACGTCGTCGAGAAGATCCAGACCCAGATGCAGTCCGGCAAGAGCGTCTACGACGGCTGGATCAACGATAGTGACTTCATCGGCACGCATTTCCGCTACGGCCAAGCCGTCGATCTGACGGAGTGGATGGCGGGCGAGGGCAAGGACGTCACCGATCCGCAGCTCGACGTCAACGACTTCATCGGCAAGTCGTTCACGACCGCGCCGAACGGCCATCTCTATCAATTGCCGGACCAGCAGTTCGCCAACCTCTATTGGTTCCGCTACGACTGGTTCTCCAATCCCGACTACAAGGCGAAGTTCAAGGCCAAATACGGCTACGACCTCGGCGTTCCCGTGAACTGGTCGGCCTATGAGGACATCGCGGATTTCTTCACCAACGACGTCAAGGAGATCAACGGCGTCCGCGTCTATGGCCACATGGACTACGGCAAGAAGGATCCCTCGCTCGGATGGCGCTTCACCGACGCCTGGCTGTCGATGGCCGGCAACGGCGACAAGGGCATTCCGAACGGGCTTCCGGTCGACGAATGGGGCATCCGCATGGAAGGCTGCCGTCCCGTTGGTTCGTCGGTCGAGCGCGGCGGCGACGTCAACGGTCCGGCGGCGGTCTATTCGATCGTCAAATATCTCGACTGGATGAAGAAATATGCCCCGCCGCAGGCGCAAGGCATGACCTTCTCGGAGTCGGGACCGGTGCCGGCGCAGGGCAACATCGCCCAGCAGATCTTCTGGTACACCGCCTTCACCGCGGACATGGTCAAGCCCGGCCTGCCCGTGATGAACACCGACGGCACGCCGAAATGGCGCATGGCGCCGTCGCCGCACGGCTCGTACTGGAAGGACGGCATGAAGCTCGGCTACCAGGACGTGGGTTCGGCGACGCTTCTGAAGTCGACCCCTGTCGACCACCGCAAGGCGGCTTGGCTCTATCTGCAGTTCATCGTCTCCAAGACGACGAGCCTGAAGAAAAGCCATGTCGGTCTCACCTTCATCCGTGAATCCGACATCTGGGACAAGTCGTTCACCGAGCGTGCGCCGAAGCTCGGCGGCCTGATCGAGTTCTACCGTTCGCCCGCGCGCGTGCAGTGGACCCCGACCGGCAACAACGTGCCTGACTATCCGAAGCTTGCGCAATTGTGGTGGCAGAACATCGGCGATGCGTCGTCGGGTGCGAAGACGCCGCAAGCCGCGATGGATTCGCTCGCATCAGCCCAGGACTCGGTGATGGAACGGCTCGAGAAGGCCGGCGTGCAGGGTGCCTGCGGGCCGAAGCTCAACAAGAAGGAGAAGCCGGAATACTGGTTTGCCAAGTCGGAAAAGGACGGCAACATCGCGCCGCAGCGCAAGCTTGCCAACGAGAAGCCGAAGGGTGAAACCGTCGACTACGACACGCTGATCAAGTCGTGGCCGGCGTCGCCGCCCAAGCGCGCCGAAGCGAAGTAGTACTCAGCCGTCATCGTCCGGCTCGACCGGACGATCCAGTAAGCCGGGCTCTGTCGATTTATCGCTGAAGCCGGCGATTGCTGGATGCCTCGCCGGAGCCTGTCATCCGGCCGGCCAAGGGCCGGACCGGGTGGCGGGGCATGACGGAAGAGCGAAAACGAAAGGCCGGGAGCGATCCCGGTCTTTTGCTCATTGGCCTGGAGGCAATTTTTTCGTCATTGCGAGGAGCAACGCGACGAAGCAATCCAGAGTCGCTGGCGTGGCCCTGGATTGCTTCGCTTCGCTCGCAATGACGGTCTAAACTGCTTC
>JAQGKC010000112.1 GCA_028290305.1 Bradyrhizobium sp.
TGCCGCTTGGGCCGTGTTCGGACGATTCAAGCTTGTGCGCTGGGGCTGGCTATCCGGCACCGTTGCTGTCGTTGTCGGCGCGTTCATCCTTGCAATATTCCTCGCGCTATTTAACTACCTGACTTCCGGGGGCCGGGTCACGGTGGCTGGTCGCGTAGTGGAAGTGATCTGAATGTCACCGGCCAGGTCATCGCTATTCCGATCAAGGCAAATGTGCCGGTGAAGGCGGGCGACGTTTTGTTTCAGAGCCGGGCCGAATCTACCACGCAAGATACCATTTGTTCCGAAAGGCATCGGACAGGGGCAGATTGATACGTCAGGAACGATTGCACGCACCAATGCGATCGGCCGTGATCTCGATTCCGGAGGAGATGAGCCGTGACTCGCTGCGGCTCGGAATGTCGGGAAATGCCACGGCATTTGCCGAAAAGGCCGGCGTTATCGGTCTCCTCGCCTCTATTCTGGTTTGGATCAGCTCCTATACCGCCTACCTGTAGCGTCGGCATCGATGCCTTGCAGGTGAGTGACCAGCATCACAAAGCCTGCTCTTGCGCATCTGGAATGGCGCTTCCCGCGCCTTCACCATAATACCATAATGCCGGAGCCGCGTTGACGGTCCGCATGCCCGATCGGTATTCTCCCAATACCAGCGCTTTATTTTCCATCTCCGGCGGTGCGGCGATTAAATTTGCCCCGATATCTCGCTTGCGTTCGCCATAGCACGGGTTCACCGCCCGTCGCCCAAGAGCGAAAACTCGATGCTTGGCGCCCCCATCATTCATATCGTGGACGACGACGCATCGTTTCGCGCGGCGATTTCGCGCGTACTGCAAGTCTCCGGCTACGAGGTCGCGCAGTATGACTCTGCCGCCTCCTTTCTGCGCGCTGTTGAAAACGCCAAACCCGGCTGCATCCTTCTCGACGTGTACATGCCGGATCTTGGTGGGCTGCAGCTTCAGGATGAGCTTGCGAAGCTGTCCCAAGGCTGGCCTATCATTTTCATGACGGGCCAGGGGGACATTCCGACAATCGTGCGGGCCATCAAGGCCGGTGCCGAAGACTTCCTTTCAAAGCCCGTTTCCAGGAAAACCTTGGTGGAGGCAATCGAACAGGCGCTTGTCCGACATGCGGCGAAACAGCACAGCGAAGATCAGGTTAGTACCTATAAGTCGCTCATCGCTACCCTGACCCCGCGGGAGGCCGAAGTCTTTGCTTTGATGGCACGCGGCAAACCGAACAAGCAGATTGCCCACCTTCTTGGGACGTCCGAGCGGACCGTCAAAGCTCATCGCCATGTCGTAATGCAGAAGCTGCAAGTACAATCCTTTGCTGAGGCGGTTTCTATCGCAGAGCGCGTGGGGCTATTGGCACCACCACCCTCTCCGGACGCAAACGACCTCCCCTAGCGCTCTTCACCTGACCATCCTCATTTCTGGGTTTCGCCGGAACGTTGAGCAATCGCCATTTTGCCCCAAAGGACAATATCGCTCGAATGCGCACAATGCTGTGTTGCGATCGGGTAGCCCACTCCAGTGTGTTGTCAGTACGGGGCTTCAATGAATATCGATCAATGGCTCGAAGCCGTCGCCGAAACGCCATTCACTCAGGAGGCCAACCCGTGCAGCGATCTCGTCCAACAGGCAGAGAGACTGGCTCTCGCCAATCTCGAGGAGCCGTTGCACATCTCGGCCTTGTGCCGCACTCTTGAGACAAGCGAGCGGACGCTTCGCAAGGCATTTCACAAAATCCGCGGCCTCCCGCCGTGCCGTCAGCTTCGAATGCTGCGCTTGTCGCAGGCAAGACGGGCCCTTTTGGGCGCAGACGCCAAACGTGCAACCGTCACGGATATTGCAACCTGCTTCGGCTTCGTCGAACTGGGACGCTTCTCGGTCGAATACCGCAAAGTGTTCGGCGAAAGTCCTTCGCAGACGCTGCACCAGGCCTCCTCCGGCAAACTCTTCTCGGTCAATGATGTGTCCAAGGCAGGTTCGCTTTCGGCGTTGGGAACGCGAGCTTCGATGCGCCTCTCGACAGCGGCGGGGGCTGAGTAACCGGTGCTGGGCGGACAATTGGCCGTCAGCATGTCCGGCTTGTTCGGCCAAGCGGCGACCTCTCTGGGCGGGACGCTCACAACGGGGTTCGGCGCATTGCGGCGACCCGGACGCGAAGCACCGGCGATTCGATCACGTGCTCGGCGACCTGTACCCGCAAGCGACACTGGAGTGGAATGCAGCCGCCAACAATTTCATGACCTATTTGACGGGAGACGTTCCGATCGGCGCCTGTGATCCGACCCGCCTCTCCAATCTCGGCATCGGCTACGCCGCCATCGACCGCGGTGGTGGCTACACCTATTTCAATCCGCGGACGGGCCACGAATTTTCGGCCGGCAGATGCTGACTTCGACGGCGCAGGGGATTCCGGGAGATCCCATTAACGTGGGTCTCATCGGAAATCGCGAGGACGTCGTCCCTGCATTTCATATCGCGGGCTGGTACCCGGCAGATCCGATTACGCTGCGGACGAGCGTGGAAAATCTTGGGCAGCGTGGTATTTGACCGACGGAAAGGTCTTGGTTGCTGTCTGAGGGAGATCACCAGATGTTCGCCGATCGCATTAGCCGAATAAAGAAAAAAGGAATTACCGAAGGATGGAGGCTGCTCTGGATATTCGCTTACCTTTAGGTCTCGCTCGGCTTGTTTATTGAATGTCGTTTTACATCGTTGAAGAAACGCCTGGCACCTGCCGGTTTTTGCATAGTGGGACTACGAGGCCCTTACGTATCTTGACGTATCTTGCGGCAACGGATCTTTCGACTAAGGCCGACGGCGGCGGGTGTTCGGCGCAGCGTTTGGAGTGACAAGCATGATGTCGACGAAATTACCGATTTGGCTTCGCTTTTTCCTGCTTATCGGTGTCGCCGGTTTAGCGGCAGGCGCCGGTCTCCTTGCCTATCGGTACTACACCCGCCCGGCAACGCTAACCGTGGCGGCCGGCTCGATCGACGGTGAGGCTGCCAAGGCAATGTCGGCGATAGCAAGCGAGCTCATTTCAACGAACGCGCCGGTGCGGCTCAAGGTTATCGACAGCGGCACAGCACTTGAGGCCGCTAACGCTTTCTCCTCAGGTAAAGTCGATCTCGCCGTGGTTCGCGGCGATGTCGGCGACTTGTCGCAGGCGCAAGTTGTCGTCGTTGTCAGCCATATGATCGTACTGATCATCGCGCCGCCGGGATCGTCCATCGACAGCGTCGACGGCCTGAAGGAACATACAATCGGCGTGGTCGGCGGAGCCGCGAACGCCAAAATTGTCGATGTGTTGACTAGGGAATATGACTTGGCAAACGCAAAAGTTGCGTTCAAGAACCTTGCCTTGTCGGACGTGCGGCAAGCCATTCGGTCCAAACAGGTCAGTGCTCTGCTTGTCGCGATCCCGCTCGCCGAAAAATATCTCGCGCTCGTTCGCGGGTTTTTCCAGCTCGACCACAAGAAGGCGCCGGTACTGGTCCCAATCGAGTCGGCGGCAGCGATCGCAGAAGCCGAGCGCGCCTTTGAAAGTTTCGACGTCCCGAAGGGCACGCTGCGGGGATCGCCACCCGTCCCAGACGATGACCTGACGACGTTGAGGACCTCGTTATATCTGGTGGCGCAGAAGAAGCTCGGCACCGATCTGGTAACCAGCCTCACGCAGGCGATCATGAGGGCGCGCAGGGATCTTCTGCGCGAGCAGCCGATTTTCGCGCAGATCACCGCGCCCAGCACCGACCAGGACGCCTACCTTCCGCTGCACCCTGGAGCTGCAGCCGTTTACAATAGCACCACGCAGAGTTTTATGGATGAATACGGCAACTGGATCTATCTGACGCCGATGGTGCTAGGCGGGGTTGCCACCATACTTGCCGCAGCCTGGAATTTTCTCGGCATCGGCAAGTCCGCGCCCGAAGGCCCCCTCGATTCTCTTTATGCCCTGGCGCGCCGAATTCGGAGCGTCAACACAGACGCCGAATTATCGGAGATCGAAGAAAAAATCGACGACATTCTAAAGGCGGAGCGCGCCAAATCCGCTGCCGGAAACGAGAGCGCAGTCGATGATGTCACCTTGAACGTGGCAGCGCATCGGCTGGAGAGCTTGATTCACGACCGGCGCGCATTGCTGGCGAAGAGACCCGCCGTTGCCTCAGCGGCTTGAGCGATACGCAATTAGTCGCCGCACGATGCGCGACGCGGAACTGACCGGCCACAGAATAACAACCCAAGGAGAGCCGTCATGAAACATCTGATGATTCCCGTATTGCTGGCTGCAAGCCTCGTTGCCCTAAGCACGATGAAAGCGAGCGCCGTCGTTTGCGCGCGTGGGGTGGTTCGCCGCAGGGCGTACTGATATTTCAGGACGCATCGCCATCGCCAGGGGCATCCGGTCGCCCTGTTGCCAACTAGACGACCAACAGAGCGATGGCCGCTGTCTCAAGACAATGGTGGGTCATGAATGCGATCGCATTATCCTGTATAACGTTTGCATGCATCACAGGTGGCGCCCTACTCGGCATGTTCCTTCCTGGGCATCACCTGAGCACGGATGATAAGGATTTTGTCAGGCTGGGCACGGGCCTCATCGGGACGATCGCTGCGCTTGTTCTCGGCCTCCTGATCGCCTCGGCAAAGAGCTCTTTCGACACACAGAGCACTCAAATCACCCATATGACGAGCAATATTGTCCTGCTCGACAATCTGCTGACGGAGTATGGACCGGAGACGAATGCACTACGGAATCTGTTACGGCAGGGCGTCGTTGTCTTAGCCGATCGAATGTGGCGTGAGAACAGTTCTGACGTCACCAAGGCGAACCCGTTCGCGGCGAGCAGCGAAAGCGAAACATTCTTTACGAAACTTCAGCAGCTATCGCCGCATAACGATTCTCAGCGCTCCCTGCAAGCCAGGGTCACACAGATAGCCACCGACATTGCGCAAATCCGCTTACTGCTGTTCGCACAGACGAACAACTCAATCCCGATGCCGTTCCTGGTGGTACTGATTTTCTGGCTCACCATCATCTTCGGTACCTTCGGCCTGTTTACGAAACCAAACGCAATCGTTTTTAGCTCGCTGTTCGTTTTTGCACTGTCGGCTGCCGGGGCGATTTACCTGGTGCTGGAGCTGGGTCAGCCGTTTTCCGGCCTGATGCAAATCTCCAGCGCGCCGCTTCGCAACGCCCTCATGCCACTTTGAGTTATCGCGTGACGGCGAAGCGAGGGAGCCGTTATTTGGCCATCTGATCCATTTGGAGGCATGTCAGCAGACTGACATAACTTGGTGTGCCACCAATGGCCTCCATGCTGCCACACTGTGCTTTGTTTGCGGCCGGGAATGTGAACCATTGGCTTGCGAGCTGCTGCTGCGCCTTCTTCTCGTCGGTCGCGCAGCTCTCTACTGGCTGACCGTGAGCGAGTCCGGTCGTGGCAGCAACGTCGAGTTTGCAGCTCCGCGAAATATCAAACTTCGGTACCTCGTCAGCAACTGCAATGACCGATTGCGAGCTCAAAACTATCATCGAGAATGAGATAAGCATTTATGGCCTCCTGCTCGTTTCCGGCTCGACCGCTCCCCATTTCCTCCAAGTTGGCAGCTTTCGTCTATGCGAAAACGGACAAGCCACCTAGAGGAATGGTCGCTGCCGGTTTGCCTATTCGAGGGTACCCCTGCGATAAAATAATGTTCATGATCAACGGAGGAATGAGGGGAACGACGTGGGCCACTCATCTCGCTACTGTTTCGTTTACGCGAAAACGGCCGGCACGGCCGTCTGTAAGTCCCCGGGAATAAAAGCAACGCCAAAAGGACATGCGAGCGCAAATTGCATGCTCAGCGACCTCATAGCGTCCCTTTTCGGTTCGCCGCTCGTGGCCGTTGCACAAACGTTCGACTTCCCTACTCAAATCCCAGGGCCCGACCGTCTGCGAAGGCCAGGAGCTTCAAGACCGATTGCAAAATGCCAGGCCCGGAACGCCTGCTAGATCGGTGAGCCGCACGACTGGCAGCTACGATGGTCCCAATTCCAGGAAACCAGCAACGGGTGGCCTCGCGACGGTCGAAGGAACCAAAGGCACTCGGTAGCTCTTGGCCATTGACTGAGTTGGAGGGTCAACCGAGCGCAATTGTGACTGACACGGATCTGCTTTCTCACAGCGACGCTCGAACGGCAAAAAATACTCGGGCGCTGAGCGCCGGGTTAGACGAAATAAAGCCGCTAACTACGGCGGCCCTATTTCTTAGCGCCAACAACTTAGTAGCACGGTCCATAGGGATAATATCCGCAGCGACGAGCTCCGTAAGCTCCAGCTGCTCCCACTGCAGCTGCTCCGACGCCTACCGCCACTCCACGGCGTACGGCTGCGCCGCGATAAACGCCACCGCGATAGACACCCCCACGATAGACGCCACCGTGGTAAACGCCAACGCGACCAACGCCAACGCCTCTTCGATATGCGAAGGCGTCGGTCGAGACCGTCGCAATGCATGCGATGCTGATAATAGCGGATGCGACGAGCGAGACAATAAATCGGCTCGACATGACTAGTCCCTTTCTCAGGCTGGTGAACAAAGAAGCCTAAGGACAGCAAAGCGAGCCGACTATGCAAAAACGATCGGCGGCGGCCGATTCGTTGTCGGGCTCATCGCCTCTCCGCTTTCGTCCCAAAGGAGGCGCCAAGCCTCAGTTGGCTGCCTGCGAAGTCGACGTGCTGGTATTAGATGATAACGAATTGCCGAGACACGTAACTACGCGCGGACCGATCACGTCCCACGCGGCGATGGACAAGGTGCTGCGATCTGTACCTGGCAACGCTTGCCCCAAGAACCAGCCAGGACCCGGCAAGACTGAGTGCCCTCACGCGGCAAGGAGCACGACGCTGTGGTCGTACCGCGAGCCCATGTGATATCGTTTCCGCAAACTAGGAGTGCGCCATGAACCATCGCGGAGAGCATCGGGGAATTCGCTTCGAGCTCGAGGAGGCTACGTCGGGGAAATGGCGGTGGAAGATCTACGAAGATCAAGCGTTCGGTCCGCTAGAAAGCAGTGCGGAATATCCAAGAAAGGCAGGTGCCCTAATCGCTTGCCAAACTAGAATCACTACCCTTTTAGGCGCGGCGAACGACGCCTGAGGGATGCCGAGCGCGAACGGACCTGGTCCGAATAAGCTCCGAGGACGTTCACAATTGGCTGCGCGGACGGCGCCGTTGGCGGCTGGCCGAACTCACCCGTCCTGTCCGAACGCAAGGCAGGATCTTTTGAAAATTGCAATCGAACGAGGAAACGTTCGGAAGTTCGCGCGTTACTGGACCGGAGCAACGCACTGGAGGAGAGACTTATGCGAACAGCAATTCTCGCGATTATCGTCGTTGCCGGAAGCGCGGTCGCCTTCCCTGCAATGGCGCAACAGCCGCAGGCCGCTCCAAGCGAGCAAACCCGCGACGAGATGCACCGTGATGCGGACAAAGGGCTCAAAACAAGCGAACCCAGTGAGCAGATGCAGCGTGATGCAGACAAAGGGGCCAAGACTCGCAACTCCGGCGAGTCCGGATACGTGGCCGATCAAGACAAGCCGGGCGCTTCTGCACATCCTCCGGGCCGCCCCGAAAGTCAGCAGACCACAGGTTCAAGCGACAAGGACCGTTAGCCGTCGCTCACGTCCGCGGAGAAGCTGCGAAGGGCAGCCCGGCTGCCGTTCTGCTGCGCTGAAGCAGGGAGCCCAAGCTTGTGCATGCGTAGCGGTGGCGGGAGCAGCCGGCGCCCTTGGCGATCAGAAGAATCGAAACTTGCTTTCGATCTTCGCGAGGCGTCCTGGGTCGACTGATCCATGGTCGAGCTTCGCGTCGACCTGGCTCATGAAGTCCGCGGCCAGCGCGGCGAAGCGCTCGTCTATCGCCAGAGACGCCGGCGCGACCGCCGGCGGGTTGCTTGCGGGCACAACTAGTGCTTTGGCTGCCGGTGCAACCGGCGCATTTGGGTCAGACATGGCTGGTCCTTAGAGGGGTGTGCTCGTAGAAGCACGGATGTCGGTTGTTGGAGACTAAGCAGAAACCTTATACTAGATCAGAGCATCACCGACTTTGACCCGGTGCGGACAGGAGTGCGCCCGTCGCTAGACACGTGCATTCGCGACACCCTCTAAGGCGCTGGCTCCGCATCCTTACGTGACATGATCAGTTTATGGCATGCCACGTATAGCAGCGAGAACAACGTGAAACATAGTCGGGAATAGGTTCCCCGTGTGATTAAAACCATGACGCCGAGGGTCGTCCCGCAGATAACAAGAGGGTATACCGCGGCGGTCCACGCGGGACTGCCTACAATGTTCAAGACGAATATGGCTTCTATGGATAGTAAACACAGAGCGGTTGCGATTGCGCGTGCCGTTCGCCAGAGCGAATATTGATCGGCCATCAAGGTTAGCTGCACAGATCCAGACTGGCCCATGATGTAAGATGTAAAAAAGTTCAATAGCCGCTCATATTCGGGCGCTAAGCCGAATCCCCAGTTGAACTTCGCTTCCGCTACTAAGCGGCACCATTCCTCGCGTCTCCATAGCCTAGACGGGTCGGTGAAATTCCGCTTTAGCCTCGCGAAAGGGGTCGGCAGTTCATGGATTGCGCGCCGGAAGGTTTCATAGTCGGATCCGCAATAAGCTTTATGAGCTTCGATGAAGGAGGTCATCCATTCGCTATTATGGTCTAGGTGACGCGCGAATATCCTCATCTCCGGGCCCCGAAGAATGGACGCGAGCAGGTCAAGTATCAAACCAACAGTGAACACGGCGATCACCGCGAGAGCGCCGACAAAGCCTGTTACGATGGAGGCAACGAGGGGTGTGTTGGGTGACAACTCCAGCTTTTCAAGTCCACTGTGGATGCTTGGCCAGTATCCTAAGGCCCAAAGCATGCCCAAATGACAAATAAGGAAGAAGCCCCCCGTCAAAGCGTAATCTGCGAACCGGCGATCGATCTGCATGGCTGCGATCCTTGCGGCTTCGGACACGCGGACACACCGATTTTATCAAAAACCTATGTCACGCGATAGCATACAATCCTTGTCCGTGTCCCACGGAGCATCTGATAGGGCTGAATGATTGCTTCTGGCACGACTCGGACTTCCGGCGACGTTCGCTGTTCGGCCGCTGTTGAAGGCATAGCGGACATCATAGGTGCTTTGATCCACGTTGGCCGCCGCAGGTCCCCGGTCCTCATGAGAACCCCGGGATGACGGACTTGCTGAAGCACCGGCAGTTGATTTCTTCGCCCGGGAAGATCCAGCGCTTCACCGCCGGGTCCCCCATGCCCTGTTCACGTCGTATTTCGTGCCGTTCATTGCGACGTGTGTCGGGCGCGGATGCTTGCCGGCGCCGGAATGCACCCAAATCGCTTGCGTGATCCCCAGCTCGTCCTGGCGCGCGCGTGTCATTGACGCGGTCGCCTTGTTGTTCTGGTCGCGGGCGATAAAGGCCGCTCGCCGGCAGGTGACGCCGAACTGCTCTTGCAGATCCTTTGTCAGCTGCCCGAGGTCCCGGCCGGTCTGGACCGACCGCATCACGAGGCCCTCGACGTCGGTGAAATACTGGCTCGGGATCGACTTGATCAGCGAGACTTGCTGACCAACCGTCGCGGCCATGATGATTGCCTTTGTCGTCTTGAACAATTTTCCGGCCCGTTTGCCGCGACTGCTGCGATTGGCTTTCCCGGGCATTCACCGAATGACCGCTAATCACTGCGAAATCCGTCGTCGCTTTGAAGCGGCCTTCACCATTCCTTGAACGTCGGTTCGAGGCACCCCCCGCAGACCCAAGGAAAGGTCCAATCGGCCGTACGCTTGGTACTTTCCGGGAGGTACCTGCTCCAGGCATCGGCTCGGACCGGATTGATTGACTGCCAAACGACGTCAAACGTCCCGGAAAATTTTATTTTGCCTATCATGACTGGCTTGGAAAGATGATGATTGGTGTTCATCACAACCTCGAAGCCGCTCGGCGCCTTGATTCTTTGACCGTACATGGCCTGGCGGACTGCATCGACGTCTGTGGTGCCCGCTTGGACAACGGCTTGCGCCCACATCCTGAAGCCAATGAAGGTGGCTTCCATCGGGTCATTTGTCGTTTTGTCTCGTTGCTCGTTGAAGTCGGCCCACATTTTGATGAACGCTTCGTTTTCTGGTAACTTGATCGACTGGAAGTAATTCCAGGCCGCCAGGTGCCCGACGGGGAAGATGTCCGCACCGAGCAATTCCCGCTCGCCGACCGAGAAGGCCATGACGGGAATTACGTTGGCGTCTACCTGTTGGGCTACGAGCTCCCTGTAGAAGTACGTGTTTGCATCTCCGTTAACGGTTGATATGACCGCTGTCTTTTTTCCCTCCGAACCGAAGGCTTTGATCTGCTCGACGATCCCTCGCCACTCGGAATAGCCGAACGGCGTGTAAATCGTCGTAATGTCGTCTGGCGATACCCCCTCTGCGATAAGATACGCGCTCAAGATTCGGTTGGTCGTGCGCGGATAGACGTAGTCAGTGCCGAGCAGAACCCATCTGCGAACCTCGCCTCCTTCCTTGCTCATCAGATATCGAACGGCTGGAATTGCCTGCTGGTTGGGCGCGGCTCCCGTGTAGAAAATGTTGCGCGAGCTTTCTTCGCCCTCGTATTGTACGGGGTAGAAGAGCAGCCCGTTCAGTTGCTCGAAGATCGGCAGAACGGATTTGCGGGAGGCGGAGGTCCAGCAGCCGAACACGACCGCGACCTTTTCCTTCGTGAGCAATTCCCGGGCTTTTTCCGCAAAGGCGTCCCAATCGGACGCCGGATCGACGACGATCGGTTCCAATTTCCGTCCGAGCAACCCACCTTTCCTGTTCTGGTCGGCGATCAGCATGAGAACCGTGTCTTTAAGTACCGACTCGCTGATTGCCATGGTCCCGGACAGAGAATGCAGAACGCCGATTTTGATAGTGCCTTCGTCTGCGTGAACCGTCGGACCGACGAGCACGAACCGCAAAACGAGCAATCCGAGCACGACAACTCGCAGGGCCGAAGCCGACTTCATGTCGATGCCCCGACGAGCTCGAAAACGCGCGTTTCCTTGGTCATGCCCTTGGCCAGGACCGACTCCAAAGCTCTGAACTGGAAATAATGCTCAGCCCGCAAATAGACGCCTTCGCTCACAAGGATATTGGTCCCAAACTGCTTGTTCAGGCCTTCGAGACGCGCCGCCAGATTTACCGTATTGCCAAGGGCTGTGTAGTTCATGCGCTCCGCTGACCCAAGATTGCCGACGACGGCATCCCCGACGTGAATGCCAAACCGCGTGAAGAATGGCTTTAGACCTTCAGTTTCAAACTGGGAGTTGAGCTTGTCACACGCGGCTCTGCCCGCAAGAGCCGCCCGGCAGGCCCGCTCAACGTGGTCAGGCTGCGGATTGGGTTCGTTCCAGAACACCATCACCGCATCACCGATGAACTTGTCGACCGTTCCGCCTTCGGCGAGGAACGCCTCTGTAAGCGCGGAGAAATAGCGCGACATCTGGTGCATGAGAGCGTCAGGGTCGGCGGACTCGGCAATCGCCGTGAAATCCCGGACGTCGGTGAAAACGACGGTAATCTCCTCTCGGACTCCGCCAAGCTCGGTGGAGATGGAATTGTCGATGATCCCCCGGACGATTTCCTTGGGGATAAAGTGTGCGAACGACCATATGGCGCGCTGCGCGAGCTCCATGGCGCCGCCAAGCTCGTGAATTTCCTTAATGCGCGATGTGACTGGCGAGCGGTCGGGCGCAGCCAGCTTCTGGAGTTTAATTGCCTGAGCCGTTATGGTTTTCAAGGATCGAGACATACCGCTACCAAATATCCAAATGACCGGAATAAAAGCAGCGCCAGCGATGATTGCGAGGATCAATCCGGTGAACTGGAGCCTCCGAACATCTTGGACAAAGTCTTCTTGGGCCGCCAGCAACAATATGTTGGCGTTGTACCGCTCACCTAGAGTGAATTTCGCCACCCTGAACAGATAGTCCCGTTCTTGATCGTCACGGATACTTCCGTCGTAGTGGTCGCGACCATCCGACCTTCGCAGGACTGCCGCCACGACCCCGGAATTGATCTCTTTGACGTTTGGCAATTGCGGTTGGGATGGATGTGTCATCGCATCGCCAACGAATTGTGCAAAATTAGGATGGGCTATAAGCGAGCCGGTCGAATCGAAGATCAAGACGATACCGTGCTCGCCAGGCCGTTGCGCTTGGACGAAATCACTGAAAGTGTCGAGCTTGAGATCGGCGGCAAGGACGCCGGGCACTTTGCCTCGCAAGGGCGCGCTAACCGTGATCACCGGTGCGCCGATGCTAAACGCAAGATAAGGCGATGAGACCAGCGATCGGTCGGCTTTCATCGTTTCACGATACCAAGGCCGCTTGCGCGGGTCGTATCCGTATTTCCACAGATCAAGTTGCCCGACTTCGTTGCCCTGCTCATCTTCAAAAATTCGTCGCATGGGCAGTTCGCCACTGGGGCTGGGGCGGACCAAATTGATGGCAGTGGTGGCGCCAGACGTCGCACGTAATCTCCCTCGCTGCTCATCGTTAAGTTCGCCAATGCGCCGCACCTGCAACCAGGCGCCATTTTCGAAACCGGCATAGATACTGTCCATTTGGGGCAGCTCCTGCAGCACGGTTTTGAATAGTGGGATCGCGCGGCCGGTCTCGGTTCTCTCATTTGAATCGGCCACACTGGAACTGGTCGCCAGCACATTTACTAACGAAGTTATAGCGGTTAACTCCGCCTGAAGGCGCCCGAAGACCTTCGTACTGGTCGCGTCCATATAGGCAGAGGCGGCTTCCTGCGTGGCCCAATGAAGAGCCCGAACCTGAATAGCGATCAGCAGCAAGGTTAGAGCGACGATAAACGCCATCACCGCGAAGGTGATTGAGGTTCGAAATGTAAACATTCCGCGTGCCTTCCCAATCGTAAGGATGCAGCCGGTAGGTTACGTCGCCGCGCAACTCGTATCACATTACGGCATAGCTTGCGGAGATTAGAACACAGATCAAGCTACGCGACTGTTGTCCGCGTTTGCAGGCCGCGACGTCTGTTACGGGTCAAGGCCGGCTGTAGCCGGCAGGCGGATGGCACAGCTGGTCTACCCCTCCGGAAATACCCGCGCGTTCCCGCACTTACGGTTCGTGCCATAACCAGACTTGCAAAATCGAACAGCTACTCGAACGAAAAAATCTTCTTCCAGTCGTTCTTCATGCTGATCACCGTCCAGTTCTTCTTTTTTGCCTCGGCATAGAGCTCTGGGGTGAAAGTGCCAATCTTAGTATCTGGCAGCTGCTGCGCGGGGCCGTAGGCGTATTCGCGTGTAGCATCGTCGTGTAGGACCAGCATCGCCAGACGCGCGCCGTCACCAGCCCCTGCGTATTCCAACATTTGCTGGTCTCCGGTCGAGTTGCCAAATGATGCGTAGGGACGTCGACCGATCATCAGGTGAATGCCCTCCGGCTTTCCGGCATCATTGTCATTCAGCATGAGTTTGGGCTCTTTGATCAGGACCGGTTTGCCGTCCTTGGCGTAGTCGTATTTGACGGCCAGCGCCGTGCCGATCACCTGCTCGGGCGGGATGCCGTAGATCTGCTGCGAATACTGCCTTACGAAATCCTGGCCGAAGCCGGTGACGATGAACGTCTTGAAACCATTCGCGCGCAGATAGCTCAATACCTCCAGCATCGGTTGGTAGGTGAGTTCGGTGTAGGCGCGCTTCCAGCGCGGGTCCTTTGCCGTGGCGAGCCATTTCTTCACCTCGGTTTGAAATTCATCGGTTGTCATGCCGCTGAGCGTAACGAGAATGATTTTCTCAAGGTCCCGCAAAGGAAGCTTGGCAATTGCCTCCCGGTCCCCTGAGAGTACGGTTTTAAAGGCTCCTCATTCTTCAACTCGGGCTTTTGCTCGGCCAAGACCGAGACCCGATCGAAGCAGTACATCATCTGACCATAGACAGGATGTTCTACCCAAAGCGTGCCATCCTGATCGAAGGTGGCGATGCGATCTTCAGGGAGTACAAACTTCGGGCTGCCCGGTCCCGTGGTGTCTCGGACGAAATCGAGGATCGCCTGTTTTGCCGGACCGTCATTCCAAGATGGCAGGACGACACTTGAAGCTGAGGTCTGCGCCGAAACGGCCATAGGGGCAAACGCTCTCGACAGAACCGGAAGCAATGCCAACGTCGAGATCAGAGCGCGGCGGTCGATAGCTCTTGTCATGTTGAGCCCTCTGCCGGTGCGATCGGACAAGTGCGGTGCATCGTACCGGCTCTATTGATCGGTTCGGGGTATATCTTGATCCAAGTCGCGGCTCAGTCTATGCGAAAATGGCAGGGTCGATTACCTGATAGGGCCTGTCCGGCGAGTTCGCTACGCGCTTCCGGACCTCGCCGGGATCAAGCACGCTGCTGTCAATTCGGATCTGATCCGCCTCCGCTTCGAGCTTGTCGACCTCGGCCTCCTCCTTCGGCGTGAGGTCGGAAAGCGAACGTGAATGTAATGTCCTTGTCGACCTCGCCGAAAAGGGACAGCTGCACGAAATGCAACAACCGTGTCAGGTTCGGTCGGAGCTGTGCTTCCTGCACGGCGTTGCATCCTCGACGCACCGAGAGCCTTGGTCGCTCGCGGGAAAGATTGTGGCAGAGTTTCGGGCTGGAAAATTGACGGTCCGAGGCGCATATTCCGGAGGTGGTGACAGGTGGTGACAATTGTGCAGTGCAATTGCGGCGCCGAGTACAGACGCACTGAAGATAAATTCTTGGTACCGCATACAGGTGACGCGGTCTGCACGGTCTGCGGAGCTGCTCTAGAGTCGTGGCGGAAAAGCACCCACGTTCCCACATACGGACTTATCGAGCGTCCAAGAAAGCCGGAATGACACTAGCCCAGTGCGCCAAATTTGGTCGCGCAGAAAGTTAATATTGAAAGCCCTGGCGCTTCTCAGGATCAGGGTGCACACTTTGTCATCACCGCCCGGTCTCGTGGTAGTTATCGGTGCTGAGAACGTCGGTCGCGCTCCCGCCAATCCTCGAATGGATGGAGCAGCGCATGCCAGAGCGTCGCCGTTTCACACAAACTACCTCCCTTGAAGAACGCCTTGCAAAGGAAGCAACGCAGTTACGCAGGCAGGCTCGTGGTACCCTGCCAGGTGTTGAGCGCGACCTCCTGGTTCGCAAAGCCCGCCGAGCGGAGACAACTTCTCGTATGACCGAGTGGCTGGCCACCGGCGACGAGCACCATGATAAGGCTCAAGAAATGGCTATTTCTCGCCTGCTAAAGAGCTCTACCTTGGAGCCGGAAGAGATTGCCCGCCTCACAAAGGCATACGAGCAAGCGTTGTATACGCTCAGCGTCAAGGATCGCGACGACCCTCTAACCGAAATGATCGCGAAGAAGATCATCAAGATCGCGCAAGCGGGTGTCCATGACGCGGCGCAGCTTTCGGCTCTGGCGGTCGCAGAGCTACGCATTCGGTAAGGCCGCCACTGTTCGTGACATCTACATCCCCTAGGGTCCACACCCGAGGAGCAACGATATGACCCCACATATCCCCGAGGACTTTTCCGCAAGGTTTATCGACTGGAATCCCTTCGCGATCATGGGTAACACAATGCCGCCCCGAGATCCTGATGAAGACGAAGAGGACGAAGAGGACGAAGACCGTGCCGACGAAGCGCCGGTCGTGCGTGAGCCGGACGAAGATTAATGAAGCTGATCCTAAAATGCGAGGAACTGTTTTGGCAGCAGCCGATTGAATCATCCCAACTCGCGCAAGGAGCGCTGCCGCCATGCGCCTTCGGACATACCGCGACGAAACCCGCTCCAGACACTTCGATTTAATCGGTGGGCGCGCCCATCCCTGGTCCGTTGACTTGGTCGCCATGGCGGCTTCCGGCATTCTCGTGCTGGGATTCGCCTGTGCCCTCGCGGCCCTTTGGGTCCGCTAGAATCACCGCTACACCACTGCGGATTCCGGAGCTGTGGCACTCGCCGTCGAGCCCACTTCCCCATAGCGGCAGGTTCGCCGCGCTCGGCTTGGCCGACGACGCGGCGACTGTGGCGCCCGTCCTCGATCGACGTCCACAACACGCCGATGTGCGCGAAGCGCAAATGGAAGTGGTCATCGTTCTGCAGCGGCGCGCCTTCCCCGATGAAGATGACCGCAGCCACGTTTCGAGTTCCGGCGCCGGCACGAAGGTCGGCGTCTCGAAGTTCTCGGGATCCAGCATGGACGCAGGCGGCGCCGGGCGTTTCAACCGGGAAGGTTCCGGGAACAGCCTGACGATTTCAGCCATGCAACACCAAAGGGAGGTGCGGCCCGACCAAGTTCGGGACAACGGACCAGAATGTTAAACCTGATCGCGCCGCACAACGCGCCGGGGAAAAAGCGCGCTATTTCAGAACAAAGCCGCCCAGAGGATCGGGACGCTTGTTTCGCCGAAACTCATCGGCCGCGGCGATCAAGCGCGCGGCCCAAGCTTTCAAATGAGTGTCGTCGGGAAATGAACCGGTCAGGAGCTTCACGCGATCGGCAACCGACGGCGTCTGTGACGGCGGGATGCAGATCATGCGAATGCCTGGAATCAAAAAGCCCGCAACGGTGAAGCTGCGGGCTCGCGAGTGGTTGTGTCCAACCTCGAATTTCGGAATGCTAGCAGAAATTTTGGCGTCGTAAATCGCGCCGAGAAGACTCGTTAACAGAAAGCGCGAAACGTAAAGATAGCCGCCAAAATTCGCGGGCGAAATCGTTAACGAGGCGGGGGATAACTCACGCTGGCGTCTCGTGCGCACTATCGAGAATTTCGGAAATTGATTTCCACTTGATAGACGCGACGAAGCTGGCTGGAAAATTCAAGTCCGCCGTTGGCCCCACGCGGACCTCCTGGGAGATCGCTTTTACGTCTGCTGGTCGGAGTAAACTGGACTCGTTGTGCTCATAGCGAGTTATTCCGGGCCTGTTTTTACACAGTCTGGACCCAAAGTGGATGTTGGATGGAATGTTTTGACCGCATCTTCGGCTTGGACGGCGGTGAGAGCTATCGCGACCTGCGGCTGGGGCTGTTATGCTGCCCTCACCGTTCAAGCCGAGGAACTGCTCCACATGACCGGGGGTATTGATCGAGAGACCGCTCCTGAGCCGCAAGATCGCGGTTCGAGCGCGGCACGTTCGATCGAAGTGCCCACTGAAATCGTCCGAAAATGGCAAGAGCTTGTGAATCTCCTTGCCGAGATCATGCACGTGCCCTCGGCCTCCATCATGCGGGTCGATCCTCCCCACATCAAAGTTTTCGTCTCCAGCACGTCCAAAGGAAATCCTTGCGAGCCGGGCGCTCTCGATACGGGACCGTATTGCGAGACCGTCATGAAGACCGGTCAGCCGCTGCTCGTCCCCGACGCTTTTGAGAACGAAGCATGGAAAGCGAACCCGCATGTCAGGCTGGGGATGATCTCTTACCTGGGCGTCCCGATCGGTTGGCCCGATGGCCGCTTATTCGGAACGATCTGCGTTCGCGACGATAAAAGGAACGAATATAGTGAGGCTTATCTCAAGCTACTGCTGCACTTCCGCGACATGTTGCAGGTTGACTTGAAGTCATTAGCAAAATTGCACGGAGAGATAGAAGAACGCGAAGCAAAGATCCGGCGTCTGGTCGACGCCAACATCATAGGGATCATAATCTGGGATCTCGAAGGTCGCATTCTTGAGGCAAATGACGCGTTTCTCCGTTTGGGCGGATACGATCGAGAAGATCTGATCTCGGGCCGCCTGAACCGAACGGACCTGACGCCGCCGGAATGGCGCGAGCGCGACGCGCGGACTGATGCAGAGCTGAAGATGATCGGGGCAGTCCAACCGTTCGAGAAGGAATACTTTCGGAAGGATGGGGGCCGCGTGCCCGTGTTGATCGGTTTGGCTGCGTTCGGCGAAGAACGAGACCAGGGCGTCGCGTTCGTGCTCGATCTGACGGAGCGCAAGCGGGCCGAGCAAGTCCAGCGGGAAAGCGAATACAAGCTCCGTCAAATCATCGATACGATACCGGCCCATGTCGTGCGTTATCAGCCGGACGGCACAGCCGATTTCATGAATCGGACCTTTAGCGAATTCGTCGGTCCAGAGGTCGGTTTCGACAACCTGAGCAGCGTGGTGCATCCGGAAGATTATCCGAAACGCTCGCGCGACTGGGACACACATGTTGCGGCGGCAGAGCCGTACGACATCGAGATGCGGCTGCGCCGAGCCGACGGCGTGTATCGCTGGCACCGCAGCAGGCGCGTGCCGCTGCGCGACGCGAACGGCGCGATCGT
>JAQGKC010000145.1 GCA_028290305.1 Bradyrhizobium sp.
TCTTCAACTCCAGCCTCGAAGGCAACACCAGGCGTGCCATCGATTTCCATGAGGGCGACAAGATTGATGAAAAGGCGTTGAAGGCGCTCATTCGCGCCGCCGTGGCACTGAACACGTCGGTGCGAGCTACCGCTGGCCCCGTCCGCTCTCAGAAGAGACCAAAGAGCGCTTGAGGAGCGGGTCATTTAGCCGGTTTCACGAGCCGGTTCGACCAGTTCGAAGATCTACTCAAAAGGATGAACCAATGACCAAACCCGCGACCGAAACGCTCTCCGTCGTTGTCGAACGGGAGGTAGCTTTTCCGCCGGAAAAGATCTGGCGCGCGCTCACGCAACCACACCTGATCGAGGAGTGGCTGATGAAGAACGACTTCAAGCCTGTCGTGGACCACCGTTTCAATCTTCGCGCAGACTGGGGCGCTGTCGACTGTCAGGTCCTGGCAGTCGAGCCGAACAAAACGCTGTCTTACACGTGGGCGGCCTATGGTCTCGAGAGTGTCGTCACTTGGACTCTCACCCCTACGAGCACGGGGACCCACCTGCGGATGGAGCAGTCGGGGTTCCGGCCGGATCAGCAGCAGGCCTACCAGGGCGCCAAGTACGGGTGGCAGCAGTTCCTTGCGGCCCTGGAGCAGGTATTGGTGCGGATAGACTGAAGCTCTTCGGAACAAGTCAGAGCTGGGCGGCCCGGCGTTGAAAGCCGGAAACATCGCCTATTGGATCACCACGATCGACCGCGCCTTCTGTATCCTGAGCGCCGACGCGGTTGCTGGTGCAGCTAGGCAGCAGACAGCGGCGAGCGCGCGGCGGAGGTCGAGCGGTGAAGGATGCCCCGAGTTCACTCAGCAGCGATTGCCGGCGTTCCCTCGATCAGAGACCTGATCTTCTCCGCAGCCGCAGGCGTCGCCGGATTGTAGACCACCATGCTGAGATCGGGCCGGCCATCGACTGCGAAAGCCGAATATTCAAAGGCGATCGGGCCGAGTACCGGGTGCCGTATGTGCTTGACGCCCTCGCCATGGCTGCGGACGTCGTTGTCGCGCCACATTGCCTTGAACTCGGGACTGAGCCGGCAGAGTTCATCGACGAGAGGCTGCACCTCCGCCGCGGCCCCCGCGCGTGCCGCGTCCACCCGGAACGCGCCCACCACGAACCGCGCCACGCTTTCCCAGTCATATTGGGCAGCGCGGACGCGCGGATCGAGGAAGATGAAGCGCAGGACATTGCGCTGCTCCGGCGGCAGCGATCCATAGTCGGTCAGCATCACCGTCGCTGCCCGGTTCCAGGCGACGATGTCCCATGTCGCGGTCCTGATGAGGGCGGGGCTCGGCTCCAACGCGTCGAGCACGCGTTGCAGCCGTGGCGTGACGCCTTCATTTCGCTGGTAGCGCGCCTCAGGCGGGCGGCCGAGGCCGAGCAGGAAGAGATGCTCGCGCTCGACATCCGTCAGCATCAGGGCGCGCGCGATCCGATCGAGCACGTCGGCCGAGGGCGCGCCGCCGCGTCCCTGTTCGAGCCATGTGTACCACGTCGCGCTGATGTTGGCGCGCTGCGCCACTTCCTCGCGGCGCAGGCCGGGTGTGCGGCGACGCTCCGGCGACAAGCCGAACGCTGCCGGATCGAGCTTCGCGCGACGGTCCTTCAGATAGGTCCCAAGCAGGTTTTCGGTCGCGATGTGCTTGTCCATCCTGTTAGCCATTATACCATGATAATATCACTACTTTACCACGATAGTCCTGAAGCGCACATTTGTCTCCAACGAAAACCTGGAGACTTTGCTTATGCGTGTGTTTGTCACTGGTGCCACCGGCTGGGTCGGCTCGGCCGTCGTGAAGGATCTGATCGCCGCCGGCCATCAGGTTCTGGGTCTTGCCCGCTCGGACGCAGGGGCCGAGGCACTGGCTGCGGCGGGCGCCGAGGTTCATCGCGGCTCGCTCCAGGACCTGGACCGCCTCAGGAGCGGCGTTGCGCAGGCGGAGGGCGTGATCCACACCGCCTTCAACCACGACTTCTCGAAAATGGCGGAGAACTCCGCGGACGAGCAGCGTGCCATCGAGGCAATCGGCGCCGAGCTTGTGGGCTCCGACCGCCCGCTCATCGTCACCTCGGGCGTGGCGCTGCTGGCGCCAGGCGGCGTGGCAACGGAACAAAGTCCGCCCCGTCCCGTCTCCGACTCATTTCCCCGCGCCCCGGAAGCGGCAACTACGGCGCTGACGGCTCGCGGTGCGCGCGCGACGGTCGTGCGGCTCCCCCCGTCTGTGCATGGCCATGGCGATCATGGCTTCGTGCCGATCCTGATCGGCATCGCTCGCGAAAAGGGCGTCTCCGCCTATGTGGGCGACGGCCTCAACCGCTGGCCGGCCGTGCACCGGCTCGACGCGGCCCGCGTCTACCGGTTCGCGCTCGAGTGTGGCGCCGAAGGCGGGCCCTTCCACGCGATTGCCGAGGGGGGCGTGCCGTTCAAGCAGATCGCTGAGGTGATCGGCCGGCGTCTGAACCTTCCGGTCGTCTCAAAGTCGTCCGAAGAGGCGGCCGAGCATTTCGGCTGGTTCGCCATGTTCACGGGCATAGACGCCCCGGCCTCAAGCGAGCGGACTCGGGCGCTGCTCGGCTGGAAGCCGGAACAGCCCGGGCTCATCGCCGACATCGATCACCCGACCTATTTCGCTCAGTAGCGACAGGGTCGGAATGACGTGGCGGTAGCTGTCGTTATTGCTAAAGGAGACGGACAATGACCGATGCCGCGATGTCGCTCGATGGGAAACGTGTCATCGTAATCGGGGGCGCTTCGGGCATCGGCTTTGCCGTCGCCGCGCTCTCGCGAGAACTGGGCGCGGAGGTGGTGATCGCGTCCAGCAATGCGGCCAATGTCGATGCGGCCGTCGGGCGCCTGAGCGGAACGACGGGCAGTACCGTCGATCTGCGAAACGAGGCCAGCGTGTCCCGTTTGTTCGAGAAGCTCGGCGCGTTCGATCATCTCGCAATCACGGCAGGTGATTGGGGCGGTACGATGTTTGCGGCCACGCGAGACCTCGATCTTGCTGCGGCACGCGACGTGTTCGAAGTCCGCTTCCGGGGTGCGCTCGCCGCCGTCAAGCACGGCAGCCGTACGATCGCTCCGAACGGGTCGATCACGCTGACGAGCGGCATGCTTGCTCATCGCCCCAGGAAAGGCGCACCGCTTGCCACCGCTGGTGGGGGAGCGGTCGAACATCTGGCCCGGGGCCTTGCCGTCGATCTCGCTCCGGTGCGGATCAACGCTGTGTGTCCAGGCATCATCCTCACCGAGCATACAAAGCAGATGCCGCAGGAGATGTTGCAGATGTACGTGGCGCGGTTGCCTTTGCCACGAGGCGCGTCGCCGACAGAGGCCGCCACGGCCTATGTCTATTTGATGCTGAACAGCTACGCGACGGGACAAATCCTGCCGGTCGATGGCGGCGGCCTGGTGGTGTGAGAGGCAGTGTCATCGCTGCCTCAGGTCAGCATGTTGTTCCCGACATGGATGGAACCCTTGTCGCAGCTTCGATCCACCGCGACGGCGGCTTTCGTCACCCGGCCCCGCGCCACCGTGTTTATTACGGTGGTATTACGGTGACAGTGCACAAAATTAATAAACGTTTTCGGGGGTCGTGAGCGCGCCTAAGTGGAGAGTGGAGAGTGGAGAGAGGAGAGAGGAGAGAGGAGAGAGGAGACAGGAGTTAAATGCACTGTCACCGTAATCCACCCGTTTCTTTTGGGCGGCCGCTATCGGGTACTGGCCGAACTGGGCCACTCGCCATTCAAAACGGTTGGCTTCTAAAACTCAATTTAATGGTGTCGGCAGATTGCGAACCTACATCAGTTTCACGCATTCGGCGTTCCAGTGAAAGCTCCACCATGGATTGTGACCACTCCAAGCTCAAGGGTACTGTGTTCGGCATCCATGATTGGCTTAACTATCTAAACGATCAAGCGGCCAAGTGTCGGAAACTAGTCGAGCAGGCCGATGATCCTCTCGTTAAAACCGAACTGCTTGCGTTGGCGTCGGTCTGCGAGGAGATCGCCGAGACGGGCGGGGATGACCATGCGCCGCGTGGCCCGTTGTCAAGGCTGTCATGAAAGAGGTCGCCAACCCAATTAAGGCGGCCTATCCCGCTTCCTGTGGCTCTCCTAACAGCCGGGGTCGCGATGGGCTTTGTGCTCCCACCTGCATCTCTTCAATCGACAGATAGCGAATGGCGAAATCCTCGAAACTGGTGGCTGCGAAACGCGGACGGGTGCTGCTCGTAAGGCGAAAGCGCGACGGGCTTTGGATGTTTCCCGGAGGGCGCAAGCGCGCGCGAGAAAGCGATAAAGAGTGCCTGCGCAGGGAGATGAAAGAAGAGCTTCCGA
>JAQGKC010000177.1 GCA_028290305.1 Bradyrhizobium sp.
CTATGTGTCCGGGCCGGACATTATAGAATTGGCGGAGAGGGAGGGATTCGAACCCCCGATAGGCTT
Organism: Bradyrhizobium sp.; assembly: GCA_028290305.1. The sequence goes on from JAQGKC010000177.1 coordinate 67, forward strand.
GCACCTATGCCGCATTTCGAGTGCGGTGCATTCGACCACTCTGCCACCTCTCCAGGCGCCATAATGGGCGGTCGCGCCGCCCAAGGTCGGGCCGAGTTCTAGGCGAGGACGGCGGGCCAGACAAGGCGCGGGCGGTGAGAATCCGCAGGTCGGCTGGAAGCAAACGAGGTGACCACGATGGAGCATTTAACGGTTCGGGCGAACGGCACGGCATTCCATGTGGTGCGGACCGGGGCAGGCCGGCCGCTTCTGCTGCTACATGGCTGGCCCGAATTCTGGCTCACCTGGGAGCCGGTGATGGCGCGACTTGCCGATCGCTACACGCTATTGGCGCCGGATTTTCGGGGCTTCGGCGACAGCGACAAGCCCATTGGCCCCTTCGGTCCCGACGACCATGCCGCGGATATGCTGGCGCTGATGGACGCGCTCGGGCTGAAGCAGGCCGGTATCGTCGGCCATGACGTCGGCGGCGCCGTGATGCAGCCGATGGCGAGAGCAGCACCGGGGCGGTTTTCCGGTTTGCTCTTCTTCGACTTCGTCTATCCCGGCATCGGGGCGCGAATGGCGGAGCCCGAGCGGCTCAACAATATCTGGTATCAGTCGTTCAACCAGATGGAGATGGCGCCAGCGCTGGTCGGCGCGACGCGCGAAAGCTGCCGGACGTTCATCGGACACTTTCTAAAATCCTGGGCGCATCGCAAGGATGCGTTCGACGATGTGCTCGAAGCCTTCACCGACAACTTCCTGAAGCCCGGCAATCTCGCCGGCGGTTTTGCACATTACCGCGCTTCCCACGCCGGCCGGATCAGGATGATGAAGGGCGACGCGCCACAGCTCGACCCGATCGATGTGCCGACCTGCATCCGCTGGGCGGAGCATGATCCGCTGTTTCCGTTTTCCTGGACCGACCGGCTCGGCGAAACCTTCTCCAACCTCGATCTGGCTCTGTTTCCGGGAGTGGGTCACTTTCCGCATCGCGAGGATCCCGATCGTGCCGCGGCAGAGATCGGCGCGTTCTTCACCCGCATTGGCTGGAACTGATCGACGGAATGGCGCAATAAAAGTGGGACCGCCAGACGCGATAAAAACCGGCGGTCCCGTGTCGCGTCATTGAAATTGCGGCCGGGAAGTGCGGCTTCGCCGGTCGCCTTGAGCGACGGTTCGACGGTAGCGATCCGCCCGGAATCGGCAACGCGATCTGTGTCTTAACCTAACCGATCAAGGTTACCCGGCCGGCATCCCCCTCAATCCTTGCTCTTCTTCTCTTTCTTATCCTTGTCGTTCTTGTCCTTCTTATCGTCTCTTTCCTTGTCCTTTTCCTTCCTGCGGTTGGTGAAGCGCGCGTTGCCCAATCCGGTGCCGATGGTCAGCACACCCCAGTGCTCGACGTCCTGCATGAACGGCACCTCGGAAAGGCCCTGCGCCACGCCGTCATTGTGCATCAGCACCGCGGTGTCGTGATCGCCGATCTGCGGGATCGCCTCGACCAGGCTCGCCGGCAGATTGAACTTGCTGCTCTCCCAGTTGCCCGGCAGGTTCTGCGCGCCTTTCTCGATCGAGCCGTCTTCGTTGATCACGCCGGGACAGGCGATTCCGATGAATGGCGCAAGCTTTAGCCCTTCAGTGTCGGCGTTGGCGATCAGCTCTTTCAGCATTTTCACCAGCCGTTTCACCGCACTCTCGCGGGTGGGCTCATCGTCGGCATGACGCCAGAGTTCGGACTTCCAGACAGCCGCCTTCGACAGATCGGGCGCCTTTTTCCAGCGGGTCTCGACCACGCCGCAACGGATATTGGTGCCGCCGATATCAACCGCCAAGATGCTGTCATGGGCCTCGAAAATCCAGGACGGCGCCAGATGCAGACAGCCGATCAGGCCGGCTTCATCGGGGTGGAAGCGGATCGGCACCAGGTCGACCTTCGCCCCTTCGGCCTTGAGCAGGATGTCGGTGCGCGCGATGGCCAGTTCGCCGACCCTGCTCTGCCGAAGACCGCCGCCGACCACGATGCGTTCGGTATCGGCCCAGGCCTTGGTCTTGAGAAATCGTTGCGTCACATAGGCCAGTTCCTGCGCGAACTCCTCGATTGCGCCATGCACCAGCGCGGCGGCGCCGATATCGTCGCCGACGAGCGCCTCATCAAGCGTACTCTTTGCGATGGCCCCGGCAGATTTGTTCCCTAAGGGATCGTCGCCATTTTTCTTCAGCGGCTTGCGCAGCGTGTCCAGGATCTTGCGGAACGCGCCCTTGCTGGCGCGATCGCCGAGAAAGCCGTCGTCGTCCTTCAACTCGATATTGAAGCTGTCCACGTCCACCGACGGCAGACGGGCTCCGCCGTGGCGGGCGATGCCCGTTGTCGTTACGATATCTTCAGCCATTTTTGCCCTTGCCCGTTGCCGGAATCGGACGACAACGAGCGGGGAACCCGTTGGTTTCATCACCGTCGTTTTAGCCTCAAATGCGTATATTTGGCTCGTTTTCGGCCTGCTTTGCCTTGACTCCGGGCTCCCAAGGGCTATAAGTCCCCGCAATCCGGCGCGGGATTTTCTCGCGCTGTTTGTTTTTGCGCGGTTTTAAGGGATCGCTCCCGATTGTGCGAAAATTGAATCCATAACGACTGAAGAAAAAGCCGGCCCGGACTTGTCCGAGGCCGGGATCGAACACGAAGGAATTAAACGATGTTCGCAGTCATCAAAACCGGCGGCCGGCAGTACCGCGTCGTTCCGGATGATGTGCTCGAGATAGGCAAGATCGCCGGCGATGTCGGGACGATCGTGCAGCTTGGCGAAGTTTTGCTGGTCGGCGGTGAATCGCCGGTGCTTGGTGCGCCCACGGTTGCGGGCGCCTCGGTTGCAGCCGAAGTGCTGCAGCACAAGCGCGGCCCCAAGGTGATTTCGTTCAAGAAGCGCCGCCGCAAGAATTCGAAGCGCAAGCGCGGCTATCGCGACGAGATCACGGTGCTGCGTATCACCGAGATCCTGACCAACGACAACAAGCCGACCATCGGTCCGCGCCCGAAGAGGGAAAAGCCGATCCTGGCCGCCCCGGCAGACGGCGACGACGAGACACCGAGGGCCGCGAAGAAAAAGGCGCCTGCCAAGAAAACGGCGGCGAAGCCGCGCGCCAAGCCCGCGGCAAAGAAGGCTCCGGCAAAGAAGGCCGCCGCAACAGGCAAAAGTGATAAGAAGTGAACGCGACAAGATTAAAATTGAGCGTGACATAACGTGAAATGATTCCGTCAAGGAATTGATCTAGAGATTAGAGAGAAGTTGGAGACGAGCCATGGCTCACAAAAAAGCAGGCGGTTCATCGCGTAACGGTCGTGATTCGGCGGGCAAGCGCCTCGGAATCAAGGCGTACGGCGGCGAGCATGTGATTCCTGGTAACATCATCGCGCGTCAGCGCGGCACAACCTGGCATCCCGGCCTTAATGTCGGCATGGGCACTGACCATACTCTATTCGCCAAGATCGAAGGCCATGTCGAGTTTCGTGCAAAAGCCAACGGCCGCACTTTTGTATCGGTCGTTCCGATGATGGAAGCCGCGGCCGAGTAAACGGTGGACAAAATGAGTCCGCCGGGTCCTGTTGAACCGGCGGAGCTCCAGAAGGCTCCAAAGGGGAGGCGGGAAACCGGCCTCCCCTTTTTATTGCGCCTACACAGGAGCCCGACATGCTGCAGGATATCCCAACCCCGACGTTGCGAGAGGCGAGAAGCTGCGTCCTCGAGACCGAACGGCTGATGCTGCGCAGGCCGACGCTCGCGGACGTAAAAGCGATTGCGCGTCTCGCCAATGACCGCCGCATTGCGGAGAATACCCGCCGCCTGCCACATCCTTACCTGCAGGAACATGCCGTGGAATTCGTTCGCGCGATGGCGAACGACAATCGCGAAACCGTGTTCCTGATCGAAAACAGTCACACGCCGATCGGCGTCGTCGGCATCGACTGGCGCCAGCCGGCCGCGCCGGAACTCGGCTACTGGCTCGGCGTCGAGCATTGGGGCCAGGGCTTTGGCACCGAAGCCGCGCGGGCGGCGATCGACTTCACCTTCGAGGAATTCGGTGTCGAGCACCTGATCTCCGGCGCGCGGGTGACCAATCCGTCGTCGCGCAACATTCTGGAGAAATGCGGCTTCCAGTGGAGCGGCGTCGAGTTGCATCGCTTCGAGGCGCTGGGATCGTCGACACCGGTCGACTGCTTCAGGCTGTCGCGCAGCGTCTGGTCGTCGCTGAAGAACTGGAACAGCTCGACGCGTCGTGAGCGATGAAGTCCCTGTAACAACAGATCGTCTACGACAAACCGTCGTCCCCGCTCGCGCTTCGCTTGGCTGGGACGACGATGTATATTTGACGTCGCTTTACTGACTCATACCGGCGGACTAACCACCGTTTCCTCGCGTCCCAGATCTCGCTCGCGCAGGAAGATGTAAAGCCCGGCGCCGATGATGACCGCCGCCCCCGTAATTGTCGCCCATGACGGCGCATCGCCGAACACGGCGTAGCCGAACATCACAGCCCAGACGATCATCGAATATTGATACGGCACCACGACGCTTGCCGGAGCAAGCTTCAGCGAGCGATTGACGCACAACAGCGCACCCACCGAAATACAGCCCGCCGCCGCGAACAGAGCGAGACTACCGGCGCTCGGCGTGATCCAGCCGGTTGGCGACAACAGCGCGCCCAGCACAAAAGTGCCGGCGAATTGCGACGACGCCAGCACGATATCCGGTGTCGCCCGCAGCGAGCGCGTGATCAGCATCAGCAGTGCAAACGACAGGCTGCCGCCGAGCGCGATCATCGCGGGCCAGCTTACCGTTTGCGACGAGGGCCGCAGCGCGATCAGCACGCCGCAGAAGCCGACGACAATCGCACTCCAGCGCCGCCAGCCGACACGCTCACGCAGCACGATCGCCGACAGCGCCGTGACGAAAATCGGACACGCCAGATAATAAGTGATGACGTCGGCAAGCGGCAAATAGACGGTCGCCAGAAAAAAGGCCGCGACTTCGAGAGTCGAGAGCACGACCCGGAGTAATTGCAACCACGGCCGTTCCAAGCGTGTGAACTCCGCGCGATTCCGCCAAATCATCGGCGACAGCACGATCAGCGCCGCGCAGGCGCGCAGCCACAGCAACTGCCCGACCGAATAGGTCGCGACCATGAACTTTCCCAGCGCATCGCCAAACGAAAACATGAATACCGAGAACAGCATCAGTCCAATACCGGCGAGACGCGCGGAGCGTTCGTCGGCTGTGGTCGAGATTTTCGCGAACAGGCTCATCTTGGCGTTTGCTCCCGCTCTTCGTCGTAGCCGGACTTGTTCCGGCCATCCACGTCTTTGATGCTGCGCTGTTTTAAAGACGTGGATGCCCGGAGCAAGCCCGGGCATGAGATTGAATCGATTGTCGCAGCATGATGTCCGCGATACCGATAGGACAGGTTACGAAACATCACAGGAAACCCGCCATGACCGACTTCGATCCCGCACTGCACCGCATGGTGCCGGAACAGCGCTGGTTCGAGGATTTTGTGCTTGGCGAGCGTTTTGTCATTCCCAGCCGCACCATGACGACGGCAGTGTTCGCAGCCTTTCAGACGGCGAGCGGCGATACCCATCCCGTGCATTACGATGTCGAATACTGCCGCGCCCGCGGCATGCCAGATCTGCTGGCGCACGGGTTCCAGACGCTGATCCACACCGCGCCGGGAAGCGGGTTGTTTCCCTATATGGTGGAGGAATCGCTGGTCGGCTTTCTCGAACAGTCGAGCCGGTTCTTAAAACCGGTGTTTGCCGGCGACACCATCTATCCAGCGCTCGAAGTGAGCGAATTGACGCCCGGCCGCACTACGGGTGTCGTTGCATTGCGCAGCACCGTGTTCAATCAGCGCCGCGAATTGGTGAGGGACTGCAGAAGTTTCTCATCCGACGCCGGTCCGCGCGGACATAACAGGCACGAGGATTGGTTAACAGCCACGCCTGCTCTCAAACGCGAAGCCTCAAAAAGGCCCGAAAATTCGGGCTTTTCGCCCATATTCCGCATCTAAAGGTTGCCGCATCGGGACCCCTGCGATAGGGGTAGGCCATGAAATTCCTCGACGAAGCAAAGGTCTATATCCGCTCCGGCGACGGCGGCAACGGCTGCGTGGCGTTCCGCCGCGAGAAGTATATCGAGTTCGGCGGACCGAGTGGCGGCAATGGCGGCCGCGGCGGCGATGTCATCATCGAAGTGGTCGATGGATTGAACACGCTGATCGACTATCGCTATCAGCAGCACTTCAAGGCCCAGAAGGGCACCAACGGCATGGGCAAGGACCGCCATGGCGCCAACGGCAAGCCGATCACGCTGAAGGTGCCGGTCGGCACGCAGATTTTCGACGAGGATCGCGAAACCCTGATCCACGACCTCACCACGCTCGGCGAAAAATTCGTGCTCGCCGAAGGCGGCAATGGCGGGTTCGGCAACGCCCATTTCAAATCCTCCACCAACCGCGCGCCGCGCAACGCCAATCCCGGCCAGGAAGGCGAGGAGCGCTGGATCTGGCTGCGGCTGAAACTGATCGCCGACGCCGGACTGGTCGGCCTGCCGAACGCCGGCAAGTCGACGTTCCTTTCCGTCGTCAGCGCGGCGAAACCGAAGATCGCCGATTATCCCTTCACCACGCTGCATCCGCAGCTAGGCGTGGTCGATGTCGACGGCCGCGAATTCGTGCTGGCGGATATTCCGGGATTGATCGAAGGCGCGCATGAGGGCGCCGGCCTCGGCGATCGCTTCCTTGGCCATGTGGAACGCTGCCGCGTGCTACTGCATCTGGTCGACGCGACCTGCGAGCACGCCGGCAAGGCCTACAAAACCGTGCGGACCGAACTCGATGCCTACGAGGGACACCTCGCCGACAAGATCGAGATCGTCGCGCTCAACAAGATCGACGCCGTGACGCCGGAACAATTGAAGGCGCAGAAGGATCGGCTGAAGCGCGCCGCCAAGAAAACGCCGCTGCTGATATCGGGCATCACAGGTGCGGGCGTGAAAGACGCGCTGCGCGCGCTGGTCGAAGTGATCGGTGAAGCCCCGGTATCGATAAAGGCCAAGGGCACGGCGCAAACCGAGCCTTGGGCGCCGCAAAGCTAGAGCATGATTCGGAAAAGTGGGAACCGGTTTTCCGAAAAGATCATGCTCAAACAATATCTAGCGTTCGCAACCCTCATCCATCCCATCACTCGACCGCATCCATGGCCCGCCCCAACCTGAAAAAATTCCGCCGCATCGTCGTCAAGGTCGGCTCGTCGCTGCTGATCGACTCTGACGCCGGCGAAGTGCGAGCATCGTGGCTCGCAGCCTTGGCTGCAGACCTTGCAAAGCTGCACGGCGAGGGACGCGAACTGCTGATCGTGTCGTCCGGCTCGATCGCGCTGGGACGCAGCCGGTTGAAACTGCCGCGCGGCACGCTGAAGCTCGAGGAAAGCCAGGGCGCAGCCGCGGTGGGGCAGATCGCGTTGGCGCGGATCTGGTCCGAAGTGCTCGGGCATCATGGCATCGGCGCCGGGCAAATCCTGGTCACCCTGCAGGACACCGAGGAACGCCGCCGTTATCTCAATGCGCGCTCGACCATCGCCAAGCTCTTGGAATGGCGCGCGGTGCCCGTGATCAACGAAAACGACACTGTCGCCACCAACGAAATCCGCTACGGCGACAACGACCGCCTTGCCGCGCGCGTTGCCACCATGGCGAGCGC
>JAQGKC010000181.1 GCA_028290305.1 Bradyrhizobium sp.
AGGTGACGATCGACGTCGATGGAGACGTTGATTTCCTCCATGATCGCATCGGGACGCTCGGTGAACCGGCCGCCCCACATCTTGTTGCTCATGACTTGTTACTCATGACCCATTACTCATGACTTGCCCATTCATCGTCGCGCCCGCGAACCGAACGGATCTGCCGTTACCGGTTCGACCAACCGTAATACAGGCTTTGCATAGCCGTATCTGACACAGGATGACAAACGATATGCCTGAACTATCCTCGCCTCGCCCGGCTGTCACGCGCCGGATTCCTTTCGCGATCGGGGCTGTGCTGATCGGGGCGGTGATTGGATTTGCCGGGATTTACGGGATTGGCGGACTGAAGCGCAGCGCGGCCGGCGATTCGGCTTGCCGCCCGGCGGTCGAGCTTTCGCGCAAGCTCGCGCCGCTGGCGCATGGCGAAGTTGCCGCGCTGACCATGGCGACGACCCCGCTGCGGCTGCCGGACCTCGCCTTCGAGGACGCCGACGGCAAGCCCAAAAGGCTCTCCGACTGGCGCGGCCGGACCGTACTGGTGAACCTGTGGGCTACCTGGTGCGTGCCCTGCCGCAAGGAAATGCCCGCGCTCGAGAGCCTGCAAGCAAAGCTCGGCGGACCGGACTTCGAGGTGGTCGCGGTCAACATCGATACCCGCGACCCGGAGAAGCCGAAGAACTTCCTCAAGGACGCCAATCTGACCCGGCTCGGCTATTTTAGCGACGAGAAAGCCAAGGTTTTTCAGGATCTTAAAAGCATAGGCCGGGCGCTGGGGATGCCGACTTCGGTGCTGGTCGATGGCCAGGGCTGCGAGATCGCGACCATTGCCGGGCCGGCGGATTGGGCCAGCGACGATGCCGTCAAGCTGATCACGGCGGCCACGAAGCCGGCAGCGGCCGGGTTTTAGGGCGCTATCCTCAGGCCGCTATATTGAGATTGCCGCCGACGCCGGGGCCGAGATTGGCCGTGGACGGCGCGGTCGGGCTGCCGAGAAGCGTCAGGACCGCGGATTTCTCCGCATCAAGATTCGATTTCATGACGGAGGTCGCAACCTGCGTCTGCGTGTTCCCCGCCTGAGCCATCATAATGGCTGCAACCAAACTCATATCCATACGCAACACCCCACAGGATGCACATACAGGACGTCCGTTAATAAATTTTTGCTGACGCGACCCCGACCAAAGCTCACCCCGCGGTCGCCTTGAAGGCTGCGCCAAGGGTGCGCAGCGCGCCGCGCGCCCTTGAGTCGGACACGCGCGAATACAGCATCACCTCGCGGCTCGGCAACCGCGGCAGACCAAGCCGTGGCCCGAGATCGACGGTGCCAGGCGGCGCCACGCGACGCGCCAGCGCTGCCACGGCGAGGCCTGCGGATATCGCCGCGCCGATGGTTGCGACTCCACCGCCAACGAAGACTTCGGTCCAGGGTATACCGGCGGTGTCGAGAGCTCCGATCGCCATGGCACGCACGCTGCAGGGTTCAGCCTGGGCAGCGAGGCGCAACGGTTCACCAGGCCGATGATTGAAATCGGGCGCAGCCATCCAGCCAAAATCCTCTGCGAACAATACTTCGCCATCGCGACGCTTGGCGTCGTGCCGCAGCACGATCGCAGCCTCGAACGTGCCACTGTCGAACGCCTCCAGCACGTCCCGTGACGCGTCGATGTGCAATTCCATCACCAGCGCCGGATCGATGCCGTTCATGCGTTTAAGCAGCACGGCCAGTTCCGCCCCAACGATGTGATGGCTGATGCCGACGGTCAACCGGCGGTGCTCGACGGCAAAGGAGCCGATCGCGGACTGATGCGCGGCAACCAGGTTCCGGGCAGCACTCAGGAAGGCGCTTCCTTCCGCGGACAACCGAACCAGCCGCGGCGTCCGCTCGATCAGGCGACGACCGAGGCCGTCTTCCAGACGTTTGATCTTCAGGCTTATCGCCGATTGCGTGCTGTCCATCGCTTCCGCCGCGCGCGTGAAGCTGTTGAGATCGGCCACCAGAATGAAAGCCTGAACGGCTTCGACGTCGAGCGCTTTCATGACGAGCCATGTAAATATGAAATCATTGAAATATGATTCCATATCATTTTCCAATGATCAAGTGGTCACTATAATTCTCACATCCGCTTCACGACAACGAAGGAGCCGACCATGCCACTGACAAGGGTTTCATTGAGGCGAGGCAAGCCACCCGCTTTCCGCAAGGCCATCCTCGACGGCCTTTACCTTGCGATGCGCGAAACCTTCAATGTTCCGGAAGGCGATCGCTTCATGACGGTCACCGAGCATGACGAAGATGGTTTCGTCTATGACGCGAACTATCTCGGCATCCAGCGGAGCGACGACCTGGTCATTATTCAGCTTACGGTCAGCAATACGCGGCCGGTCGAGCAGAAAAGGAAGCTCTATCGCGAGATCGTCGAAAACCTGACCGCGAGCCCCGGCCTGCGTGCCGAGGATATCCTGATCAATCTTGTCGAGGTGCTTCCGGAAAACTGGTCGTTCGGGCACGGCGAAGCACAATACGTCAAGTGATCGCCATGCCAGTCCTCTCCCCGCGTATGAACCAGATCGGCGCCTCCCCCGCATCGATCCTGCGCCGCCGCGCCCGCGAATTGCGCGAGGCCGGGCGCAACATTATCGAACTGTCTTCCGGCAATCTGGATTTCGCGACGCCGGATCACGTCATCGCAGCCGCACATGCGGCGGCGAAACGCGATACACCGACGTCGACGGCACGCCTGAATTGAAGGACGCGGTGCGCGCGACCCTGCAGCGGCACAACAATCTATCCTATGCGCGGAACGAGGTCGTCATCTGCAACGGCTCGACGCAGGCGCTGTTCAATGCGTTGCTGTCAACGCTTGCGCCTGATGACGAGGTTCTCGTGCCCGCGCCCTATTGGGCGCCCTACCTCGATCAGGTGTGGTTGACGGGCGGCACGCCGGTGATCATTCCCTGCCCGCAGAACAACAACTTCAAACTGCGGCCGTGCGATCTGCAGGAGGCGATCACCGCGCGGACACGCTGGCTTATCATCAACAATCCGGTCAATCCCTCCGGCGCGGTTTACTCTCAGCAAGAATTGTCTGATATCGCCGCGGTGCTATTGCAGCATCCGGACATCTGGATCTCGCCGATGGCCTCTACGAGCATATCGTGTTCAATGGCCTTCATGCGCCGACACTGGCCGAGATCGAGCCTCGTCTGAAGCCGCGGACGCTGACCGTCAGCGGTGTCGCCAAGGCTTACGCCACAATGGGATGGCGTATCGGTTACGCCGCCGGTCCCGCTGCATTGATCCGTGCGATGATCAATATCCAGTCGCAGACCACCTCTTGCGCATCGTCAGTCAGGCGGCCGCGGTTGCGGCCCTCAGCGGACCGCAGGACCTGCTGCACGAACGTGCCGCCATCCTGCACTTGCAGCGGGACCTTTTTGCCGGGATTCTGAATGGTTGCGCGGGGCTGTCATGCGGGCCGCCAGAGGGCACGTTCTACCTGCTGGTGTCCTGTGCCAGCGTGATCGGCAAACGTTCAACCGATGGCAGAAAGATCCATACCGATCGCGGTTTTGCGGCCTATCTGCTCGAACACGCCGATGTGGCGGTATTTCCCGGCGAAGATTTTGGGTTGTCGCCCTACATCCGTGTCAGCTTCGCCAATTCGCAATCGACTCTCGAAGAGGCCGGCCGGCGATTGAAGCGCGCATGCGAGGCGCTGCGGTGATGCGTTGCCAGACCAGCGTGTGCGCGTAGCGCTCACTCTATTACGCGGCATTTACACTTCGACCGACATCGTAACGTCGATGACATACGTCCGGTTACGATCGCGGGATGCGCAAGAGACCAAGAGACACCTTCTACGGCTGGCGCGTGGTAGGCGCCACTTTCGTTCTGGCCGTTTTCGGTTTGGGTATGGGCTTCCATGGCCCGGGGGTCTATTTGCACGCGGTCCATGAAAGGACCGGCTGGCCGCTGGCTCTCATCTCCGCTGCCGTTACCCTGCATTTCCTGGTCGGCGCGGTAGTGGTGGCCAATCTTCCGGCGCTCTATCGACGTTTCGGCGTCCCGATCGTGACGAAAGCAGGCGCAATCCTTCTCGCGGTTGGCATCTTTGGCTGGGCCATCGCCACGGCGCCCTGGCAGCTCTTCGGCGCAACGCTGCTCAGCGGCGCAGGTTGGGTCACAATGGGCGTGGCTGCGATCAATGCCATCGTGGCGCCCTGGTTCATACTCGGTCGGCCCGCCGCACTGGCCATGGCCTACAACGGCGGCAACATCGGCGGCGTCGTTTTTTCTCCGCTCTGGGCAGCGGCGATCAGCGCGGTTGGATTTCCGACCGCCGCGGCGGTGATTGGCATCGTCATGGCGATCACGATGTGGATCCTTGCCGACCGGGTGTTTTCGCGGACGCCACAACAAATGAAATTGGTACCCGACGGCGATGTGCCCGGAGCGTGTGCAGCCTCCGTCACTTCACCAACCGCAAAACTATTGCCGGGATTGTTGCTTTGGAGCGATCCCAAATTCCTGACGATTTCCGCGGGTATGGCGCTGGGATTGTTCGCGCAGATCGGCTTGGCCGTGCACCTATTCTCGCTGCTGGTTCCAGCCCTCGGCGCAACGCGGGCAGGTGTGGCGATGGGATTGGTGACGGTTATGGCTATCATTGGCCGCTCGCTCATTGGCTGCGCCATGCCTGCGGATACCGATAGAAGGCTGATGGCATGTGCCGGCTACGCTGTACAGATAACAGGCTGCGTTGTGTTTATTGCCGCGGCCGGCACGAGCGTACCGCTGTTGCTTCTTGGGGTCGTCCTGTTTGGCATCGGGTTCGGTAACGGAACGTGGTTGCCGCCTCTGATTGCCCAAGTTGAATTTGTCGGGGACGATGTGCCGCGCGTGGTCGCCCTCATTATTGCGATATCGCAAGGCACTTACGCGTTCGCACCGGTCGTCTTCGGCATGATCAGGGAATTCATACCCCATTCAGCGGGCGTGGATTCCGGAGCAGCCCCGAGCCTCTTTGCAGTTGCCGGAATTGTACAAGGGCTGGCAATTTGCGCATTTCTGGCGGGCCGGCGCCGCTAATTCGAAGCTCAGGGCTCGCAGCCATCGCGCCCTTGCAGGATGGCGTCTACCTCGTCGGAACCGGTTTGTCGCCGCGATAGTCGTAGAAGCCGCGCTGGGTCTTGCGGCCGAGCCAGCCGGCTTCGACGTATTTCACCAGCAGCGGACAGGGCCGGTATTTGGAATCCGCGAGACCCTCGTGCAGCACCTGCATGATCGACAGGCAGGTATCGAGGCCGATGAAATCGGCCAGTTCAAGCGGCCCCATCGGATGGTGCGCGCCGAGCTTCATCGCCGCGTCGATCGCCTCGACGTTGCCGACCCCCTCATACAACGTATAGATCGCCTCGTTGATCATCGGCAGCAGAATGCGGTTGACGATGAAGGCCGGAAAATCTTCCGAAACCGCGACATGCTTGCCGAGCCGCGTGACGAATTCCTTCGAGGCATCGAAAGTCGCGTCGTCGGTGGCGATGCCGCGGATCAGTTCGACCAGTTCCATCAGCGGCACCGGATTCATGAAATGAATACCGATGAAGCGTTCGGGGCGGTCGGTGGACGCGGCAAGCCGCGTGATCGAGATCGATGAGGTGTTGGAGGCGACGATGGCTTCGGGCTTCAGCACCGCGCAGAGATCGTGAAAAATCTTGCGCTTGACCTCTTCCTTCTCGACCGCGCTCTCGATCACCAGATCGCAATCGGCAAGCCCGTCCATCGTCTCGGTGGAAACGATCCGGTTCAGCGCCTGCTTGCGGGCGTCCTCGGTGATGATCTTCTTGGAGACCTGGCGCGACAGATTGCCATTGATGGTTGCCATGGCCGACTTCAGGCGATCGGCGGAGACATCGTTGAGCACCACGTCGAGTCCGGCCAGCGCCGCCACATGCGCGATGCCGTTGCCCATTTGGCCCGAGCCGATCACGCCGACTTTGTTGATCATAACCGCCATTTTGTCATCCACCGGAACGGCGCGCACATCGCGCCTGCCCATCCCCTAGATAAACACCGGCCGGACTTCGCTCATCCGGCCGGTGTCTCACTGTCGTTACTTTCCGAGCTTGCCGAGCGCCTCGGTGAGTTCAGGAACCGCCTGATACAGATCCGCGACCAGGCCGTAATCGGCGACCTGGAAAATCGGCGCATCCTCATCCTTGTTGATCGCGACGATCACCTTGGAATCCTTCATGCCGGCGAGATGCTGGATCGCGCCGGAGATGCCGATCGCGATATAGAGTTCCGGCGCCACCACCTTGCCGGTCTGGCCGACCTGCCAGTCGTTCGGCGCGTAGCCGGCATCGACCGCGGCGCGCGAGGCACCGACGCCGGCGCCAAGCTTGTCGGCGAGCGGCTCGATATATTTGGTGAAATTCTCGCGGCTCTGCATGGCGCGGCCGCCGGAAACGATAATCTTCGCCGATGCCAGTTCGGGGCGATCGCTCTTGGCGACTTCCTCGCCGACAAAACTGGAGAGGCCGGGGTCAGACGCCAGTGCAGCATTTTCGACCGGCGCGCTGCCGCCATCTCCGGCAGCCGCGAACGTCGAGGTCCGTACGGTGATGACCTTCTTGGCGTCCTTCGATTTCACGGTCTGGATCGCATTGCCGGCATAGATCGGCCGCTCGAATGTATCGGGCGAAACCACCTTGATGATTTCCGATATCTGCATCACGTCGAGCAGCGCTGCGATGCGCGGCATGACATTCTTGAAGCGCGAGGTCGCGGGCGCGACGAAGGCATCATAGCCAGGGGCCAGCGCCACGATCAGCGCAGCCAGCGGCTCGGCGAGATCGTGGGCATAGGCATCGCCTTCGGCGAGCAAAACCTTCTTGACGCCGGCGAGTTTGGCTGCAGCCTCGGCTGCGGCCTTGGTGCCCTCGCCGCCGCCGGCGACCAGCACATCGACGTCGGCGCCCAATTGGCTGGCCGCGGTCAGCGCCTTGTTGGTTGAGTCCTTTAAGGTGGCGTGTTCGTGTTCGGCAATCAACAGCGTCGTCATCTAGAGAACCCCAGCTTCATTCTTGAGCTTCGACACCAGCTCGGCCACGTCCTTGACCTTGACGCCGCCCTTGCGGCCCGGCGGTTCGGATGTCTTGAGGATTTCAAGATGGGCGGTGAGATCGACGCCGTAATCGGATGCGCTCTTGTCGGCGATCGGCTTCTTCTTTGCCTTCATGATGTTGGGCAGGCTGGCGTAGCGCGGCTCGTTCAAGCGCAGGTCGGTGGTGACGATCGCCGGTCCCTTCAGCTTGATGGTCTGCAAACCTCCGTCGATTTCGCGGGTCACCTTGAAATCGGACCCGTCGACTTCGAGCTTGGAGGCGAAAGTCGCCTGCGACCAACCGAGCAGGGCGGCCAGCATCTGGCCGGTCTGGTTTGAGTCGTCGTCGATCGCCTGCTTGCCGAGAATGACGAGGCCGGGTTTTTCTTCGTCGACGATGGTCTTGAGGATCTTCGCCACCGCCAGCGGTTCGACATTGCCTTCGGCCTTGACCAGAATGCCGCGATCGGCGCCCATGGCGAGACCGGTCCGAATGGTTTCCGCCGCCTGCGCGGGTCCGATCGACACCACCACGACCTCGGTCGCCTTGCCGGCCTCTTTCAGGCGCAGGGCTTCCTCGACGGCGATTTCGTCGAACGGATTCATCGACATCTTGACGTTGGACAGTTCAACGCCCGACCCGTCGCTCTTGACGCGGACCTTGACGTTGTAATCGACCACCCGCTTTACCGGTACCAGAACCTTCATCGATCCTCTTTCGCTTGAATTCAGGTTTGATCAGCTTGGGCGCGGAACCTAAAGGTCCCGCCAACCCCGGTCAACGCGCGAAGGCCAAAAATCGCCCCCGGACATCCACGCTTAGCGGTTCTGGCCGGGCACCCACAACACGTCTCCGGCGCCGTTATTGTTCACAGAACGGCTGGCGACGAACAAAAAGTCCGACAGGCGGTTCATATACTGTATCCCAACATCGCTGACGGGTTCGTTGGGCTGCGCCGCGAGTTCCACCATGATCCGTTCCGCCCTGCGGCATATGGTGCGCGCCAGATGCAGATGCGCCGCGGCCGGCGTGCCACCGGGCAGTATGAACGAGGTCAACGGCGCCAACGGCGCGTTCAGGGTGTCGATATCGCGCTCGAGGCGTTCGACCTGGCTTGACAGCATCCTTAAGCGCTCCGCCTTGCCCTCGCGCTGGGGCACCGCGAGATCGGCGCCGAGATCGAACAGATCGTTCTGGATCAGGCCCAGCATCGCATCGAGATCGCGCGCCTCGGCGAGATGCAACCGCACGGTGCCAATCGCGGCGTTGGTCTCGTCGACGGTTCCATACGCGCTGATGCGCAAATCGTATTTCGGGCGACGTTCGCCACTTCCGAGCGCCGTGGTGCCGTCATCACCGGTCCGGGTATAGATACGATTGAGGACGACCATGGCCCAACCCTTCTTTATTGATTCCGGTTCGCCGGGATGTCTCAGCGCCCCATCGCCCAGACCGTGAGCATGGTGATGACAATGGCGATAAATTGCAGCAGGACGCGCCATTGCATCAGTTTCTGGGAGCGGTTCGGCGACCCGCCCCGCATCATGTTGATAAGACCCAGCAGCAGCACGAAAGCGACGGCGCCGACGGCGATGGGAAGTACTAACTTGCTCAGGAACGAAACCATAGCGCGTACATAACACCGTGCGGGGCGATCCGCCATCGCCAGCGTCGTGCGCAGACCGCAACGACTGGCTTTTAACCCAATAATATCAGAAGGTAGGCTGGTTCGCCGACGTAACCCGTCTCTCCCAAGCCAAGGTGAAACGTGAGGCAAGTTCGCTACGTCTATCTGGTCGTAATGGATGCGTTCTACACGTTTCTCGCCGATGACGGCTGGGCGATCGCCAGCCACATCGCGCTGTCGACGCTGATGGCGCTGTTTCCGTTTCTGATCGTGCTGACGTCGCTGGCCGGCTTTTTCGGGTCGAAGGAACTCGCCGACCAGGCCGCCGGGTTATTGCTGCAAACCTGGCCAACACAGGTCGCCGACCAACTGTCTAGCCAGGTTCACGAGGTGCTTACAACGACCCGCGGCGATGCGCTGACCATCGGCGCGGTTCTTGCCGTATACTTTGCCTCCAACGGTGTCGAGGCCCTGCGCGTTGCGCTCAACCGCGCCTATGCGGTGGTCGAGCCGCGACGCTGGTATTGGCTGCGGCTGGAATCGATCGGTTACACGCTGGTCGCCGCCTTCACGTCGCTGGCGATGGCGTTCCTGATCGTGCTCGGCCCCCTGATTATCGAGGCGGTGCGGCGCCACATTCCCCTGATCGTTGAAACCAACGAGCATTTCTTCAACATTGCGCGCTACAGCATCACCATCATGGCGCTGGTCGTCGCGCTGTTTATTCTGCATGCGTGGCTTCCGGCAGGCCGCCGCCGGTTTCTGCAGATCCTGCCCGGCATCATTTTCACCGTGGTGGCATCGCTGATTTCAGGCGTCGTGTTCGGACAGTATCTTGCGCGCTTCGCCAACAATTACGTCACCATGTATGCCGGCCTTGCGTCGGTCATTATCGCACTGGTGTTTCTGTATTTCATCGCCGCGATCTTCGTGTATGGCGGTGAACTGAACGCGGCGATCATCAAGTCGCGGCTGCCGCACGGCGTGTCGCTTCAAGCAGCGCAGTCGCTAAAGCCCTTGGACTCACGGGCTTGACCAGAAAGGCGTCCGCGCCGGCCGCGCGCGATGCCGCTTCATCCTCGCCGCGGCCCGACACTCCGATGATCGCAATGCGGCCAAACGGTGGACGCAACGAACGAATTTGTTTGATGGCTTCGATGCCATCAATGCCCGGCAACACCATGTCCATCAGCACCGCGTCAAAGTCGCCCCGTGCGATCCGCTCAGCGGCGGCCTCGCCCCGCCCGATGAATTCCGCCTGATGACCAAGTTCGGTCAGGATCGTATTGAGCACGACGCGGCCGAACGGATTGTCCTCGACGCTGAGAATGCGCAACCCTCGCGCCGGATTTGACGAGGTATCCGCGTCGGCGCCGGACATGATCGTCAGCGATCCCTTCGCACGCGACATGATGACTGTCAGGGTGAATGTGGTGCCGCCGCCGCGCCGTTGCTCAACCACAATGTCGCCACCCATTGCGCGCGCCAACTGCTTCACCGAGGACAAGCCTAGTCCCGCACCGCCGAAGCGCGACGCAATGCTGACATTGGCCTGCGAGAACGGGCGAAACAAACGCTTGATCTCGGCAAGTGTCAGACCGATGCCGCTGTCGGAGATCGCGAAGGCGATGCCGACCTTGCCTTTCGGACTGCGCACCGGCGCGACCTTCAAAACGACGCTGCCCTGCTCGGTGAACTTCACCGCATTGTCGATCAGGTTTTCCAGCGCGGCGCGCAGACGAACCGGATCGCCGATCACGAATGCCGGGAGTTTTTCCGAAATCTCGACCGACGATTGAAGGCCCTTCGCCGCGGCCCGGCCGGCCAGCGAATCTCCGGCGTTGCGGGCGAGCGCGCGCAGATCGAAGAAATCCTGCCGCACCTCAAGCCCGGAACTGCCGCTCCTCGCGGCATCGACGAACAACGTCGCGAGGCTGGCGAGATGTTCCGCTCCGGCCTTGATGGTATCGACCCAGCGCCGCTCGCGCTCGTCCAGGTCGGACGTCGCCAGCAGGTCGCTGATGGCAAGAATTCCAGTGAGCGGCGTGCGGACCTCGTGCGCGAACGCGGCGAGCGCCGCCTCGACGATGCCAGGTACGGCAGCCACGGCAGCGTGTTTGCGCGCCTTGCGGGCGACTACCCCAGGAACACGTTTTTTCGTCGTCCGCCTTTTTGGCGGCCGCGCGCTGCGCTGCAAGCGCGATTTTGGCGCCATGATTCCCCCGACCCGGCAGGCCTAGCATGCCACGGCCGGGCTGCGGGAGTCACGCCGAAGCGGATTTTTCCACCCGCGACCGGCCGGCGGCATCGTCCGCCCCAATTAAGGCAGACCGACCATGCGGCGGATGTCGGCCGGCACGGCTCCCCTGGCGCGGAGTTCACGCAAGCCCGTGGCCTCAGTCGACTTCGAGAGCTTCCGCCCGACGCCATCGAGAACGAGGCGATGGTGCCGGTAGGCCGGTTGCGGCAACCCAAGCAGTCTTTGCAGCAGCCGATGGACGCTGGTCGACCAGAACAGGTCCTGGCCACGCACCACTTCTGTCACGCCCTGCAAGGCGTCGTCGATCACCACCGAAAGATGATAACTGGTGGGCGTCTCCCTTCGCGCGAGTATGATGTCGCCCCAGGCTTCCGGCCGGGCGGCCACTGATCCGGTCTCGCCCGCGGGACCTTCGCCGTGCTCAATCCAACTGACGTCGCCGGCGCGCGCGCAGGCTGCCGCCACGTCGAGCCGCAGTGCATAGGTTGCGCCCGATTCAAGCAATCGCGCGCGCTCATCGGGCGAAAGCAACTTCGCCGCGCCGGGATAGAGCGGCGCCCCGTCGGGGTCGCGCGGCCATCGGCCATGCGCCTCGTGCTGCACCACCAGTCGTGCGATCTCGGCGCGGCTCTCGAAACCCGGATAGACCAGACCCTCGGCCGAAAGTTTTTCGACCGCATCGCGATACTCGGCGAGATGCCGGGATTGCCGCCGCACCGGCTGTTCCCAGGCGATACCGAGCCAGGCGAGGTCTTCATAGATGGCGGTCTCGAACTCCGGCCTGCAGCGGGTGGTGTCGATATCCTCGATGCGCAGCAGGAATCGCCCGCCGGTCTGTCGCGCCAGATCGTAGTTCAGCAGCGCCGAATAGGCGTGGCCGAGATGAAGATAACCGTTCGGGCTCGGCGCAAAGCGGAAGACGGGCGGCGGCATTGATCTCTTTCACCGGACATGATGATTCTAGATCGCAATGACCATCCACCTCAACACCCAGGCCGACCTCGAAGACGCCATCCAAACGCTGGTCAAGCAGGATCCGCGGCTGAAACCCGTGCTCGACATCGCGGGCATGCCGGCGCTGCGGCAACGCGAGCCTGGCTTCGCCGGCCTCGCTGCGATCGTTTGCGGCCAGCAACTATCCACCGCCAGCGCTGCGGCGATCTGGGCCCGCCTCAACGCCGCGTTCGATCCGTTTCATCATGACGCGCTGCGCTGCGCCCGCGCCGATCGTCTCGGCCGGCTGGGGCTGTCGGCAGCCAAGATCAAGACCCTGAAGAACCTCGCGCGCGAACTCGCGGCGGAACGGTTGAATCTCGACATCCTGGCGAACGAAGATGCCGACGCCGCTCATAACACGCTGACGGCGCTGCATGGCATCGGCCCATGGACCGCCGACGTCTATCTGCTGTTTTGCCTCGGCCATGGCGACGCCTGGCCCGCGGGCGATCTCGCCATGCAGGAAGCGGTCAAGATCGGCTTGGGCCTGAAGATGCGGCCGACCGCAAAGCAGATGGCGCCGCTGGCGGAGCCGTGGCGGCCGCTGCGCGGCGCCGCGGCGCATCTGTGGTGGAGCTATAACAGGGCGCTGAAAAAACGAGAGGGCGTGATCGGCGGCGAGGAAAAAGCGAACGCTGTTTTAAACAAGATGGCTGTCGCAAAACGGACATCGGCGGAGGGAAAGATCACGGCTGAAAAAATGCCGGGATCGAAAAAATGAAATCCACCGACTTCATCGTCGCCCGCGATGATCTGCAGCAATGCAAATTCATCGAGACGCAACTGCCTGATGCGACCGCACTGCCCGATGAGGCGCTGCTGATCAAGGTCGATCGCTTTGCGTTCACCGCCAACAACATCACCTACGCCGTTCTCGGCGACCAGTTGAAATACTGGCAATTGTTTCCGGCGCCCGAAGGTTTCGGCAACGTTCCGGTGTGGGGGTTTGGCGACGTGATCGCCTCGAATCATCCTGGCATTGCGACCGGAGAACGCCTGTTCGGCTATTTTCCGATGGCGACGCATCTGGTGATCGAGGCCACTGACGTCAGCAAGCGCGGCCTGCGCGACGCCGCTGCGCATCGCCAGGGCGTGGCGCCGGTCTACAACGCCTATGCGCGCGTCAGCGGCGATCCTGCTTTCGCCGGACAGCAGGGCGATTATCAGGCGCTGCTGCGGCCGCTGTTCATGCTGTCGTTTCTGGTCGACGATTATCTCGGCGAGAACGAGTTTTATGGCGCGGAGAGCGTCATGCTCTCCAGCGCCTCGAGCAAGACTGCGTTCGGCCTCGCGCATCTCTTGCATGCGCAGCGCAAGGGAATCCGGGTGATCGGGCTCACCTCGGCGGCCAATACCGATTTCGTCGGATCGCTCGGCTGCTACGACGAAGTCGTGACCTATGACCGCGTGACATCGCTGCCATCAGATTCACCGGTGGCGTTCGTGGACATGGCAGGTAACAGCGAATTGCGCGCGAAGCTTCATCGGCATTTCGGCGATCAGATGAAATACTCGGGACGCATCGGGCTCACGCATCGCAGCTCATCGCCCGATGAGCCGGAGCTGCCCGGCGCAACGCCTACCTGGTTCTTCGCGCCCGACCAGATTCGCAAGCGCGCCAAAGAGTGGGGGCCGGGCGGCATCGATAAAAGGTTCAGCGCGGCGTGGTCCGGCTTTGCCCCGATGCTGGAACGTTGCCTCAAGGTGATCGAAGGCCGTGGGCCGGCGGCGGTGAAACAAGCCTATCTCGATACGCTGGCTGGCCGTATTCCTCCGGATCAGGGCCACATGCTGTCAGTGCGGGACTAACCGGCTTTCTGCGCGACCCCAAACCGGTATAGGCTCTGCGGCAGGGAAAACGCCGCAAAGACGGCCGGTGAAGAGAAACGCGCATGCTGGACAAAACCACTGATATTTCGATCGCCACGGAAAATTGGCTGGCGCAGTTCGAAAGCGCACTCGGCCAGCTCGACGACGTCCTGCTGAAAACCCTGTTCCATCCCGACAGCTATTGGCGCGACGTGCTGGCGCTGAGCTGGAACCTGCAGACGATCAATGGCGCAGACGCCATCTTGAGAGAGTTGAAGGTCCACAGCGAACGCGCCTCCCCCGGCGGATTCAGGATCGATCCCGATCGAACCGCGCCGCGCAAGTTGATACGCGCGGGTACCAATGCGATTGAAGCGATTTTCAAATTCGAGACCGCGCAAGGTCGCGGCAGCGGAATTCTGCGGCTGATCCCGGATGCCGGCGACGGCAACAGGCTGAAAGCCTGGACGCTGCTCACCGCGCTCGACGAATTAAAAGGCTTTGAGGAACTGCAAGGAAACTCGCGGCCGCGGGGCAAATCCTACTCGCGCGATTTTCGCGGCCCCAACTGGCTCGACCTGCGAAAAGCCGCGGCTCAATATGCCGACCACGATCCCGATGTGCTGGTGGTCGGCGGCGGACAGGCCGGACTGACGATCGCGGCACGCCTCAAGCAGTTGCGGATCGACACGCTGATCGTCGACCGCGAAGCGCGCGTCGGCGACAACTGGCGCAATCGCTACCACGCGCTGACGCTGCACAACCAGGTGCAGGTCAACCACCTCCCCTACATGCCGTTCCCGTCGAACTGGCCGGTCTATATTCCCAAGGACAAGCTCGCCAACTGGTTCGAGGCCTATGTCGAGAGCATGGAGATCAACTACTGGACCGGTACCGAGTTCGAGAGCGGCGCCTACGACGAAGCGAAAGAACGCTGGTCGGTAGTGCTGCGCCGGGCTGACGGCAGCACGCGCATGATGCATCCGCGGCATGTCGTGATGGCCACCGGCGTCAGCGGCATTCCGAACTTGCCTGAGATCCCCGGCTTGAAGAACTTTACCGGCACGATTCTGCATTCCAGCCGATACGACGATGGCGAGGCGTGGAAGGGCAAAAAGGCTGTGGTCATCGGCACCGGCAACAGCGGCCACGACATCGCGCAGGACCTGCATTCGAGCGGCGCCGAGGTCACGCTGGTGCAGCGCAGTTCGACGCTGATCACCAATATCGAACCATCGGCGCAACTGGCCTATGCCTCCTATAATGAGGGCACACTGGAGGATAATGACCTGATCGCGACCTCGATGCCGTTGGCGCTGGCGAAAAAAAGCCATATCATGCTGACCGAACAATCGAAAAAATTCGACCAGCAATTGCTGGATGGCTTGGAGCGGGTCGGGTTCAAACTCGACTACGGCGATGGCGGCACCGGCTGGCAGTTCAAGTACCTTACCCGCGGCGGTGGATATTACTTCAACGTCGGCTGTTCCGATCTGGTGGTCAGCGGAGAGATCGGACTGAAGCAGTTTGCAGACATCGAATCGTTTGTCACAGACGGCGCGCGAATGAAAAACGGCGAGAGGCTTGCCGCCGATCTGATCGTGCTGGCGACCGGCTACAAGCCGCAGGAATATCTGGTGCGCAAACTGTTCGGCGACGAGGTCGTGAACCGCGTCGGCCCGATCTGGGGATTCGGCGAGGGGCAAGAATTGCGCAACATGTATATGCGCACCGGCCAGCCCGGCCTCTGGTTCATCGCCGGCAGCCTGGCGCAATGCCGGATCAACTCGAAATACCTCGCGCTGCAGATCAAGGCCATCGAGGAAGGCCTGCTGCCGCGCGGCGCATGCGGTCCGCCTCACCTTTCCTCATGATCCAGGATTTCCCGGACGATGAAGGATTCCGCGTGGCGCCAGGCCTTATCGTTGTCGCCGCGGAAGGTGACGAGACGATTGAAGACGACATTGCGGGTTTTCACATCGACAATGTCGAATTTTGCCCATTGCACGAGCGTGCTGAGCTTGTGAAAGCTGCTAATCAGCAGATAGGCGGCGCCGGCCGCTTGCGCCTTGTCGAGCAACTGATCTGCATCGATGTCGCCAACCGAACAGGCGTTTGGCGGACAATCAAGGGCGACGTTTCGCACCTTTCCGCTCGCCGCTAAATCGGTGCGCAACGAGGCTTCGAATTCGCGCAGGCGTCGGAAATGATCGGCGCTTTGATCGATGACCTCGCCCGAGGTGCGACCGCCAGCACGGGCGCCTCGGCTTGCGCCTGGCTTTGCCGAATCGGACTGGCGTAGAAAACGGCGGCGGCAATCAAGCCAAGGCCCACTGATGTTAGTTTTATCAGCTTTTTCATGGGAACCTAGTCCGCCTTTTCCAGCAAACGGCGCTGGATCAGCCAGCGCGCTCCACGGCTCCAGGCCGAATTGGCGCCCACGCGCAGATCGGTCTGCTCGACGTCGACGAGCGCTCCGGATTGGGCGTCGCGAATTTTGTAGGTCACCGCGTAGTCCGTGCGGCTGATGCGCGTGACGATTCCAATCATGGATTGGTCCGCGTGAAGGCCAGCGGCGATTTTAGCTTCGCAACCCTCGCAATCGTGCAATTTGCCTGCTTTCGCTGCTTCGTCGTTCACTGCGCCGACGTCGACCAATTTATAACGTCCCGATTCCGCGATCAGCCGACGCGCCTCTTCCGTCGAAAGCCGCAATTGCTCGCGGTCGATATCGTCGGGAGGAACATATGCCGCGCCCGCGCTGAAATCTTCCAGTTCAAAGGGAAAGACCGCCAGTCTGATCGGGGACGGCGCAACCGATTCGTCTGCCGTGGCGACTGCGAACCCTGCAACAACCATTGCCGAAGCGAGGATAAAAGGAATGCCGCGCATGGATGCACCCTCCAGAAACCTGATCGTCCCCATATCGTCGCATCCGCCTCCTGCGCGAAATGGAGATTTTCCCTGGATTGACCGGGTGAAATGCCCGATCTTGGCTTGCGAGGCTTTCTTCTCGACGAAATCTGCTTCTAAATACGCGGAGGGAGTGGAACAGCTTGCAGCAGGCCCTTAATTTCATGGCGGGCCGCGCGCGCGCCATCGATCTGAAGCTGCGACTGGCATTGCGCGTCGTGGCGCTCGCGGCGTTGTGCTTCCTCGCTGTCGCGGCCTACGCCCTGTTTGACAGCGATCGCGCCGCCAGGGCGAAGGTGAGCCGTATCGCCGAAATCGTCGCCAAGGATATTTCACTACAGCAGGCGCAGGCGCACTGGTTCTCCTTGTCCCCCGAGCGAACTCCGGATTTGCAACGGGCCGCGGGGCCTCTGATGGAACCGGGCCTCTGCATCGCCTATCAGGACAAGGTCGGCGCCTTTCGGCAGGGTATCTGCAGCGGCGCGCTCGCCGACGAAATTGCCGCGCCCGAAAGTTACGCTGCGCTCTATCGCGCCATCTTCCATCCCGGCGAACCGATCTCGAGGCCGCTGCTCATAGAGGGCGAGACGCAGGGAGTGGCGGTCGCGACATTCGACCCCGCCATGCAGATCGGCCAGAGCTGGCGCGAGGCCAGCCGCCTGCTTTCCATCATGGCTTTCGCCTTGGCGGGGCTTTGCCTTGCGGTCTATGCCACGCTGGCGCGCGCTGCGGCCGACGCATATCATCCGTACCGGACTAAAGCAGCTTGCGGCGAACGATCTTTCCGCGCGACTGCCCAGTTTCGATCTCGCCGAACTTTCAGCCATTTCCGACATCTTCAACGCGCTTGCGCAGAAGCTGGAGGCTGCGCTGGCCGAACGCAACGCGCTGACGCGAAAGCTCATAGCCGTGCAGGACGAGGAGCGGCGCCATCTTGCACGCGAGTTGCACGATGAATTCGGTCAGTCGCTTACCGCCATCGCGGCGCAGGCCGCCGCAGCAGCCCATACAGCGGAGCGCGAATGTCCGCCGCTCTTCGAAGAATGCCGCGGCATCTCGCGCACCACCGCAGGCATGATGGCAACCCTGCGCGGAGCGCTCGTGCGCCTGCGTCCGCCCGACATCGAGGAACTCGGCCTCGCCTTGAGCCTCGAAAGCCTCGTTGCGAACTGGAATGGCTTTGAAAAGGGCCGCACGCGATTCGACATCACCATCATTGGCCAGGTCGACGATTTGCCACCGAGCGTCTGCGCCAGTCTTTATCGCATCGCGCAGGAGGCGATCACCAATGCAGCCAAGCATGCTCAGGCTAGGGGAGTGCAACTGCGGCTCGAGGCAGGACAGGCCGACATCATCTTGAGCGTCGAAGACGACGGCAAGGCAACCGGCGGCAATCTTGCGCCAAAGGCCGGCATGGGACTTCTCGGCATGCAAGAGCGGGTCGCTTCGCTCGGCGGAACACTGCGTTTCGAGCGACCTGCGGCGGGCGGTGCCAGGCTTGTCGCGACCATTCCCAATATGGGGCCGGAATCTTGAGCATGCCCACTACCAGGAGCTTCACGCGCGTGATGCTGGTGGACGATCATGCCATCGTGCGCGAGGGCTATCGCTCGCTGTTGCAGAAGCAGGACCACCTTTGCGTCGTCGCCGAGGCGGGCGACGGGGCCGAAGCCTATCGTATCTACAAGGAGGTCAAGCCAGATCTCGTCATCATGGACGTATCGATGCCCGGCATTGGCGGGGTAGAGGCGATCCGGCGCATCCGGCAATGGGACGGTGCCGCGCGCATCCTCGTATTCACCATGCACCAGAGCGCCGCCTATGCCCTCCAGGCCATCAAGGCGGGCGCGCGCGGCTTTGTGACAAAAAGCAACCCGCCGGACGCGCTGCTGCGCGCGATCGGCGAAGTCATGGCTGGGCGCATCGCGCTCAGCCCCGACATCGACCACGAACTCGCCATGAACCGCCTGGCCGGCGAACCTTCGGCTGTCGACGCGCTGACCCCGCGGGAATTCGAAATCCTGCGCATGTTGCTGGCCGAGAAATCCGTGGATGACATCGCTGAAACGCTGCATATCAGCGTCAAAACCGCCGCCAACACCCGCTATCTCATCCGGGCCAAGCTTGGCGTCACCTCCGACATCGAACTCGTACGTCTTGCGCTTCGTCAGCGGATCATCGCGGCGGATATGGAAAGCTAGCCAGGCGACGTCGTCCGACACGCGCTCGTGCTGCCTTATCGGGTGCGCCAATCAGATATCGCCGATGGCCTCTCGCCGCCGTTGTTCGGATTCTTCCGCATAGCGCCGCATGGCATGGGCTTCGGTGAGAATTCCAATCGGCCGGTGTTCGCCGCCGGTTTCGACCACGACCAGCGATTCGGCTTCCGCCGCATCGAAAACGGCGATGGCTTCCTGGATATTCATAAAGGGATACAACACGACATCGCGATAATGAAGAATATCAACGAGGCCATGCGCCGCCTCGATATCCGGCGCGTGCACTTCGGCCACCAGTGCCAGCCCGACGTAGCAGCCCGCGGCGTCGACCGCGACCACTTGGGTCTTCGATCCCAGCGGAAATTTGCGGCGGAACTCTTCAATCGGCATGTCGGCGTTCACGGTGGTCACGTCCTGCCGCATCAGGCTCCGCACTGTGAGATCGCGGATCCAGCCGACATCCGCGGCGCTGCGGATGGTCTCGCCGCGCAGGTGCAACCGCCAGGTCGCGAACGAGTAACCGAACAGTTCGCGGGTTATCTGGGTCGAGATGATGACGGCGAGCAGCACGGCCGTGGTGAGCCAGAGATTGCCGGTCGATTCCAGCGCGATGAACGACATCGTCAGCGGCCCGCCGATCACGGACGCAGACAGCGCGCTCATGCCGATGATCGCGTAGACGTTCGGGTTGAGCTTGAGACCCGGCCAGATCGTGTCAAAGCCGGCGGCGAACAGGTGACCGCCAAGCGCCCCCAGAAAAAGCGCAGCGAAAAACAATCCGCCGCGAAATCCGCTGCCCAGCGATATGATGGACGCAATCGCTTTCAGGACGAACATGGTCGCGATGACCGTCAACGGTATCGAGACAAATCCGGCGAAATGCAGCGCGCCATGCCCCGACGACATCACTTGCGGTGTCAGCAATGCAAGCAGGCCTACGGCGAGACCGCCAAGTGCCGGGCGCAACGGCGGCCAGATTCCGGTCTTCGCCAGCAGCGTCTCGCACAGCGCTACGCCGCGCATAATTCCGATGCCGAACAGCGCGGCCAGAATCCCGAGCAGCGCCGCAATGGCAAGGTCGTGCCCGAGTACGTCGCCGACCGGACCGACGCCGACGCCAAGTGACAGCACCGTGAACGCATGGGCGACAAAATAGCCCGCGACAGCGGCGACGCCGACCGGCGTCAGACTGGCCGGCGTATATCCTCCGATCACAAGTTCGAAAGCATAGAAAGCGCCGGCGAGCGGCGCTCCGAACGCGCCCGCAATCGCGGCCGCAGCACCGCAGCCGACCATGATGCGCTGATCGGCGCGGCGCAGATGAAATCCGCGGCCCAATGAAGCGGCGAGACCGCTGGCAAGCTGGGTATATCCTGCTTCAAGGCCGACCGAGGCGCCGACGCCACTGGACCAGATTGTCTGCAACGCAACGATCACGCTGCCGCGAAACGACATCCGGCCGCCATGCAGGGCATTGGCCTCGATTGGATCGATTTCACGGGCCGGCCGCCATCGCTGCAGCAGCAGGAATGCCACCCCCAGCAGCAGCCCGCCCAGGCTGGGAACCAGCAAGGCGCGCCACGGCTCGATTCTGAACTGGCTTGAAAGACGCTCCCCCATTTCAAGGTTGAACAGCAGCACGTGGAGCCCTTCGACCGCGGCACTCATCGCGGCCACCACCAATCCGCCGATGGTTCCGATCAGCGCCGCAAGGACGACCAGGCTGGTTTCATGGGCGCGAACGAATGCCCGGAGCCGTTGCGGCGCCTCAAAATAACGCGATGTGGTGACCATTTTGCCGGGTCCGTAGGCGGCCGAAAGGCGCCGTCCGCGCCGGTTTAGCGGTCTTCACGCCGATCATGCAATCCGGACGCAAACGGGTACCGCGGCGGATAAGGCCGCCAACGCTCTTCACAATCCCGTCACGCTGCCTGTAGTATGTCAACTCATGCTGCTTCGCAGCTAAAACGGGGGCCAGGAGCGTTACTTGAACGCACATGTCTCACAAGGTGGTTGGCCGGTACTGGTACTGAACGCGGACTTCCGGCCGCTCAGTTACTATCCGCTGTCTCTTTGGTCGTGGCAGGACGCGATCAAGGCGGTGTTCCTCGACCGCGTCAATATCGTTGAGCACTACGACCGCGCGGTGCGCAGCCCCTCGTTCGAGATTCAGCTGCCAAGCGTGGTGTCGCTGAAATCCTTCGTCAAGCCGACCACGCATCCCGCCTTCACCCGGTTCAACGTGTTCCTGCGCGACCGCTTCGTCTGCCAGTATTGCTCGGCCGACGACGATCTCACCTTCGATCACATCATCCCGCGCAGCAAGGGCGGCCAGACTACATGGGAAAACGTGGTCGCCGCGTGTTCGCCGTGCAATCTGCGCAAGGGAAACCTGACGTCGCAGCAGGCGCGGATGTTTCCGAGGCAGCCCCCGTTCGCGCCGACAGTGCATCAGCTGCATCGGAACGGCCGGCTGTTCCCGCCGAACTACCTGCACGACAGCTGGCTCGATTATTTGTATTGGGACACCGAACTCGATCCGTAACGCCAGTTGCCGTCGCTGTTCGCGCTTGCGGGAATCTCGCACACGAGCGATTTGCTTGCAAACAGCTACTGACTGGACACGTGGGCGACGATGCGTGCCGTCTTCCTGCCGGGTCTCGCTGTTGGGTTTTTTTAGGGCTCCACAGTTGGGGCGACAGGCCCTGCACCTGCTTTCATGGACCAGGGATCCAACTGGACCCAGGTGATCCGAGACGATTTTTACAGCAGGGATCAGGGATGATTCCGCTGGCTTGGCTGCAAAACAACGGGTTATGGACCAGCAATCCAAGTCGGGCCGTTGAAATCCGGATTGCGAACGCCGAAATAGAGCAGGTACCCAGCGGGCGAGCGCGCTCGGCATGCGGAACGCATGCTCGCAGACGTGCGTATACAAACATTGGTGGTATATTACGCGGTGGCTGGCACTTGGACGGCTGGACGCACCGGCAATCGAAAGAGCCGCCTGGCCGGCGTAATATTTCGCTGACTGAACAGGAGAGCCTGCATGCCCTCTTTAACCGAATGGAAAGTGCCGCCGGCGAACCAGCCCCGTGCGAGCGACTATAGCTTTGACCTCGATCGCGCGCTGTCTTCGGTGGTCGGCCTGCATTCGATTATCCCTGGCGACGCCTTTAGCGCGGACAATCTGGGCACCGAGCGCGCCGGCAATGGCGTGCTGATCGACGACGGACTGGTGCTGACCATTGGCTATCTGATCACCGAGGCCGAAGCGGTCTGGCTGCATCTGGGTGACGGCCGCGTGGTGCAAGGCCATGCGCTCGGCTTCGATTCCGAAACCGGCTTCGGCCTGGTGCAGGCGCTTGGCCACATCGATCTCGATCCCTTGCCGTTGGGTTCTTCGGCCGCGGCCCAAATCGGCGACCGCGTGGTGCTGGGTGGCGCGGGCGGGCGTACCCGGTCGGTCGCCAGCCAGATCGCCGCCAAGCAGGAGTTCGCCGGCTACTGGGAATATCTGCTGGATGAGGCGATCTTCACCCTTCCCGCACACCCAAATTGGGGCGGCACCGGGCTCATCTCGAATCGCGGCGAGTTGATCGGCATCGGCTCGCTCCAACTCGAGCGCGAACGCGACGGCAAGGGCGAGCATGTCAACATGATCGTGCCGATCGATCTGCTCAAGCCAGTGCTCGACGATCTGCGCAAGTTCGGCCGCGTCAACAAGCCGGGCCGGCCCTGGCTCGGAATGTACTCGACCGAGATCGAGGATAAAGTCGTGGTGGTCGGCATCTCCGCGAAGGGGCCCGCGGCGCGTGCCGAACTCAAGGCCGGCGATGTCATTCTGGCGGTGAAGGGCGAAAAGATCTCAAGCCAAACCCAGTTCTATCGAAAACTCTGGTCGCTCGGACCTGCAGGCATCGACGTGCCGCTGACCGTCTACCATGAAGGCGTCACCTTCGACGTGGTACTGGCCTCAACCGACCGGACCAAACTGCTCAAAGCGCCGCGGCTGCATTAAACGCAGGGGAGTTGCGATGCGATGAGCGAGGCCGTGGTGGACGACATCGTGGCCGTGCTGCCGCCGTTGCTGCAATCGCTCGACGCGCTCGGTTTCATCGCCCGCCACCTGAACCCGCCGGATTTCGATTCTGTCATGGAGTCCGTCGGCACGCCGGATCAGGCGTTGCGGCAGGTTCGTTCGCGGCTGGCGGATTGGCCGGAAGAATTCGCAGGCGCACGGACCTCGCTTGAGACGGCGAGCGACGCAGCCCTGGCGGCGTTCGAGGGGTTGCGCGCGGTACAGCACGGCAACGGTGACCTGATGGCGGTGTTTCGCGCGCTGCGCCACGCCCCGCGTGCGCAGGAGGCGCTGTATCCGCTCGCCGCAAATATACCGCCGGTGAATCAATTCTTCACCGATCCCGCTTTGCGCGAAGACGCCAATCTCCTGGCGCGCCTCGCAGAGCCGGCAAAAGAAAACACCGGGATCATCCACGACCATAACGAACCCGGCAGCCGCGGCGGCTTCTCGCTCTACGTGCCGGAATATTACACGCCTGATCGCGCATGGCCGCTGGTGATGGCGCTGCATGGCGGCAGCGGCAATGGCCGCGGCTTCCTGTGGAGCTGGCTGCGCGACGCGCGCAGCCATGGCGCGATCCTGGTCGCGCCCACAGCGACCGGATCCACCTGGGCGCTGATGGGCGAGGATACCGACACCCCAAACCTCGCCCGCATTCTCGAGTTCGTGCGGATGCGCTGGAACGTCGACCCGAACCGGCTGCTGCTGACCGGCATGAGCGACGGCGGAACGTTTTGCTATGTCACCGGGCTCGAGAGCGCTTCGCCCTTCACCCACCTTGCCCCGGTCGCCTCAACCTTCCATCCGCTGATGGCGGAGATGGCCGATGCGGAAAGATTGCGGGGCTTGCCCATCTATCTCGTGCACGGCCGGCTCGACTGGATGTTCCCGGTGCAGGTGGCGCGGCAGACGCAACAGGCGTTGTCGGCGGCGGGCGCCAATGTCATCTACCGGGAGCTTGACGACCTCAGCCATTGCTATCCGCGCGAGATGAACGCGCCGATCCTGAACTGGCTGCGCGGTGAACGATGATTGATCATCATAGCTAGAGTGCGTTCGCGCGCTCCGCACTGGGCTTCAAGCAAACCAGCGGCACGCATGCGTGCCGCTGGTTCAGGGTTCAGCTGTTGATCCTCGGCTTGAGAAGATCGGAAAACCCGACACGGTGCAGCATTTCCTTACGCACGCGGTCGATGACCGCGAACGCCACATCGGCGCCGTCTTCCGTCGGATCGACATGGACCCGGAACGGCCGCATTCCGAATGGCGTATCGACAATCTTAACGATCGCATCAGCCACCGACGATGCATCCGCCTCTGGCGGCACGATTGCGGCAAACGCTTTCTGGATCTCGTCACCAAAGCCGGCGTAGGGACCCGCTTCATACTCCGCCACCCGCGCCTTATCGGCCGGCGCGCCCGAGTGAGCGAAATGATTTGTGCCAGCGGTAAATGCACCCGGCACGATGATGGAGGTTTCAATGCCCCATCGGGTGAGTTCACGCGCATAGACAACGGCCATCGCATCCATGCCCGCTTTGGCAGCGAAGTATGGC
Organism: Bradyrhizobium sp.; assembly: GCA_028290305.1. The sequence goes on from JAQGKC010000181.1 coordinate 24,575, forward strand.
GCGAGGTACGGAGGCGTGCCGCCTGCCGAGCTGCTGCTGGAAACCCACACCAGCAATCCCTTGCCTTGCTTGCGTAGCTGCGGCAGCGCGGCCCGGTTGACGCGCTGCGTGCTGAGCACGTTGACATCGTAGAGTTCGGCGAGCTGTTCGGGTGTGAACGCTTCCGCCGGGCCGAACACCATGTGACCGGCGTTGTGGATCACGACATCGAGATGCCCCTCCTCGGCGACAATGCCCGCGATGGCCATATCGGCCGATTCCTGAGAACCAACATCGAGTTCGATGGCGCGCAGATCGACTTGATTGTCCTTGGCATATTTTTGGACGTCGGCGACCTGTGCCGCATTGCGGCCTGTGGTGCCGCGCATCGACGCATAAACGGTATGGCCTGCTTTGGCCAAGGCGTTGGCGGACAGGCGGCCGAAGCCGCTGGAAGCGCCGGTGATGACGATAACCTGTTTCATGACACGTATCCTTTGATCGAAGTTTCGGATTGATGGTTGAATGGGGATGGAGCAGCCCGGCGGCGCAGGCTTCGCCGTTTGAATTCAGACCATGCCGCCATTGGCGCGCAGTACCTGGCCGTTGATCCATCCGCCGTCGGGACCGACGAGGAAGGCGACGGCAGACGCGATATCCCCGGGCGTGCCGAGGCGCTCCAGCGGATTCATCTTGGCCATGCGCTCGATCAGCTCAGGCGATTTGCCGGTGAGAAACAGCTCGGTCGCGACCGGTCCCGGCGCCACGGCGTTAACCGAGATGCTGCGGCCGCGCAGCTCCTTCGACAGGATCGCCGTCATCGTTTCCACCGCCGATTTGGTGGCGGCATAGACGCCGTAGGTCTCCAGCTTGATCCCGACGACGCTGGTCGAGAAATTGACGATCCGTCCGCCGTCGCGCAGCCGTTTTGCGGCTTCGCGCATCGCGTTGAAGCTGCCCTTGAGATTGATCGCGATCTGCTGGTCGAACAGCGCATCGTCGCTGTCGGCGATTTTTGCAAGCTTCATGATGCCGGCATTGTTGATGAGCACGTCGACACCGCCGAACGCCGCTTCGGCCGCGTCGAACATACCGCGTACCGCGTTGGGATCGCTGACATCGGCCTTGGCAGTCAGGGCGCGGCCGCCCTTGCCTTCGATCTTGCGAGCGAGCGCTTCGGCGGATTTGGCGTCACCGGAATAATTGATGACGACGGTGAGGCCGTCGGCAGCGAGGCGCTCCGCCACCGCGGCACCGATGCCACGGGACGCGCCGGTCACGATTGCTACTTTTTCTACCCTGTTGGCCTGGTCGATCATTTTCAATCTCCTCTGGTTCGCGGCAAATCCGCAGCCGGTGGGAGAGAGTTAGGACCTTTCATTTTCCGGATAATCAGCCATTATCTGGCATCACAATCCGGAATATACGAACAATTATGGACAGATTCGACGCGATGCGGGTGTTCACGCGGGTGGTGGAGCGCCGCAGCTTTACGCTGGCGGCGGATGATCTCGGCCTGCCGCGCTCAACCGTCACCGATGCCGTCAAGCAGCTCGAAGCGCGCCTCGGCGTGCGGCTGCTGGAGCGCACCACGCGGCAGGTCAGTCCGACATTGGACGGCGAAGCCTATTACAGGCGCTGTCTGTCGTTGATCGCCGATCTCGAGGACGCCGAAGGCGCGTTTGGCGGCGCCAAGCCGAAGGGACTGCTGCGCGTGGATGTGCACGGCACGCTCGCGCGTCATTTTGTGATGCCGAGCCTGCCGGACTTCCTCGCCGAATATCCTGGTATCGAGCTCTACATGAGCGAGGGCGATCGGCTGGTCGATCTGATCCGCGAAGGAATCGATTGCGTGCTGCGCGTCGGCGATCTCCAGGACAGCGAAATGATCGCGCGCCGCGTTGCAATGCTTGAGGAGATCACCTGCGCCGGACCTGCTTACATTGATCGCTTCGGTCAGCCCGCGAGCGTTGATGCCCTCGATGGTCACATCATGGTCGGCTTCCATTCGTCAGGAGCCGGGACTCTGCTGCCGCTTGAGTTCGTTGTCGATGGCACTGTGCACGAGATGACGTTGCGCGCGACGGTCTCGGTCAACGGCGCCGAGAGTCTCGTCGCCGCGGCACGCCTCGGCCTGGGATTGATTCAGGTGCCGCGCTATCACGTCGAGGACGATCTGAAGCGAGGGACGCTCGTCGCTGTACTGCCGGACTACCCGCCCTCACCGACGCCGGTGTCGCTGCTTTACCCGCGCAACCGGCAGCTATCGCCGCGCGTCCGCGTGTTCATCGACTGGCTGGTGAGGGCGTTCGATGCCGCGCGGGGCCCGGTCACGATCGCGACCTAACTGGTTTTGCTCACACACATTGGAGCGCCGCTAACAGTTCTTTCAAGCCTGCGTGAAGCCAACGCGTGTTGATGGTTGCAGACATAATCTCGTCCGAATTTATCTAAAAATGAGACGCTTAGCGAGCAGCGGGGCGCTGTTCAGTTGGTCTCGAACCGTACGGAAATCCTCATGGTGCCCCCGAACACCGCCTTCGCGTCACAGGCCCTGCCTTCCCGCTCATCTGCCTCAGTGCTGTTGTTGAAAGGCGTCACACGCCTCGAAGTCACGCTGAAACTCACCACCGCGATTCTAGCGCTGGCAGCCGGCGTTTATACCTATCTCGGCGTCCGCGAACTGCTGAACGGCAGCCCAGGCATGGTGTTCTTCGCTGCGGTGATCTATTCCGTCGCGGTGTCGGTCGGCATCTACGCGTTCTGGGTATTCCTGATGAGCTTCATGCCGCATGTGATCTATCGCACCGGCCGCGGTCTGATGTTCGCTTGCATGCTACTCGGCTCGCTGATGATCGTGGCGATGTCGTCATGGTTGAACGCTTCGGCACTGGCAGGCGCCGCTGCGATCCAGCAGCATCTCTCCACGACGGTGCAGAACTACACCCGCGATCTCGATGCCGCCAACACCAACGCCATCGCCGCGCAGGGACTGTTGCCGGATATCCAGCTGGCTTCATCGCGTTTCGCAAGACTTGCCGATGCCGAGCGCGCCGGTTCGCTCACGGGCACCGCCGGATCCGGCACCGTGGTGCAGCTTCTGACACAGATGTCCGGACAGCTCGACAGTCTCGGCCAGCAAGTCCAGGACTCGAACAAGCGCGTCTCGGCACTGTACGAGCAGGGCAGCAAAAACCTCGCCAAAATGCGTGAATTGATCAGCGATCGCGGACCGATTTCGGCGCGCAGCGACGCATTCGCAAGCGAGTCGCTGGCGCTGATGGGCGTGATCGCCAATCTGCAGCAGACTTCCGTCGCGCCAGCGGTGAAGCGCGCCGCGACGTCGCTGTCATCCAGTTTCATTGCACCTGCCGCGGGCGGCCGTACGACCGATCTTGCGGATCGCCAGACCGCCGTGGTCGGCAAGGTGGAGAGCTCGATCGGCGCACAGGCGGCATCGCTCTCGGACGCGGCGGACAAAATTCTGGCGATGCCGCGGGTCGAACCAATCAGGTTCCAATCTTTGTCGCCCGCCGAAGCGGTGCTGCGCTATGCCGGCGATTTCATCCCGAGCTGGGCCGGCGCGATCTCGCTCGACCTGATGCCGGCCGTGCTGGTGCTGATTCTCTGCGTGGTGCACGCCGCGATCAGGCGCGAAGGGCTTCCGGCCTTCAGCGCGTCGAACATGACTGCGGGCGAACTAGTCGCGGCATTGCAGATGGCGCGCGAGGTCGGAGTAGCGCAGCAGCCAGTGCCGGGCGAGCCGAAGGCTGGCGGAGAACCCGTAGCCGAGCCGGCGGCGGCCGACGAAAACGTCACCGCGCTGCCGGCGCGGCTCACCAAATAGCGGATCGCTATGCCGCAAACTTCCACCATGCAGCAACGCTTTCATGCCTGGTTCTTGGACAACGCCGACGACGCCGTTTTGCGCTGGATTTTCCGCAGTGCCGTGATGGTCACGATCGCCGTGCTCGCGATAGACCTCGCCAACATGCAGGGTTGGATCGCTAGCCCCGACCTGGCGACACCGGCCGAGATAAGAGAGGATTCACCCGTGCTGAATCTTCCCAGCATGGTGCCCTCGATCCTGGCGCCGCTGTTGCCGGGCGCCGACAAGCGGCTGGTGCCGCTGCCGGAGCCGGACAGCGCGACGGCCAGGCCAATGACGTTCGAACTGGTGAGCGGCGGCAAATTGATGGCGACCGGCACCATTACGCCAGGCATTTCGGAAAGCTTCGCTACGGAAGTCGGCAAACACAGCGAGTACATCAAGACCGTGGTGCTGAATTCGCCGGGCGGCTCCGTAACCGACGCGCTGGCGATGGGACGGCTGATTCGTGAAAGAAAATTCGCGACGGAAGTCGAGCCGGGAAAATATTGCGCGTCGTCATGTCCACTGGTGTTTGCCGGCGGCATCGACCGACGCGCCGGCGACAGGGCCACGATCGGCGTGCATCAGGTGGCGGCGATCAGTTCGGCCGCCAACAGGCCTCCACGCGACGACATGAGCGTCGCGCAAAACATCTCCGCACGCTGCGAGCGCTATCTCGGCGACATGGGTATCAACCTGCAGGTCTGGGTGCACGCCATGGAAACGCCGCACGACAAACTGTTCGTGTTCAAGCCGGATGAACTAAGGTCGCTCAACATGGTGACAGCGGCGCCCTCTTCAGCACCGACAGTCGCGCCCGCAGCTGCCAAGACACGTTCCTGATATCACCCTCTCCGCGAGTCGTGCCGGCAACCGCCGGGATAAGGAATTGGAACCATCCGACCCCGGCCGCGTTGTTCGCGATCATCGGAGGTTTGCCATGCGGGTTTTTCTGGGAATGATTTTGGGTGCGCTGTTACTGATCGTGGGCGTCTACGCCTACGATTCGATGTCGACCTCGACGGTCGCCAACGGCGGGGTTGCGCAGGCCAATCGCACCATCGTGAACTGGGACGTCGCGGCGACCGACTGGCACGCACTGAAAGTTCGCGCCCATGACGACTGGATCAGGCTGTCGTCGAAGTAATCGCGCTAATATCATCGCAGCGCCCTCGTCTTTGACGAGGGCGCTTTGCGTTTAACCGCCATTATTTGCTCGCGGCAGCCTTTCGCGCGTCGGCAATGACCTGACCGAATTCTTCCATGGTCAGGATGCCCGGCACGCGAAATTTGCCGACAATGAAGGACGGCGTGCCCTTGAAGCCGAACGCCGTGGCCTGATCGCCGTTGCGAGCGATGATGGCGTCGATCGCCTTGGCGTTGGTGACGAGGTCGCGGTTGAGACGATCAACATCGACACCCGCGCCCGCAAGCAATTCGCGGATGCGCGGCTCGGTCAGCTTTGAATTGACGCCGATCAGCGCCTCGTGCGCCTGAACATATTTATCCTGGTATTTGCTCGCCAGCGCCATCCGTGTTGCGATCACCGAAACCGGGCCGAGAATCGGCCAGTCCTTCCAGATAAGACGAACCTTGCCGTCGTCATGCACCACCTGCCGCAGCTCGGGCTCGAGCTTGCGGCAATACGGACATTGGTAGTCGAAATATTCGACGATCGTGATGTCGCCATCGGCATTTCCGGCAACCGGTATATCCGGATCGCGCAGCACCAAAGCCTCCGTCAGCACGGTTTCCTCATTGCTTTGCGCGAGCGCCGCTCCCGGCACGAGGCCCATGCCGAGCGTGACTGCGCCCAGCAAGCCGAGCGTTTCACGACGAGTACGTGCTGGGTTCAGCCGGGCAAGATCGATCGATTCGGTCATGTATGGTCTCCCGGCCGCCCTGAGCCGCATTTAATCTACGCTCAAGATAGAGATAAGTTACGCGCCAGCATATAGAGCGCGACCGCAATAATGACGGCCGCAAATACGATGTTGAGCGCGCCGCGCCGCGCCGACAACAGCCGCGCCGAGCGGCTGCCGATCAATCCGCCGGCGATGCCGCCCGCGATGAACAATCCCGCCAGCCCCCAGGAAATCAACCCGGAATAGGCGTAACTGGCCGCGGTGGTCAGGCCGAACGCAGTCACGGCGACCAGCGACGAACTGACCGCATTCATGATCGACATGCCCGTCGCCAGCATCAGCGCCGGCACGATCAGAAATCCGCCGCCGATGCCGAAGAAACCGGACAGCGTCCCGGTCGCCAGACCGAGGCCGACAATGGCGGGCATGTTGGCCCAGCTCATCTGCACGTCGGGTAGGCCGATCCGCGATCGCGTCTTCAGCATCAAAATCGCGATCACCAACATCAACAGCGCGAACAGCGCCAACAGTTTCTGCCCGTCGAGCATTTTGCCGAAGATCGATCCCACGAATGCGCCGATGATCCCTGCAACCGCGAACGTCAGCGCACACGACCACCGCACGGTGCCGCCACGTGCATGGTTCGACAAATTAACGGCTGCATTGGCGGCAACCGCAATGGCGCTGGTGCCGATCGCCAAATGAGGGTCGGGCACGCCGACCACATAGACCATTAGCGGCACCGCGAGGATCGATCCACCGCCGCCGACAAGGCCAAGCGAAAAGCCGACCAGGGATCCCGACGCCAGTCCCAGCAAGCCTTGCATCGCGGAGATGATCAAACCACTAACCTTGCTCGCACGGCGAGACCTGGATCATGATCTGATTGGATCGAATCATGATCTCATCTCTTTGTTTGAGCATGATATTTTCGGAAAACCGGTTCCCACTTTCATGCTCTAGAAGGAATTTCTACAAATCTCTACGATTACAGCATAGAAACTGCAATGGAGATCAGCGCAGCAGCAACTTCACCGCCAACGGCACCAGCAACGATGTCACCAGCGCATTGAGACTCATGGCGATGCCGGCGAACACGCCCGCGACCGCGTCGACCTGAAAAGCCCGCGCGGTGCCGATGCCGTGCGCCGCAATTCCAACGGCGAACCCGCGGGCGCGGAAATCCGTAATACCCATCCGGTTCATCAATGGCGTAACGATGATCGCACCCATGATACCGGTGAGGACGACCGCGACCGCCGTCAGCGACGGATCGGCGTGCAGCGATTCGCTGATGCCCATCGCGACACCCGCCGTGACCGATTTCGGCGCCAGCGACAGAACCACCTCACGCGGCAGGCCCGCAACCTGTGCCAACCATACGACCGAAACGACCGCCGTCACCGAGCCCGCCGCGAGGGCCGCCAGCATCGGCAGGATCGCCGCCGCCACCAGTTTGCGGTTTTCGTAGAGCGGCACCGCCAGCGCGACGGTGGCCGGCCCGAGCAGGAAGTGAACGAACTGCGCGCCGCTGAAATAGGCGGAGTAAGATGTGCCCGTGAGGAGCAGGAACGCCCCGATAATCCACATCGAATGCAGCACGGGATTGGCGAGCGGATGCCGCTGCGTCGCCAGCGATACCGCGTCGGCGATTGCATAAACCAGCAATGTCACCGTCAGCCAGAGCAGCGGCGACTGCGAAAGGTAGACCCACAAGGAGAACGGATTTTCCCTCACGGCGCACCCCGCCCGCGCGCCATCAAGCGGCCCACAGCGAGAAACGTCGCCACCGTCACGAGCAAGGTCACGACCACGGAGATCACGAGAACCGCCGCGACAGCGACGCCATGTTCGGCGATCAGATCGAGTTTTTGCACGACGCCGACGCCGGCTGGGACAAACATCAGCGACAGATTCGCGAGCAATCCGCGGCTGGCCTGCTCCACGCCTTCCTGCTGCAGCGGCCCGCGTGCGAGACCGTTGAAGCGGTCACGTGCGAATAGCAATATTAGCAAAAATAAGAGGCCGACCACCGGGCCCGGCATCGGCAGGCCGAGACTTCGCACGATGACTTCGCCGGCCAGCTGACACAGCAAAATAAGGCTCAGGCTTGCTATCATTCGCCACCCGCGCGGAAAAACCTCTGCAGCAGATGGTCCCGGCGCGCCGGCGATAGTCGGACCCGCAGAGACTGCGCGTCACGGCCCTCGATCCTTCGTGCTGCGCTGCGTTAGCACCATCCGCGCGCGGACATGTCCGCAAAAAACGAAAACACGGGCGCAACAACGATGTCGCGCCCGTGCTTGTCAGACCTTGGGTTACGCGCCCTTCAGCTTCTTGTTGCACTCGCTGTAATAGCCGCCGCCCTTCTGGATCCATTTCAGGCCGCCATTGCCGTTGCTGGCCTTGTTGGCGTTGTATTGATCGACGCAGGTGTGCATCCGGCCCTTGCCGGCAGATTCCTTGGAATATTTCGGATCGACCGCGCTGGGGTAGACCGCGTTGCCGGCCGGTGCCGGTGCTGCGGCTGGTTTGGCCTCGGTTGCCTTCGGCGCTGCGGGGGCTGGGGCCGCAGGTGCCGCGGCAGGGGTTGCCGCCGCCTCCGCACC
>JAQGKC010000183.1 GCA_028290305.1 Bradyrhizobium sp.
TCGATCGCCCGGACCGGATTGTCCTCGCCTAAATAGTCATCCAGCCGCTCGGGAAATAACGTGCTCTGACTGCGGTCATCGCCAACGACAAAGCGCGTCATCGAATCCTCCGCCAAATCACAGGAGAATCATATCATTGACCGTCGTTTTCACACAGCCTGGCTCATTCGCGTCAATGCTGACCCGCCGGCGATCACTTGCGGTTTACGTAAATAAACAGACATCGGCATATATACCAAGGGTGCTAAAAGGCGATCCAACCCCCTGTCGCAAACTGCCTACTCGATCACCCCATCGGCGCGGAGCAGGTCCGCGCCGCGTGCGTCGTGAAGTGACACTGGTGAGGTGTGCTTAATGCGGACCTGACCAGAGAACATTGAATATTTCGAAATCGCCGAGCTTCCTGGCGTGCGGCATTTCCGCTGTGAGCGCATGTTGGCGAGCCTATCGACGAGCGCGTGTGCGAACAATTGGCGCCTCGCGAACGACCAGAAAGACCCGCGACGGGAGCGCTGCCATGGCTGTCCCATCGGCGCGCTGCATGCTGGCGAAAGCGACCTTAATCTGTCCCCGTGGCGCGGGGCGCTGATCTGCGCACGGTGCCATAAGCGGGCGAGACGGGTAACAACTTGTCGCTTTAGCCGTTGTCGACGAGTTCAGAGCTGAACAGACAGCTGCCAATTCATAGACTTCGTCCGGGAGATGATTTCCGGCACGGACGTGATCAGTAGCTCTCCGGTCAAATTGTTGAACAGGGCAACTCGGTGGCGGGAGCCGAGCTGTTCGGCGGCAGCAATCTCGCTTTCGGTAAGGGCGAAAAAGAACCCTTTGAACCCCAACTGCACGCGCGCCTGATTGGCGGTCTTGATCTCGATGAACGTGATTTCGGGAAGATGAGTGCGCAGTTGGCTACGATCTGAGATATCGAACGGTACGGGTAGAGCAAGCGCATCGAAGCTGGAGGCCCTGATGGCGATGCCGGTTGCGGCCAACTCCTCGATCAGGATGCGAAGGGTTTCCCCCTTTGGACGGGGCACCCAAAGCTCCATTGCCAATATCGCATCTTGCTCACCGGCGGCACCACTCTGGTTGGCAAGCCGGGCAAGATGGGCTCACTTCGCGACGATCACTTCCAGCGGAGTCATTCAGCAGTCCACCGTAAATCGGCTCAGCAAGCTAGGAGTTGAATTTCTTCGGCGTCCAACGCAAGGGCTCGACGAGTTCGATCAGTAGGCGAGGAATACCATCAGGATGGCGAGGGCCGCTACAATTCCGCCCGCTATTGCAGCGACGACGAACATCGCCTCTGCACGCTTAGCGGGATCGAGAACCATGGCCTTGTAGTCGGGATCGGGGACAAAGCGATATAGACGGGACCGCCACTTGCTGCGCATGTCCTGTTGCACACCCATAAAGATCCAGCCGCTGATGACAATGGCAGCGACGTAGACAGCGGCAACCACGGCGACTATCTGCAACGCCCAGTGAGGGGTCGTAGTGCCGATTTTTGCAGCGACGAGGCCGACGCAGGTTGCAAGCGCTGCGGCGACGGCGGTGACAACTTGGCGTGTATTGTCAGCGAGCTTCGCAGTATCATCGGCGACGGCCTTTCTGAGATCCCCCTGCGCCTTGATCGCTTCGCGCGTTAGATCCGACAAGCTCAGCTGATAAGCAAGCCTCGCACCTTCGAGCACGTTGGCGACGATGCGGGCGAACACGGCCGCCGCTCCCGCGTCGGATGGGTGGGTACGCCCGAACTCAGCGGTGAAGAGCCCGTGGCGTTGTTCGGCTTCATTTCCATTTTCGTAAACCCAAGCTGCCGCAGCTCGAAGATCGTTGTAGCCATTGAGCTTGAGATCGTTGGCGGCTCCTCGGTGAGGTGCATCTAGCTGCGTATGGGGCGGTCCCTTGAACACGAGACCGCCGTCGTTCTTGATCTCGCCGGCTAGAGCCCTCATCAATGCTTGCGCCGACAGGTCAGCGAAGGACTGGAAGACGCGGTCGGCCCAAAGCTGCTCACTCGCCGGCGCTCGTGGCATCCAGACACGAATATCGGAAGGTACCTTCGGGGGTATATTGTGGTCCTTCACTAGCTGGCGGGGGCCCTTGGTAGAGGGAGCAGGGCTGAATATGCTTGTGGATCCCCAAGGCAGAAAGTTTGTGGACATCGTTGCAAAGGGCGTTGCAAGCGTTGCTATCTCCCAGACCACATCATCACGCTCTTCGAGTAAAAATGCTTCGAGCCCAGCCAAGGTGACCACTTGAAGGGCGACGCCTTGACTGGGCTTTCCAACCGTGACGATAAACGGCGCATAGTCTGCGGTCAGCGTCGCCATGTCGGCGTGTTCACCAGCCCCGTCAACAATATCGAATGTCCACCCAACCGCCGCGAGCAGCGGCGGTAGATGCGCGACTTCCTTCGCCCCGAGCGCCGCAATTGTAAGCGCAGACGGCGTCTCCGTAAGCGTGGCACGCCCATTGGCGTTGAGCTCGTCAACGGCGACGGCCAGAGCTTTCAGAGAGGACAGCATCTGTGTATTTTCTCGTGGTGACGATGAATTGCGTTGCTCCATCCGGCAAATCCATTCTCCGCACGGCTTGGCCTTCAAGGCCAGTGTTGTACTGGATCGTTACCCCTTCTTCAGTACGCACCAACCGGGTGATGGGCCTGCCCAGCTGACTCCCGTCCGGCGGGAACGAGACGCCAGCCAGACGTTTGCGCTTAATTAGGCGGTCAACGGACTTCTTCAGCGAATCTCGTATCTGATCGTCGGCCGGCTGTCCCGCTCCCACCCAAACGGCATGGTTGATGACATCATCTGTCACCATTGCGGTGTTGCGTAGAACTTCCAATGCCCGCGAGACGGCGGATGCCACCGTGCCAGAGGGAAGACGCTCTCGTTGATCTTCGAGCGTGGTCCGTACCACGTCCTTGACGGCGATGGTAAGCTCGCTGTCCGTACGGTCGCGCACTACCTGAAGATAGCGGATGAAATAATCGGTGAGCTCCGGCGCAGGCCGGCCCATCCGGTCACGCGTTGAAATGGAGGCATCCGCTGAGCCGTTTATTGCTCGCACCAGTGCCGATTTTTGGATTGCCGACTTGTCGCCAACAAATGCTTCAACGATCCGGCGAAGGCCTGCGACGCCTTCTCGCTCTACGAGTTCTAAGGCTTGACCGTAGTCGTATTTCATCAGGGCATAGAGGCGAACGCTCTCGTCATCTACGCCGAGCTCGAATACGAAAAATGCACCATCCCGCGTGCCGCCACGGTGGAAGCGGCAAAACTCCCGGGCAAGCGTTTGTGCGCCATCCTCGAAACCGACTTCACGCGTGGCAATCGCCTCAATAGTGTCGCGGGTGGTGGATATGTCATCGAAGCGATAGACACTTGCCGAGGCGATGTCGCGGATGCGATCGAGCAGGAAATCATCATGCTCAATCGTGAGTTCTGGCTCAGGTTTGAACTCATCGTCGCTCACGATGTGCAAACTCATACGGGCGATGCGAAGGCTCGACGCCTCCGCATCGGTCAAGAAGCTCATTGCGATCCCCCCAGCCGACAGCGAGTATCAAAATACCCGTCCAGATTGATTTCGCAACGCTCGCCGACCTTAAACCGTTTAAAGAACAAATCAAGAACAATCGTGCGCGTCGAGAAGAACCACACAACGGTTGCTTTCGAGGTTGAAGTCAACTGCCTTTTCCCGTGTCGTATCGGCCGTTGCATCGGCGATCCGTGAGTTATCTGTCTGGCGGCGATATCAAGACGAAGACCGTCGATCTCACTACAAGTGCGGATGAGCTCGTCGTCGCGGCCTGCGTGACAAGCGTCAGGTGGTGCAGTTCTCGTTCCGACTGGCTTAAAGTCTGCGGCAGGACGGAACGGAGTCGATTAGGGGCGATTTGAAGATCGTCATGCGGTCCCTAATCCCCTTGACGTGCCCGTAAAGAAATCGAAGGTGTTGATCGGGCCTGTCGACGAATTAGACAGAGGGGAGCTATGACGGAACACCACAAGAAGCCAGCAAGTAAAGCCGATCCTGTCGCGGCCGGGGCATCTGCAACCGTCCGAGACATTGTTCGGGTTCTCTTTCAACATGCTGCGTCTACGAGCATCGGCATTAGGGGCCACGACGTTGACCTGGACCCTATCAATTGGTCTGAGGCAGCGCGAATCATCGGTAGCTCTTCGGAAATACTCGCCATAGATCCGGCCACATATCGAACGCTTTCCAGTTTCCTAGGCGATGCGCCGGACCGTGAAGCAGCCGAGACGATCCGCGAGGCAATGGATGGATGGGTTCGAGAACGCTGGTCGATATTCGAAGTCGATTGGCGAAGCGAGGCGCTCAAGCTTTTCGAGGGTAACGGCTCCGGCTATCGGGCGTTCCAGGACTTCATAGATCGATGGCCGCAGTTAGGTTCGGACCCTGAGCTTCTAGCCGATGTGATCGAAGCGTTCGGGCGAGATCCGCGCGACACGGAGGACAAAGTCGGTAGGCTTAGAGCCCTTACCGGCACAATCGCTTTGGTCAAAATCGTAATTGAAGTAATCAGTCAGCATAACGCCGGGCCCAAGGTCTCCCGCGAACTCGCTTCATTAATTGCCGAATGGGCCGGCGAGACCGTCTGGGGTAAGTTGCAGTACGTGATATGGCACACTGACGCTGCCACCTACCGCTCTCAAGTCGATCTGACCGTGCCCGACTCGGTGAACGTCGTTGCTACTCATCTTGCACAACTTGGATTGACGACAGGATCCACACGTCCCGGATTTCGGATTTCGGATCTCTCAGCGGAAACGAGAGCTGCTTGGCGCAGATCGTTGCGGGCAGCCATCGGCACGGACTTGGAGCTTCGTGCGGCAGTCACTGAGGCTCTACTCTGGTTCGGCCAGCCACGCGACGATCGTGCCATTTTGTTCACTATTCTTGAGCTCCACCCCGACAGCCTTAACGAAGCCATGGAGTCGCTTCGCGATCATTCTTCAGAGCTCGTGCGGCTTCGGGCAAAGGCGGTCCTGGATTTAGCGAACGGAGAACCCGACGCGGCCGAGCTATTACGAATTCCACGGCGAGCAAGGGACGCCGGTGCGCCAGGAGCGCAGCAGAGCGTTACCTGGATAGGCGACCCGCGAATCGAAGGTTTGATAAAAGCGGCATTAGGAGACGCGGCGCGGGAATTCGGCGCAGAAGTGCGTAGAACGGTAGACAGCGGCGAGGAGACCCATGTCGCAATCTTGTTCGAGCGTCTCCGCAACGCTCTGCGCGAAGTCACCGCTCGTCTAGCCGCCATGGCGGCCGAGACGGACGCGAACGAACGATTGGCGCTCAAGCTCGAACATCGCATCGTGGGGAGGCACGAAGAGGGCGGCGCGGGCGTTGGCACCGACCGTTTCTCGGCAGACGTTTGTCTTATATTTGAGGCTCGCCATGCCGGAGCGCAGCCCTTCGCCCGCCGCGCATCCTTACTTCAGGCCAAGCGGCTGCATCGGCGCGGGGCAGCGCGAGATGTCGAATACTACCCAGTCGATCTTACCCAACTTGAAGACTTAGCCGGCCAGACTTTGGCGAGCTTTCTCCTGCTTGTTGGTCCTATGAGCGAAGGAATTACCATGCCGGTGATTCCGGCTCGGCTTTTCCTCGACCTAGCGGAGGGCGGCATGCTACCGAACCATATTAGCCCTCAAGCGGCCGCGCGGATCGCGAAGAGCCTCTCCGCGTGGCTGGTGGAGGACGTCATGGGCCTTTGGACGGGGGACTGGAACAACGCGATCGTTGATCGAGCCGCCGGCAGCGAGGGCCGCGAGCCTTACCTCCTCGTCAATTTGTCCGCCGAGATCGTGCGCAAAGGCCCGGATGGATGGCTCCGGTGAAAGCGGTCGTTTTGAAGTCTCATCAGTCTTCTTTAGCTTCTCCGAGCATCTGCTTTAGGTCGCGATCGTGCGCACGCTGATGGAGCAACAATGGGACTCAATGTCGGCGCCGGCCGTGGTTGGTCGTGAGGCCGAGTTGCGCGCTCTTGTCGAAGCTCTCAAACGCCCTGGAAGCATCGCCGAATTGGTAGCCCAGGTCGGGATGGGAAAAACGACTTTGCTCAAAAAGTTGGCGAGCGACAACGCGGCGACGTTCGACGGCGCTATCGAATACTTCAGCGGTAATCCGTCCTTCCAACCTACCGAAGCCGTAGCGGTCATCGCCGAACGGTTCCGTGCCGTCTCCGGCCACAGTCTTTTGATCGTCGATGGGGCGGACCTAGCCGACCCCGGCCAGACACTGGAGGGGATCAGACGGCTGGAGACAGGTCCGTGGCAGTTTTCGACCGTTCTCGCAAGCCATCACGGGCTCGGACTCGGCACGCCCATCCGACTCGATCCATTGAATGCCGAATCTTTCACCGCATTCCTCGACAGCGCCTTCGATGGGAAACTAGACCCAGAGACGATGGAAAGGCTCCGGACCGCGACACGCGGCAATCCAAGCCTAGCGCGAGTTTTGGAGGATCAGTGGCGCACGGGCCATGTGCCGGATGTCGCCGCGCTTGCGGCGCTGCTGTCTCCTTGGCACGCCCCGGGTCTGGTCGGGATGGACGGGCAGCCGCTTCGCGCTGGCGGCGAGAAGGAACGCCGGATCATTACCGACGTCCGCGTCATCAGTGACGCCTTCCTGCGCCAGGTCGCCGACAATCCCCGGCTAATGTTCGAGATGCCGCCACGCCGTTTCGAAGAGTTCGTCGCCGAGCTCTTGGAGCGCCACGGCTACACGGTAACGCTCACGCCGCAGACGCGCGACGGCGGCAAGGACATGTACGCCGCGCGGCGGGATGATGTTGGATCGTTCCTCTATGTTGTCGAATGCAAGCGGCATGCGCCCGACCGTCCTGTCGGCGTTGGCGTCGTGCGAGCGCTGCACGGCGTGGCACAGCACGAGCGTGTCAACGCGGCGATGGTCATGACGACGTCCTATTTCAGCAAGCCAGCCCGTGAATTCGCCAACGACCTTCGCTATCAGGTTTCCTTGAAGGAATATCTCGACCTGCGCCATTGGCTAGATCGTTACCGCAGCGGCGCCTGACATCAGCGCGGGTAGGAGGGTTGCATTCGGGTGTCGACCCGACGGGGGCGCGCAAGCTGGCGAAGCAAGAGGCCGCGCGTGCTGATCGGCGGTATGTTCTCTGGTGAGCTATGTTCGCGAGGGCAGGGGACAAGCGGCCGCATCTTGACGGTACGCGTGACGGTCCGGCACAAACGCGATGCCGCAAACTCTAATGCTGGCTTGGGGTTAGCCGATCAGTTGACTATTGAGTGGGAGTGAGAGCTTCCTAGACGTCACCACGGCTGCTTGCGAACTCCGTACCGTCAAATGATCCCAGGTTTCGGCGTGCCCTGATTTCTTTGACAATACGTTGCTGCGCCGCTTTTCTTGCACCATCATCGCGAAGCCCTTCGGCGCGTGGGCTAGTTTTCATTGCTCGTTGCCAAAGTTCATCGATGGCTTTTTGGCAGCATGACATGTCGGCCGATGCCGTCTATATATCGGCGACTTGCTTTTCATCCAGGCCGGAGGTCAGCGGCGCCGGGCTTGCGATATCCGTACCGTCAAATGATCTCGGGTTTCGGCGTGCCGTGATTTCTTTGACAATACGTTGTTGCGCCGCTTTCCTTGCACCATCATCGCGACGCCCTTCGATTGGCCA
>JAQGKC010000233.1 GCA_028290305.1 Bradyrhizobium sp.
TCCTGGATCTTGCGCAGGTCCGCCGTCTCCGATTCGCGCCCGGCACTCTGGGCATCCTCGAACAGGATCTCGCTGTAACCGATGATCGCGTTCAAGGGCGTGCGCAGCTCATGGCTCATGCTGGCGAGGAAGTCCGACTTCGCGCGGGTCGCCTGCTCGCTCGCCCAGATCGCCTTGTGCAGTTCGCCTTCCATGCGCTTGCGATCGCTGATGTCGGCGAGGCCCGTGATCATCGCCGGGCGCCCTTCGAACTGGACGCGCTGCGAGGACATGAGCGCCCAGAACTCCTCGCCTCCAGCCCGCTTGAACAGCATCTCCATGCCCTCCACATGGCCGTGCTCGGTGAGCGCGCCGATGACGCGCTCGCGATGTTGAGGGTCTGCGTAGAGGGTTTTCGCTTGCAGGCCCAGGGCGGACGAACCTTCGACCTCGAACATTTCGCTGAAGCGTTGATTGGCATACCGGATGATCCCGTCATCGAAGGTGACGATCAGCACCGCCATCGGCGCGGCCTCCGCAATGACGCGCAGCCGCTGCTCGCTCTCCTGGATCACCTGCTGAGCCTGCTTCATGTCGGTGATGTCGGTGTAGGTCGCGACCGTGCCGCCGTCGTCGGTCTTGCGCTCGTCGATCTGGATCCAGCGCCCGTCGGAGCGGCGTTGCACATGCGTGCCCTTGGGATTGCGATGCCGGGCCAGACGTTCCGCGACCCAGGCCTCGACGTGCCCCTCCGCCTCGCGGATCTCACCGCTCGCGGCCGCATTGCGGAGGATCGCTTCGAACGATGCGCCCTGATTCACGACATCGATGCTGCTGGTGCCGTGCATGTCCCGGTACCGCCGGTTGTAGATCACCAGCTTGTCGTCGGCATCGTAAAGCGAGAAACCCTCCGAGATGCTCTCGATCGCGTCGACCAGCCGGCGCTGGGCCTCCGTTGCCTTGTCGCGCGCAGCTGCCAACTCCTCCTCTCGCCGTTTGAGTTCGGTCACGTCCGTGAACACGCCCACGGTGCCGCCATCCTGCGTCTGACGCTCGCTGATCTGGATCCAGCGACCGTCCCACTGGTGATGCAAAAACGGCCCTTTGGGGTTGCGATGCCCGGCAAGTCTTTGCTCGACCCATTCCTGAGGTCGTGCAACTGCATCGGCCACGATCCCACGTTCGGCCACGGTCTTGATCAAATGCTCGAACTCCAGCCCTGGCCGCATGAGGTCAGCCAACCCCGGATAGAGCTCACGATAGCGCGAGTTGCACAGCACCATGCGATCATCGGCGTCGAACACGAAAAAGCCTTCCGAGATGCTCTCGAGCGAGTCGGTCAGCCGAGTCTGGGCCTGTGTAGCCTTGTCGCGTGCCTCCGACAGCTCCTTCGAGCTCAGCTCCAGCGAGCGTTCGAGCATCGCCCGGTCGTTATCGAAATCGGCGTATGCGGCGTCGACGGCTGCTACGAGAGGCTGCAGCGCAGCCGGTACTTCGTCCTCGACACCGAGGTGCTTTCTGAGCTGGCGTCGTAGCAGCCTGTGCATCTGTGCCCTGTAACGTTCAGTCCTCGGCGAAAGTTGTTACGGTCATGGTTTGGTTGTGCAGGCGGCACTCGCCACCGTGCGTGAAGGGGCAAAGCTCGCCGTACGAGTAGAACCCGGAAATCTTCGTATCCGTCCCGAAGACATTTCGGATTGCTTCGATTTCTTCTTCGGTGCGCTGCTTCATCACAAGCTTGCGACCGACACAGCTCACCAGAATTGCAAGGTCTGGTCGCCGGTCGCCCAGCCCACTGAGGCTGGCCTTGGCGGCGGCCGTCGCGCCGTCGACCAGATCGTCAACATTGGTCTTCATCAAGTGCGCCGTTCCGCCCTGTGGGATGTCGCCTGCGAACGTCATTGACTTGTTCTGCTCGTCCACCGACAGGACGGTCCGGACGACACCATGGCCGCCCTTTTTTTCGGTAACCAGGATTGGAAAAAGCAACGCAGAGCTTGGCAACTGATGGGCGTGTGAGCCCAGGTACGATTTATATAGATCGAGCGCTGACCGCCCATCCAGCTCATAGAGGATGTTGCCCTCGGCCCCAGTGATGGTGCGCAGCGGTCCGAATGGCACCCAGCCGCCCATCGATCCGTAGCCAATGCGCAAGTCGTCGCCGTACAGACCGACCGCTGCCACGCGCTGGGGGCCCACGGCATCGTCGGCAACGACCCAGGTCTCGGCGAAGTTGGTTCCATCTCCGGAAAGGCCGCCGGTGATCGACACGCCGTCGGGGACGCCGCCCGCGAGACCGCGTGCCAAGTCGGAGCCATTGACGTGCAAGCCGTCCGAAAGCACGAACACATGGCGCAACGAGACGTCATTCAGCAGCCGCGCGAGCTCCTTGCCGACGTCGTAGCTCGCCTTCGCCTCAGCAATCGTGGCAGAGGCGGACCGGACTCGCGTATGTTCGAAGTCGACAATGGTGGCTGTCACCGAGTCGTCGACGACCATGTCGCCGTGAATCTCGCCGGAAGTCGAGCAACCAAGCATGGCGGCCTCTTTGAAGTGGTCGCGCAGCTCGCCTACGAGGTCACCTGCCTGCATCAGTGATCTAGCGCCGAAAACGAACACGACACTTTGTCGTCCGACTTCGCCAGTCGGCAGATTCGGCCGCCACCCGTCATTTTGGGACCATTTGTACTGAGCCGTTTTCATGAGTTGTTTCCTCTCGTCATCTGTCCGGAAGTTGTAGGTCGCTACTGTCCCGCAGCCGCGAGTAGCGTCTCGATCTTGCCCAGCAGCCTCTGCAGCTCGATCGGTTTTGTGTCGTAGTCGTCGCAGCCGGCCTCGAGGGCCTTTTCCCGGTCGGTCGCCATGGCGTGCGCCGTGAGCGCGATGATGGGGATCTTGCGCAGCTCAGGCGTGGCCTTGATCCGACGCGTCGCCTCCCAGCCGTCGATCACCGGCAGGCTCATGTCCATCAAAATGAGATCGGGCCTGTCGCTCGTCGCCATTGCGACGCCGCGCGCGCCGTCCTCGGCAATAGTGACCTCGTAGCCGCCGCGCACGAGACGCCGCGAAAGCATGTCGCGGTTCATCTCGTTGTCTTCGATCAGCAGGATCTTGGGCATCGCACAGCCTCGAGCCGGACTGTGAGCACTGCTTGCCCGGGAGCGCCCGGGTGGCCTCAATAGACGCCTAAGTGATCAACTTAGCACTCAAGCCTACCTGTCGCATCACAAAAAAAGCGAGTAGTGGCGCCGACAGGGAATTCCCCAGAGTTCTATAATAATACTACCTCAGGCGGTCAATTCGTGCTCGATAAAGCCACTAATTGACGCGTATGGGGCAAACGCGAATTATGAATACGCGCGCTAGGACAACATGATGGCTCGCAGTGACAACCGATTGGCTTCGAGGTTCCAGCGAGTTTGCTGTCGCTTGCCGACGAGTTGATCGAATAGACATTCCAGTTCCGCTTTTGGCACTTTTCGGACATGGCGCGATGTCCGACTTGAGTATGCGCCGTGGAAAGGCGGCGCTTTCCAGTGGGTGTAAATCCCACCCGGCAACCGCTCCAGCCGGAAGCAACCGGAGCAGTCATGGAGGCAACAAAGTGGCTGAAGCCTTCGGTTAGCGTGTCACGAATTGGTGACAGCGCGAGTGTGCAGGCCGTAACGCGAGTAAACGCCGAGCAAACCTCGAAAAGGACGATGCGTAGGCCGACCCGACCACTCTTTCGGGGAAGGCTGATACGGCTGGGTGAATGAGCGAAGTAGTAGGCCCAGCCGCTGCGCCGGGGTAGTGGCGACGGCATGTACACAAGGAAAGCGTACGCAACACGGGAGCCCCCAAGGCGTGGGCAGGGATGACCAACCGGATGCCCGTGAGGGACAGGCCGGGCGCCCTGGGGAGGCGGAGAGGTTCATAGTACTGATGAAGCCGGGTAATGCCGGTGGAGGAAAGGGGCCTCAGTTCAAGACCAACGCAGCAAGCGGCGAGGGACCGGAGATTGGGCAACCTAGCAACTCCGAAAAGTGTTCAGAAACTGCAGATGGCGTTACACGCGAAAGCGAAGACAGAACCCGGCTATCGGTTCTACGCCCTGTACGACAAGATCTTCCGAGAAGACATTCTGGCGCATGCCTATGCC
>JAQGKC010000242.1 GCA_028290305.1 Bradyrhizobium sp.
TCTGTGCAGAACCCATCACCGCGACAACCATCGCTTCGGAGACGAGCAAGCTTGGTGGGCTAGTTCGTCGATCAACCCCGTGGAGGTCTCGCGGAAGCTCTGGGTTTCAACGCGGCGTATCGAATGAGGACGACATGAATTTATTCCCCTTCCTTATGGGCCCCGTCCGTCAAATGCTGAAAGCGTACAATGGGAAGGTGTGTGTGCTAGCGTGTAATGACGATTTAACGATTTGGGAGAAAATCAGATTCAAGACTAATTTTGGCGATCAGTCATGACTGTGACCGTTTCGCGCGGCGCGAAATTCTCTGATCATCTTTGCACTCGGGCTTTCTTCGGGCCGTTTTCTTTGGAATTTTTCTTTATGAGCGAGCGTGACCTTTTTCGCTTCATTGGTCGCCGCACGGCTGCGGTTGATCGCTTCATACCATTCTGCGAGTTCGTCAGGGAAGGCGGCGACGAGCTGTGTGGAGTGTCGGATCACTTCCTCCATGACCATCATCAAAATAATCATCGCCTCCTTGGTCTCAGCCTTTAATTCGGCGATCATTCCTTCGGTGATCTTCTCTATTTCTTCAGGTGCACCAAATTTCAGCGTTTGGTCGTAGAAGCGACTCTTACCAATGATCGATGTTGAATAGGCGTCGAGAGTCTTTGTCGCCTCACGAAGATCTATCATTTGCATGGGGCACCCTTCCGAACTTCTAAGAGACTAATAGCCTAAGATTAGCGTTGCAGTTTTGGCAGCCACAAAATTCCTGTGGAAACAAAAGAACCGTCTTGATTCATAGTCCGGTTTGCTGAAACTTCATCAGAGATGGGCGTCTGCGAACTGAGGATGATTCGCAATGGTGCGCTCGCTTGTCAAAAATTCGTCCGTCAACATCCCGGACAACTTGTCGGAGTTTTTCGATGATCTTCCGCTGGTCGGGGATGAGACAGTTGAGAGTTACAAAAAGTTTTTTTGCGCGATTGTTGCTGATTTGGATCCAGCGGACGCGACCGATTGGTTATACGCTAAAGACGTGGTCGACTTGTCCTGGCAAATCCGCCGCGAACGCATGGTCTTAGTCGGCGTCATCAAATTAATGCAGATGGAGGTCGTGCGCGATCTTCTCAAAGCGACGTTTGACTCTGCTGATGCATTAGAAGCGGCTGTTTATCGCATTTTTAGCGCTTCAAATGATGCGCAACGATGGGCGAGCGATCCCGCAACGCGTAAGGAGGTCGATGCGCGATTAACCGCGAGAGGTCATCCTCCTTCCGCCGTACTGGCTGAAGCTTACATGCGCGGCGCCAGCTATATTGAAGCGATTGACAAGCGCATTGCATCATACAAAGCGCGACGGGTAGGAATCGTGAGAGAAATCGAGCGTCGTAATAAGCGGTTTGCTCGTGATCTCAACGCGGCATCATCGTCCATTATCGACGGTGAGTTCAGCGAAGCTGCGGAATGACCGCTATGGCTTCGGATCGACAACTCGCCGCTAATCGGAGGAATGCGAAGAAGAGCACAGGGCCGGCTTCTGAATCAGGTAAGCGTAGGTCGCGGGTAAACGCTTTTCGTCATGGACTGGCCATCAACATCGGTTGCGACCCGCTCCTTCAAGCGGACGTCGAAAAGTTGGCGGAGATTCTTTCGCAAGCCCGCAATGAGTCAGTTATCACCTTGAACGCTCAGGACGCGGCTCAGGCCGAGATTGATCTGCTCCGCATTAGTAAGATTCGAGTCTCGATTTATGCAGTGTTTCATGCTAGCGCGAAGTCATTGCAAGATCTGACCCAATTAAATGAGGAGCTCAGAAAATTGGAACGATACGAATGTCGTGCCTTTTCACGTCGTCGACGAGCGCTCAGATCGATCTGATTTGGCAGAACGAACCCAATTGTCTAAAGACCTAAATTGAGCGATTTCGGTCGGTTGTGATTTAGTAGTGGTTGCGAGCTGTGAACGCAGGTCACGAAATGGTGTGGACTGAAGTCATAGAGTGACAATCGGCGATGTCCCGTTTAGCTCAAGAGCCATCCCGCTTCAGCCCGCTGTAGCTGGATGGCGATGCCACGGGATCGAACGCTCGTCCGTAATATGTCGCTGGCGGTTTAGCTGACGGGTTGAGGCACACATCGAGGGCAAATTCCCTGGACATCTGTTCTACGCCGGGCCGCGAAAGGCGCCTGCGAGATCCTAGATAACCAAGGCTTGCGCAGCAGGCTCAATCCTCGTCTGCGTCGTCTGAGCAATGTGGATGCCGGAGATGCCGTGCATCCAGTCGCGCACGTCGACGAGGGGCACGATTGAGTCACCTTCGATCACGATGCAGGTCAGGCGGCCGGTCGCGAAGGCCCCGGTGTCAATATTAATCCGATTTGTTCGGATATCGACCGCCGGAACCGGGGTATGTCCGTGCACGACAAATTTCTCGAACCTCTCTTCACAGGAGAGAAACTCCTCACGAATCCAAAGTAAATCTTCTTCGCTCTGCTTCCGAATGGGAACGCCGGGGCGAATACCGGCATGGACAAACAGAAAATCCCCGCAACTGAACGACAGATCAAGGGATTCGAGAAATTCCAGGTGCCGTTTGGGTATGGCCCTGGCCAGTTCTTCGGCCAGTTGCGTTTGTTCGCGGGCACCGGGATTGATCGATGGCTTGAGCCCGTAGGACACGAGAGTTTCGAGACCGCCGCATAGACGCCATTCATCCAGGATTGCCGGCTCGCTCAGAAAGCGATGAACAAAGGTCTCATGATTGCCTTTGAGAAAGATCGTCTCTTTTGTCCGCTCGCATCCCAGCAGAAGATCCAGCACTTCTTTTGAGGCCGGTCCCCGGTCGATATAATCGCCAAGAAAAACCACGATCGGTCGAATGGAGGGATAGAGTAAGCAGTCCGCGTCGATTTGCTGAAGCAGGGCCTTCAGAAGATCGGCGCGGCCATGAATATCTCCGATCGCATACACCCGGAGCCCATCGGGTAATCTCGCCGCCGCTGGCTTGTTTTGCGATGACCGTGAATTCCACACTATGTCCGGCCTTGGTTTGGAAAAATGTATTGGGCGACGGAGGTTCTTATTTAAAATACCGCACTTTATTTGATATTGATAGCTGCAGGATGATCTTGATTCGGAAGCCGGCTGCTTTGGCGTCGCCAATAAATAGTGCATTAAATATCGATTAAGTATTCGTCGTCAGTATTAATACCGACGTTGGAGAAAGCAGTCTCCTGTTGGCGCTGGCAATATCCGGTGGGCGATGCCGAATTCATCTGGTGCGCACGATCATAACTTCGGTGCAATCGAGGCTGCGGTCAAAGAAACCGCGCGGGGGCGGGCATTCCTGGCCGATTACGCCAGGAAGGTGCGTCAATCCGATACACTGACGTTGCTTGCGATGATCGGGCGCCTCGAGCGTTGGTCTCGGGAACAGGCTGTTCGTCTTGCAGAACTCGAGGGACGCGATCCGGCGTTTGGAGATCGGGCGCCCGAAGGTCATGCCAGTCTCGCTCTGGGCCACCGCCGCGAGCCAACCGAGCAGACGATCGGGCCTGGGGAAGCGTCGCTGCATGCAAATCATTTGGATGTACTGGCCGTAACGGTGTGCGATCAGGATGCGGCTTCTGTCGACCGGACAAGTGACGACGGGATGGATGAGACAGCTAGCGTTCGTCAGAACCGCGAGGCAATGGATCGCATCCAACATCTTGCGAATGGGCTTCGCGATATTGACCGAAGGACCGCCGACTTGACCGGTCGCCGCCGCACGACCGGCCAAGGCACGGACGTCGGACCATCTGCACTTGTCGCCTCGGTCGACAATGGGATGGGGGCTATGATCTCGTATTCGGCTGCCCCTGAGGCGAGGGGGCGGTCATGGAACACCGCGGACAGAACGCATCCTTTGGAAGAGGATGTTTTGGACGGCATCGCCAAGGCGTTGGGAACGCGCCAAACAGTCGATGGCTGGTGAAAGCAACAGGGAGGTGAGACTGCCGGTATACCTTCCAGCGGCCTCGTCGTGCCGGGCATTCAATTGCGGTTCGCCAAGGCGACCGGCCCGCCCGGTTTCCAAGCGTTCAAGCCCTGTTTAATCAGAGAATGCTTCTCAGTTTGTCAGCGCGCGGTCAGGGGGCCTGCGCGGTCCTGTCGGTCAATCCGGGGCCTGTGGTAAGTCGGCCAACGGCTTTCCTTGAATAAAACCCCTTCACTGCAAGCAGCGTGGGTTGAAGCCTGGCGCGCAGCCGGCTCAGATCGGTCGCCCGGTTTGAAGAATATCCGGTTGGTTTTCTTCGCGCTTCGGGCACGAACGGACTCGAATTCCAACCTCGCAGGAAGGGGTGCGTTGTGCGCCTCTCTTCCGCCATCGCCTGGCTAACCCCGTCCATCGCCTTATCTGGGATGGTCAGTTGGCAGTCCCGGTTCGAAATATAAGGCCCGGTCAGGACGTCGGTCCGCCATCTATAGATGTTCATGCCCGCAATCGAGAGCACCAGGGTTATTAACGCGCCCAATACGACAAGAAGCTCCTCCATGGCATTTAATGTTATTTAAATTTTCGAGATACTGCAACTGTGGACGATCCCAGGCCGGCTTTGGTCGCCACTTCTGATCAATAATATCATATAGGAAATTCAATTAGTTAACCGGTAACTTCGCGCGGGGCCTCCCTCGATGCGCTCGGACGTCGTAAAAAATTTAAATCAATTTATAGGTGGAATTTAAATATTTAATTAAGTAATGTGGCGGGGCGTGTTCAACTGATTGCTCGATAGGGGCAGGTGATGGCAGCGGAATTTTCAAACCAGATCGATTGGGATGGCCAGGCCCTCTATATCGAGGCCGCGACTGACGCCGGGCGGGTGACCTGCAGGGTGCCGCGTGACACCGTCCATGTCATTCGACTCTATAGCGATGCCATCGGACGCGAGATTTACCTGGAAAGGCATCGGATCGTTCAGAAGCTCGCTCCCTTTCTGCGGGCGAAATTGTCGTTTGCCCAGGCCGGACACGTGATCGAATTGCTTCCGTGTGATGTCGATGACTGACGACTGCGCGAATTTTTGGAGAAGCCTTAGCACCAGGTACTCGTGCTGCTGACAGGTATCGGCGGCGGTCTGATTCTCTTGATCACAAATGTTCCCAAAGCATCCGAGCGGATTATGGGCGCAGCCTCCTGAAGGAGCATTATGATGCGCAAGTTTTTTCGTTGTTTGATGGCTATGGCTTTTATATCGATGTCGCTTGTGTCGTCGAGTTTTGCTGGCCATCTGAAAGAGCATCGTGCCGCGAAAGCGCACCATGTGGCCGTCCAGGTCGATCAAAATGATCCCGCGGTCATGAATCTCGCGCTAAATAACGCCACCAACGTCGTCGAATATTATCGCGCAAAAGGCGAGGATGTGGAGGTCGATATCGTTACCTATGGCCCCGGCCTGCATATGCTGCGCGCCGATACTTCGCCGGTCCAGGATCGGATCAAGCATCTCAAAGACCTCGCGTTTCCCAGCAAGATCCAGTTTTCGGCGTGCAACAACACCAAGGAAGGCATGGAAAAAAAGGAGGGCCACGAGATCGCGATCCTGCCTGAGGCAACCATCGTTCCGTCAGGCGTCGTCCGGTTGATGCAGTTGCAGGAGCAGGGCTGGAGTTACGTTCGGCCATAATCGAGGGCGCGGGTTCGCTCCATTTTTCGGATGGACGATTTAGAGTGCGCGAAACTTGCAACCAAACTTGCAAAGCGATCGCGGGGATGACCTAAGGCGCTTCCCATTATCCAAATTTAGCGTCCCGCCGGCGATATTCTGTCTGTTGCCGACGCCCATTTGCATGCTGCTCCGATTTTCTGCCGAATGGCATCCAATCCGGCGAGCTGAAATGTCGCCTCGTGCGACGGACCCTGCCAGTCGGACACGCTGACTGTTATCCGTCCTTTATCCGGCAGGGATCGCAAAAATCGGACTGCATCGTCCTTGAAAACGGCCGTCCGTCCGTTCGTGGATGCAGTCCACCGCGTCCTGACTGCGGGCTGGTCGTTGATCCTGTAATCGACCTGTAGCTCGTTAGCGGACGACGCTCGCCACGATCCTTCCGTACTGACCAACAGATCGGTGCGTTGTCCGCGACAGCGAATAGCGAAGGTCGTCGGTGCATCTTTGGCGTTCGGCTGAGACAGGGTCGCCGCGGTGACCATAGGGCTGTAATCCACAGGTGACGTTGTTTCGCTTATGATCCAGGTTCCCTCCGCGGGTTGCACGGAGCTTTGAACGTCTTTGCCGGGTAATTCCCGCGACAGTTTCTCCAGACATTCAGTTTGCGCGGTGCGGTCCAACTGGAAACAGGATTTCAATCGTGTGATCGCATCGTTCGCCGGCTCAGCACAGGCCGCGTGGCCCAGGATCGAGAGCGCCATGGCAACGGCCGGGGCCCGCATCATTGAGGCTCACTTCGTTTCGCGGTATTCGACCGATCAAGCCAATCCTGAGCCGCTTGAAAACGCTCCAAGCCTGGAACCTTTGCGCTCAGATTGACGTCCTTCCACTTTGCATCGAACCCGGGCGCCTGTAGTTTATCCACTCGGCTAAAGAGATCATCGACAAAGCGCGCAATGCGCCGATACCGATCCGAACCAGGGCGCCAATTGTACGCTGCGAGGATGGTAGGAACGGCAATCGTGGCAATCCGCTCGCCTTTAGCGATGAGGTTTGGATAATCAGTCGAGTCAAGATACGAGGGGAGATAATAGTCCTCGAATTTCGAACCGTAATCGACGGGCAGAAACTTGAACCCCGTTTCCCATCGGCCCTTCAGGAAGGCATCGATTGGCTTCGATGTCACGAACACGACGGCGGCAATCTCTCCGCGCCTCATCTGCTCCAGAGCGACGGGATGCGGGATGAACGTTTTTTCCACATCGAGGCCAAGGCGGCTGAAGATCAGCGGCCCGGAATAGGCGGCCGCGGTACCTTGCGTGTTGAAGTTGACCTTCTTACCCACCAGGTCCCGCAGTGATTGAATCTCCGGACGAACGAAGATGTGCAGTTCGGATGGAAACAAGCTGAGTACATAGGTGATACGCTGGTGAATTTGCGGCACCTGGGATTTGTACTCCTCAAGCGAGTCGGTGTTGATGATCGCCGCATCCACTCCCTTGAGATACAGCAGATCGTTTACGTTCTCGGTGGGACCACGAGTTACGATCGGGAGAACATGCATAACACCGCCATCATTCACGACCCGGGCGATGTCCGTCGCGAGGCGGATGGGGGCGCCCTCAAGAAGACCACCGGCCAAACCTATCGCCCAGGCATTGAGCCGATCTTTTATCTGCGCCTCGCCCGGAATGCCCGAAGGCCGCGAGGCATTCTGCGCTCGGCGGGACTGGGCGCTACTTGAACTACAAAGCGCAAAAGTTAGGATCACAAGTGCCGCGAGTCTTGCTATGAATATCATTGTAATATCCACTCCATTCTAATCATCAGATGAGGTCGACGCCGGGCGTCTGCTCCATAATGCTCTCGATCGAAACTTCAGCGGACGGTTCGGAATTTCCAGCGATCTTGTATGCGTTCCAGCTCGGAAGTTGTCGCCGCGAGCTCTACCGTGTGTCGCGCCTTTTTCCGTGAAACGGCACCACGTCAGCGGTTCGAACCTGTTTTCAACGCTTCCAACCGTTCCCGCGCTTTCTCGATGCCGGCCACTGCCGCCAGCTC
The DNA here is from genome assembly GCA_028290305.1 of Bradyrhizobium sp. Next base: position 7,705 of record JAQGKC010000242.1, read on the forward strand.
ATAAAGTTCCCGTGCCTTTTCGGTATCCCCACGGACGCCATATGCCTGCAATGAGCGAAGCGTTCGCCAGTCGTAGGTTTCGGCCATCATAAAAGCCGCGCGCGCGCTGCCTCTCTCCAAGGCGCGTTCGAGCAAAAGCCGCGCGCCGGCAAAATCAGATTGCTTGATCAGAGATTCCGCTCGATCGACAAGTCTTGTCTCATCCGTGGAAGAAATCGCGCTTGTCGGCTGGGATTGACTTGGCCCCGCGGGCGATTGCCGGGGATCAACAACCGCGTCGGCGGGCGCCACCGATATCGAAGCGCTGTAGGTGTTGGGAACGGTCAGCGTTCCTGCCGTCATGTCATCCGGGCTTTGTGCGTTCGGGGCCACGCCCGTTATTCCAGGCGCAGCGTGGGCCTCCTGGGCGGGACGGTTGAGCGTCTCGGTTTGCACAGCGCCATCTGGAGCAACCAAGTCTTTGTTGGAAGGCTTGCCCGCCGGCGCATTGTTCTCGCGTGCGCGCGTTTCAGCCCTTGCCTTGCTTTCATCGCGCGCCAGCTTCAATTCCCGCTGCTTGGCATCCGCGATTCGCTTGGCTTCCATTGCCTGGGCATGCGCAGCGTTTTCACGTCCGATGTGAAGTGTGATCTCCTCTTGGGCAGCCGCCAGTTTCTGGCGAACGGACGTAAGCTCGCGCGCGAGCGTTTCTGCTCTTGCCTCCCTGTCGTCGAGTGCCTGCTTTAATTCCTTTTGCCTGGCATCTGCAATTCGCTTGGCTTCCACGGCGTCGGCTTGCACGGCATCTTCACGTCCAATGTGAAGTGCGATCTCCTCGCGAGCCGCAGCGAGATCGTGGGCAATAACACCCGCTTCATCTCGCTCTCCGTAACCCTCCCGTTTCAGCCCGGCCACCGCCGAACCCACGATTCTATCGGAGTTCGCATCTTTGATGGATCCGGCCCTGATGAAGCCAAAATCAAAAACCGCGTACCCGCCAATGAAGATCACTGCAGCCGTGAAAGCCAGCATGGAACGAGTGCGAATCCGTTTTGGGGCCGTCTCCTTCGGTTGAATGGAAGGAACAAGAAACGACACACCTTCACTGTTCTCCGAGCCAGCGGGATCACCGGAGACGGGCACCCAATGTGTTGGAAAGATTCGTAGAGGTTTGCCGTCGATTTGGACCCAGCTGCTGGTTTCCTCTGCCCAGCGGCCCACCTCCCAAGAACCCGACCATCCGTCCTGCAGGATAACGAAGTCCCCGTTTTTGGGAGCTAGTTCAATTTGTTTCGCAAGCTCCATGAGAAGTCTCGCGTGCTTCAAGGCGATGCCACACAGCATTACCAGTATTAAATTATTTACCAGAATTAAATGATAAAAATTAAACTATAAACTGAAACTAATGTTCCAAAGAGGTATCATAGTAAGCGTCGCTTTCACGATGCCTAAATCTTGCCTACGCGTTGCCTGCGAGACAGCGTCAGCAGGAAGCGTAACGTATCGCTTTTCGGGAGCGCGCGTTCGCTGGCGATTACCCCTCCGTTGTTTGATTGGCCCAATTCATCGCGATAATTTCGATAATCAAATATAGCGATGGGCAACAGCGCCTGACGTAACAGCGGAAGTCTTGCCTGCGCCAAACGCCGCTGATGCTGTAGGCGAGGGACAAATCGGCTGCGCATATGGGTGGGAACATCAACTCCGAGCAGGTAGAACAATGCAACAAGTTGAGTTTCGAGGGCATTCCTCGCGAGCTTGCTTGGGGCGAAAGCAGCTAACATCTCCCAGTCGATTCCTTCAGATGAAATGGCCAAATCCCGTAACTCGATCAGATGGCGCACATCGATATTGCCGATCCAGTAATCATGATCCTGGAACTGGTCGTGGATAGTCAGGATCAGCGCCTGATAAGTCGCGGACGGGATATAGGCCGTTCCCCGCCCAACTCGTGTCATCTTGCAGTTCTGGATTACGCCGCCTGACGGGCGGTAGAAAAAAGCGGGACCGGGAAGCTCCCGATGCAGGTCGACCATTCCGACGTCACCCGGCCTCTTTAAGTCCACATACCACTTTCCGGTGTCCGGCGACGGTTGGGTGTGCACGGAGTAACCCACCGCGAACAGCGCATTCATGGTCGCCTCGGTCTGATCGGGCAGCACCATGATGTCGAGGTCCGACATCAGCTTTGAGCCCCAATGCGGGCGAGCGGCCGTCGCAAGCATTGCGGCGCCCTTGAGCAGTACGGGTGTCACGCCCTGATCGTTTATTGCCGCCACCGTCTCCGCGAGTTGGGCAGCAAGGCGATCGTTACGCATCACATTGCGCTCGAATATTTCCCGAATGTAGAGGCAGACATCCTCGGGAATCTGGTCTTTGAAGCGACTCGCGAGTTCCATCAAAGCGGGAGTTGTCAGCGTCTGGTTGGCCAGACCGAGCAAAGACATCCAGTCCGCATGCTTCGGAACGCAGCCCCGAAAACACTCACATAATTGGGTGAGGGAGCGGCTGTAATTAACCATCGCAAAGATCGACAATGGCGTGGCGTGCCTGTGCCGCATCCGAATACTGCAACTCGAACGATTTGGCGTCGGCCAAAGTCCGCTTGATCGCGTGAAACCCCTGATGGGTCAGTTTTCCGTCCGGCGAATACGAGCCGTCTATCAGCCTTCTTATTGTCTCCAATTGCGCGAGTGGCACAAGTTTCGTCGGGATGTTCGGCGCTCGTTTGAGAAAGACAATCCAGCCTACTGGTACGCTGCCGTTGGGTGCGGTGCGCGGGACGTTCAGATATCGCACGCGTTTGCCGTCCGGTCTGCTGTGCACGGCGGATTTGCCAAGATCAGGACGAAGCTTCTTGATCATCGCCCATGCGCCCTGTTTAAGCGTTGGCGCAAACAGAACGCCCGTTGCGCGTCCGTCGGGCGCGATCAAGACAATATCATCGGCGGCATACCCGAAGCCCGCCTCCATCAAATGAATCGCAAGCGTGGTCTTGCCCGCGCCAGGGTGGCCACTTACGAGCAGGCCCTTCCCGCCGGACAGCAGGCAAGCCGCATGCAGGGCTATATCAGGGGAACTTTTGAGTACAACTTGCTCGGTAATTTGGGCTTTGAGGGTCGGAAGCAACTCGTTGATAGCGCATCGTGCGACACAGGCTTTATTGTGAAAAATGTGGACCTGACGATCGATTTCAACGACCTCGAATGTATCATCGATCTTGTCGGTGTCGCTGCTGTTTTGGCTAAACAGCGGGATCAGAAGTTGGGTTAACCGCTCGCTCGAAGTCTGAATATTGACCGCGAGCTTTCCGACGCTCGCAACAAAGGAGTGGGCCTCGTTCAGATCCCAATCGACCTCGAGCAGCCCCAGCCTGAACCAGTTTCGCAAGGCCTGACGCACGTAACTTCGCGCCGCGGCGCCATCCAGCCCGGATTTTGTCAGCTCTTCGCTGATCGCTTCTGCCGGCTTGTGGTCCAACAGACAGCACCAGATATAGGCGGCCATCTGGTTGAGCTCATAAATCTTTTGCGCGGACTCGCTGAACAGGACCGGCCGGTCGTCCAGCAGCGAGAATGACGCCCCGGCGACCGGACGTAAAATGCGGGAAAGGTCGAGGGGGCGGGCGTCTTCGTGGCGCGTGCGCGGCATACTGCGCGTCATACCTTGTCCGGTGTTCAGTGAGTGGGGGAACCGCGACGTCGCAGTCACATTAAATTGTCATTTGTGTCTTGCGACGTCCACACTCTCTCCGATCCAAAGTTCTTGACAGTTTGTCTTAACGGGAATTAAATAGAAGTGATTAATTTGCGATGAAAATTAAATCTCATTAAGGTTCAAGAAAATGGCTTCGCACCAAAATGGAACACCCGTCGATACCGGAACCCCACTTGATGACGATCGCCGGAAGTTCCTTGCTGCTTGCGGCAAATTTGCCGTGGTGACGCCCCCGGCACTGACCGTGCTCCTGTCGACCTCATTAAATTCCAAGGCGATCGCGCAGTCTGGCGGACGCGGGGATCAGGATCACGGGAATAACGGGGGTAATGGAAATAACGGAAATAACGGAAATAACGGGGGCCATCCCGGGGGCGAAGACCTGTTTGAGTGGCTCGAAAAGTTGCTTGGAAAGCTGTTCTGATCGGACTCCCTTTTTACCCGCCGTTTTGATCAACCGCTTCTTGGCGGTTCGATGGAAGTTTTCTGGCTCGGTGTGGCGTCTAAACGCCAGCTACCCGGCAGCAGTACTTTCGTAGCGGATCGTCCACCGGCAGCAACATACCGTGCTCGCCGGACTTGGTAACGATAACGCCACCCTCGACCTGTCGTCAGCCCCTCAGTCCACGGCGCATCTGCAACTCAGCGTTGTCGGTGGCGGTGATGTCGCGCTTTCTGACCGGGGATTCGGTTCAATCGGTCGGCTGGCATCTTGATGGCGACGGCGCCGACCAACTGGACGGCCGACCGAGCGGGATCGAGCTTCGTCGGGGCAATTTGATGGCTTCGCCAAGTTGATCGATCCGGCCAACCAAAATGACGTCTTCACCTTCACGCCGACCGGCAACCTTTAGGGATCATTGATGGCGGCGGAGGGCACGTTGTCGTTCGACAACAGCCAAATTCCGTTTTGAACGTCTTACCCCGATCTGAAGCGCGTCCCGGAAACGACGTTGGATCCGTAGGGCAGAGCTCGTAACAACTGATGTCATCGAGGCTCTGGGTTTTCATCTGCGTGCCGAGTTGTTGCACGGCGAAATCTTTCACACATCGAAGCTAACAAAAAAACTGTGATCGAAAGCCAGCGGCGCACGACGCATGGTCTGGCCACACTTTTCGCTGACATGCCGAAAATTCGAAATACAAATGCTCGCCAGGCGATACCGTGACGACAAAAGAAAATTCTGATTCATCTAGTTCATTGGTTTGTGCGGGATCGATCCAGCCGCGCTTCAGCGATCAAACTTGTCAAAGCAACGCTGTTGTACATCGAACGTCAGAGTGCAGTTAGACGCTCCAATAATTCGAACTCCCATAAGTTCCCCCGTTCTTATTTTTGGCCAATTTTGACGCGGATACGCGTCACACGGTCGTCGTCTCTTCGATGTCACTTGCCGGCCTCTGTTCAATCCAAGGAGGATCGAAATGGCTTTGGTAGGTACTGTGAAAACTTTCGCGGCGGCACCGAGCGGCAAGAGCGCCCCCGACTCCATCACCACCGAGAATGGCTCGTTTTTTGTCGAATACGGCAACGGCGCGGATTCGACCGGTGCAGGTGGTTCGAGCACGATCGTTCAGTACGACAAGGCAGGCCATGTCGAACACACCTACACGATCCCGGGTTCCGTCGATGGCCTGAAATTCAATCCGTACACCGGCCAGATCTGGGCGCTGCAGAATCAGGACGGCAACTCGACGCTGTCGCTGATCGATCCCGTGACCCACAAAGTGACGGGCCCGCTGAGTTTCGCCAATCCATCAGCCACAAGTGGCTACGACGATGTTGTCTTCAAAGGCGACAAGGTGTTCTTGAGCTACACCAATCCGAACGGCGCCGGCGATCCGACGCTGGTGGAACTCGTCAACGGCGATCGGCCGAATGGTCTGCTACTAACGTCGACGATCCTGGCCGATGGCGCGACCGGCTACGACACCGTGACCGGCAAGGTCGAAGTTGTGCCGCAAAGTGATCCCGACTCGTTGAAGCAGGCACCGAACGGCGACCTGCTCCTGACCAGCGGTGCCAATGGTACGATCATCGACGTGCAGCACCCGGGAATGGCCAATCAGGCCGTTTCCTTCACCACGATCAAGGGCGTGACTGCAGGCAATGCCGGCCTCGACGATGTGATTAAGCCCGGCGCCACAGCTGGAACGTTCTACCTGACCGATACCGCGTCCAACAAGGTTTATTCGTTTCATGCGACCGGCCTGAACACCAACGATTATTACGCGTCGGTTGGAAGCCTGAAGGCGTTCGGCCAAGTCGATCCGACCACGGGCGTCTTTACTCCGCTCGTCACCGCGGAGAACGCGGGCAATATCAATTTCGTCGCGCCGCATGGCGTGGTCTTCGTGCCCGATCACAACGCGCCGCCGATGGCGGAGGTCGACTCCATCAAGACATTCGCGAACGCTCCGAACGGCGTGAGCGGTTTGGATTCGGTCACGGTCGCCGGCGATTACGTGTTCGTTGAATACGGCAACAACGTCGACTCGACAGGGGCCGTATCCGGCAAGAGCACGATCATTCAATACGACAAATCCGGAAACTTTGTGCACGCCTATGCGATCGAAGGCTCTGTTGACGGCCTGAAGTACAATCCCGAGACCGGATTGGTCTGGGCGCTGCAGAACCAGGATGGCCGCTCGTCGCTGTCGCTGATCGATCCGGTCACCCAAAAGATCACGGCGCATTTTACCTATGCCGACACATCGACCACGCGGGGTTACGACGATGTCGTGTTCGACGGCAAGAATGTGTTCCTGAGCTACACCAACCCGACCGGTAACGGCGACCCGACCATCGTGAAGCTGCTGAACGGACCGAATCCGAAGCCGGGCGAGACGCTGCAAACGACTCCCGTGCTGCTCGACGGCGCGATGGGCTATGACACCGTGACCGGCAAGATGGAACTGGTCCCGCAGACCGACCCGGACTCGCTCAAGATCGCCGCCAATGGCGACCTGATCTTCTCCAGCGGCGCTGATGGCACGATTATCGACATCCAGAACCCCGGCACCTCCAAGCAGGCGATCGCCTTCACCCCGATCCAGGGTATTCCGGCGGGCTCCGTGGGCAATGCCGGGCTCGACGACGTGATCAAGCCAAACGCTACCTCCGGCACGTTCCTGATCTCGGATGCGAAGGACGGCCATGTGCTGTCAGTCCATGTCACAGGTCTCGACCCGAACGCCTACTATGCCTCTGTCGGCGCTTTGAATGCCTTCGGCCAGGTCGACGAGAGTACTGGCGTGTTTACCGCGCTGGTTTCGGCGAACAACGCTCCGGGCTTCACGTTTGGCTCGCCACATGGCGTCACCTTCATTCCGGACAAGAACTCGGCCCCTTCGCCGCAGATCGGCGCGATCAAAACGTTCCAGGCTCCCATCGACGGATCTAACTCGCCTGACTCCGTCACGACCGCCAACGGCTCGACCTTCGTCGAATATGGCAACGGCGCGGATTCGACCGGAGCAGGTGGTTCGAGCACGATCGTTCAGTACGACAAGGCCGGCAGGATCGAATATTCCTATTCGCTGTCGGGATCGGTCGACGGATTGAAGTTCAACCCCGTCACCGGAGAAATCTGGGCGCTGCAAAATCAGGATGGCAATCCTACCCTGACGCTGATCGATCCGAAGACGCACACGATCTCGGCGCCGCTCAGCTTCGCCAATTCGTCGGCTACCCGCGGCTATGATGACGTCGTGTTCGAGGGCAACAAGGTGTTCCTGAGCTACACCAACCCGGTCAATGCCGGGGACCCGACGCTGGTGCAACTGGTTCAGGGCGATCACCCGACCGGGCTGCTCACTACCAAGACCGTGCTGAGCTTCGGCGCCACCGGCCGCGACACCGTGACTGGCCAAATCGAACTGGTGCCGCAAACCGATCCCGATTCCTTGAAGCAGGCGCCGAACGGCGACCTGCTTCTGACCAGTGGTAACGACGGAACGATCATCGACATCAGCAAGGCCAGCACCGCGCAACAGTCGGTTTCGTTCACGAACGTGGCGGGGGTCACCAGCGGCAACGCTAGCCTCGACGATGTGATCAAGCCGAATAATGCCACGTCGGGCACGTTTACGCTGACGGATACCGCAACCAACAAGGTTTACTCGTTTCACGCGACGGGCCTCAACACCAACGACTACTATGCCTCGGTCGGAAGCCTGAAAGCGTTTGGCCAGGTCGATCCGACAACCGGCGCATTCACGCCGCTGTTGTCGGCCGACAATGCGCCGGGCTTCAACTTCAGCTCACCGCACGGCATCAGCTTCGCGGCCGATCCGGCGCCGGCGACCGCAGGAAAGGACGACCATAAGGCGACGCATGATCTGCTGGCGTCATACGCAAACCAGGCGTCGGTGCTCGGCAACTTCATTGCTTCGTCCTTCACGACGGGACAAGGCCAGATGGGCGGCAATGTCATAGCCGATGCTCATACCCAGCTCCCGGTTCTGGCCATTCCGCACAACCACGGTTGATCGTTTCCATCCGAACGTGCCGGCCTTCGGGCCGGCACTAATCTTCGAACTTCGGCAGGATTGGGAACGGGGTCCTGCGGGCGGCCGACAGCCGAGGAAACAATGCATGATATAAAGACAAAGCCGGCCGATACCGGCCTTGCCTCGCTGGTGATGCTGATGCGCTTTCAGGGTGTCGCGGCGGAACCGGATCAAATCCAGCACCGCTTCGGCGGTGTCTCGATCGGCCTCGCCGAAATGCTTCGCTGCGCGAAGGATTTCGGATTGAAGGCGCGTGTCGTCAAAACCGGATGGGCACGCTTGGCGAGCAGTCCGCTGCCCGCGATCGGCTGCCTTGGCAGCGGCGGCTTTCTCCTCATCGGCAAGGCGTCCGACGATCAGGTCCTGGTGTCCGACCCCTCCGTAGGACGACCGGAAATGCTGACCCGCGCCGCGTTCGAAGAGCGCTGGGATGGCCGCATCGTCTTCATGGCACGGCGCGCGAATTTAAGTGATCTCACCAACCGCTTCGGCATCTCATGGTTCGTGACCGCGATCCATAAATATCGTCGTCTGATCGGCGAAGTGTTTTTGTTCTCGTTCTTCCTGCAGCTGTTTGCGCTGATCTCGCCGCTGTTCTTCCAGGTCGTCATCGACAAATCGCTGGTGCATCACAGCGGGAGCACACTCGACGTTCTGATCATCGGCCTCGTCGCGATATCCGTTTTCGAGACAATTCTCGGAACACTGCGGACATATCTGTTCGCCCATACGACCAACCGCATCGATGTCGAATTGGGGGCGCGCCTGTTCCGGCACCTGTTGGCGCTGCCGTCTGCCTATTTCCAGGCGCGGCGCGTCGGCGACTCCGTCGCTCGCGTTCGCGAGCTGGAGAATATCCGCAATTTCCTGACGGGGTCGGCGCTGACGCTCGTGATCGACGCGTTCTTCACTGTCGTGTTTCTGGCGGTGATGTTCTTGTATTCGCCGTTTCTAACCTGGATCGTGATGGCAAGCCTGCCGTTTTACATCGCGATATCCGCCGGCTTGACTCCGCTGTTCCGCACCCGCCTCGATGAGAAGTTCAAACGCGGGGCGGAGAACCAGGCATTCCTGGTCGAGAGTGTGGCCGGCATCGAGACGCTGAAGGTGATGGCCGTCGAACCGCAAGTTCAGCGCCGCTGGGAAGAGCAACTCGCCGGTTACGTCGGTGCGAGCTTTCGCGTTCTCAACCTCGGCAACATCGGCAGTCAGGCTGTCCAGTTCATCAACAAGATGGTGATGGCGGCCATTCTGTTCTTCGGCGCCAAACTCGTTATCCAAGGCTCTCTGAGCGTCGGCGAGTTCGTCGCCTTCAATATGCTGGCGGGTCGCGTCAGTGCGCCGGTGCTGCGGCTGGCTGGACTTTGGCAGGACTTTCATCAGGCTCGCCTGTCGATCGCGCGATTGGGCGACATTCTCAATACACCAGTCGAACCGTCCTTTAATGCGACCAAAACGGCACTTCCCGTGCTGATCGGTGACATCAGATTTGAGCATGTCACGTTCCGTTACCGCATTGACGGGCCGGAAGTTCTCAAGGACGTTAATCTGGATATCGCTGCGGGTCAGGTTGTTGGGATCGTCGGCTCCTCCGGCTCAGGCAAGAGCACATTTGCCAAGCTCATCGAGCGGCTTTATGTGCCGGAGAGCGGCCGCGTCTTCGTCGACGGGGTCGACCTTGCCCAGGTTGATAGCTCCTGGCTGCGCCGGCAGATCGGTGTCGTGATGCAGGACAATGTCCTTTTCAACGCGACGGTGCGCGACAATATTGCCCTCGCCAATCCGGGAATGCCAAGCGAGGACGTCGTCGCCGCCGCGCGTCTCGCCGGCGCTCACGAGTTTATCCTGGAATTGCCTGATGGTTACGATACGATGATCGGTGAACGCGGAAGCACACTTTCGGGCGGTCAGCGTCAGCGCATCGCGATCGCACGGGCGCTGGTCACGAACCCGCGCATCCTGATATTTGACGAAGCGACCAGCGCGCTTGACTACGAAAGCGAGAGAATCATCCACGCCAACATGCGGGAGATTGTGAAAGGCCGTACCGTCTTCATCATCGCGCATCGACTGATGGCTGTGCGGGTCGCCGACCGGATTCTGACAATTGAACGCGGACGTGTCGCGGAAGACGGTACGCATGAGGACCTTCTGCTTCGGGGCGGTCGCTACGCCGCTCTTCATGCCATGCAGTCCTGATCGAGGCAGTTCCAACTAATGTGCGCCAGATGACCACAGCCGTCGTCCCCATCCGAACCCAATCCATTCGCAGCGCCGAGCGCGAATTTCTGCCGGCCGCCCTCGAAATCGTCGAAACACCGCCGTCGCCGATCGGCCGTCTCGGGGCCTACTGCCTCGTTGCTGTCTTTACGCTCTCGATGGTATGGGCCTGGTTCGGTCATGTCGACATCGTCGCTGTTTCCAAAGGCAAGATCATCCCGACCGGCCATACAAAAATCGTGCAGCCGTTCGAGATCGGTGTCGTTCGCGCGATCCTGGTCCGGGATGGACAAAAGGTGAAGGTCGGCGACGCTCTGATCGAGCTGGATCCGACGATGAACCAGGCGGATCTCGACCACCAGCGGAGCGATCTGATGGCGGCGAAGATCGATATTGCGAGACTGACGGCGGCCCTTGAGAGCGAGAGCGATCCCGATGCGCATTTTGTGCCGCCGGCGGGCGCCAGCCCCGAGCAGGCAAGGATGGGTGAGCAATTCCTGATCGGCCAGATGTCGCAGTATCGCAGCAAGCTCGCAAGCCTCGCCGGCGATGAAGCGCAGAAGCGGGCGGAGCTGGAAAGTCAGAAGGTTTCGATTGGCAAGATCCAAACGTTGCTGCCGCTGATGGAAGAACGCACCCAGATGCGCAAGACGCTTTTCGATCATCAGACCGGTACAAAGCTCGCTTATCTCGAAAATCTGCAGGAATTGCTGTCGAACCAGAAGGACCTCGAGGTGCAGACAAGCCGTCTCAAGGAAGCCGATGCCGCCGTTGTCGCGTCGAAGGCCAAGCTGGAAGAAACACGGGCCGAATTCCACCGGGGAATCCTGAGCGACCTGGCCGAAGCGACGCGCAAGGCCAACGGTCTGGCGCAGGATGTTGCCAAGTCAGAACAGCGGACAAAGTATCAGGCCTTGACTGCGCCCATCGACGGCACGGTTCAGCAATTAGCGATCCATTCGGTCGGCGGCGTCGTCACCCCGGCTCAAACCCTTTTGACGATCGTCCCCGCCGACAGCCAAATGGAGATTGAAGCCACGGTCGACAACCAGGACATCGGTTTCGTGCATCCCGGTCAGGACGCCGAAATCAAAGTGGATACCTTCAGTTTCACCCGCTACGGTTTGCTGCACGGCAAGGTCGTTACTCTGTCGCAGGATGCGATTCCGCCTGACAGTGCCGGCAAATCAAACCCGTCAAAACAGAGTACCAGTGACATCGGCGCGTCGGAACCGGCCTACGCAGCTCGCGTGTCGCTCGATCAAACGCAGATGAAGGTCGATGACAAGCTGCTCAATCTTTCGCCCGGCATGGCTGTCACCGTCGAGATCAAGACCGGCACGCGGCAGATCATCGATTATCTGCTTTCGCCCATATTGCGCCATCGCCAAGAGAGTCTGCGCGAGCGTTGATACGCTCCAAGGTGCCGGCGTCCCTGCTGCCGGATTCCTTGGTCCTAATCGAACGTATGCGCATTCAGCAAAGCCATGATGGAAGTTATTTTCCATCTGCTGTTCGCGACCTTCAAGGTAAATATAAGTCTGTCATTGATCGGAACGATCGCCGGAAGTCTCTCGCCGCTAGCGGATACTTCGTTGGCAGCGTGATTGAGGCGCGCTGATCGCCAATTTATCGGCAGTCGCGGTCGTTTTGAGCAGTCGGCGGTTTAACCCAACACGTCGAATATCATTCACACTCAGATTTAGAACAATTAAAATGTGCAGGATTTTCGGCTGTCCAATCCCCGAGCAATGAACCCAAATTGCCGCACGGAGGCCCAATCGGAAGCAAAATTGCTGGGTGAGAAGTTCGACGTCCGATCGCATAATTTTTGCCCAGTTGGCGAGCGGCTGCGCTCCGGCATTCTGGCGGCAGTGATCGTGAAACTGGATAATTATGTTGACTATGTAGTCAACTAAAAATAATCCTGTAGTGCATTGGGTGTTTCAAGACGCGTCTTCACAGGAGATCTATATGGCTACGGCAAGACACGCGCGCTCTAAGGAACTTGAGGGCGCGTCACTTGAACAGATCATGGACAAATATGTTGCGCGTTTCGCGGATCGAAAGGCTGATTGGGCGGCATTCGAGGACGCGAAAATCGAAGGATTCAAGCGGGCGCAACATCGCTTCATCGGCGCGGGCGGTTCGGGCAAGCATGGCGATGTTTCGGCGATCCCGCCTGGAAACTTTACGCTCTCGATCATGTTCGTTCCGCCAGGGCAGGGCAACGCCGCGCACACGCATGAAGTGGAAGAGGTTTTCTTCGTTCTTCAAGGTCATCTCGATGTCTTCGTTCAGGACGAGGACGGCCGCAAAATCACCAAGCGGCTTGGACCCTGGGAATGCATCGCCTGTCCCGCCGGCGTTATCCACGGTTACGACAATGCCAGCCTTGAGCCGGTCTATTTCCAGGTCATGCTCGGCCGCGGCAAGCCTGAGACGATGGGGTATGCGGACGATGAGCTCTACAAGCGCCGTGATCAGCACTTGAAGGCTTAAGCTGATCAACCAGTCGTGAAATGGGCATGCCCCATTTTACCTGCACTACTGAACGTAGCTCAGGCAGCAGATAATCAATCCGTGCCGGAATCGCAGATGCGGTTTCGGCACTTTGATTGTTTGGTGTGATCAGGCGAGTATAAGTCCCGCTCGCTTCTTGATCGTCTGGAGCAGGCTGAAAGGTGCGAGTACGGAGGTCTTCGGGTTCGACGGCAAGGTCATCGATCTAATGCTCGTCGATATTTCGCCGAATGCGCCGCGGGCGGTAAATGAATGATGGTTGCCGGTCGCCGCAGGGTCCACCACCAGCCGCACTTTCGTCAGCTCAAACCCGATGCCCGCCAGTGCGATCGCTGCAACGACATTCGCATTTTGCGGAAAACGAAGGGCGGCCGTGCGCGCGTCGCATTCGAGAAAGGTCGACGCGGACGTAACGTTCGCGAGGTCTATCAGGTCTTCCGCGGCCGTCCCCTGCCATGCCGCGGGCGCTTTTCGTCCCGAATATTCAACGGACTCAAGTCCCGCTTCCCTCGCAGCGCTCAACGCATCAAGACCGCCAAGCGCGCCGCCCGGGATGAGCAGTCGGCCCCCGGTCGCCGCGGCTCGCCGTAGACTTGCTTCCAGGATGGGATCCGCTAAAGCGCCGACCGACGCGACCAGCAGGTCGACACCCGAACCGATGACCAACTCTCCCGCGCCCTTGAGGGCATGGTGTCCAGCGCACTCGACGACAATGTCAGGGCCGGTCGCAAGCAATTCCTCGATAGACCGGACGACGGGAATAGTCGCGCTGGACGGCGTGGGAATGGCGAAAACGGCCGTTACCTCGATTGCCGGCTCGGCTTGCAGCCCGTTGATGAGAAAGCTTCCGATTGCCCCGCATCCGATCACGGCAACTTTCAACGCAGCCTCCAACTTGCAGAGCCTTGCTATTTCGGGTTCTCAACGCTCAACCGCGTGTCGATCCAGATCTACTGACATCATGTTGACTATATGGTCAACATGATGTCAAGTTGCGGCGCGAAGAGCGGATTGAGCTTTGAAGCCGGGTCAGGCGTCGGCCTGCCGGTCTTTGTCATGCAAGGGCAGAGCGCGATGGAATTGACGGCACCGTACGACGGCGGCACATCCTCACCTGCAACGGCGTCTGGGGACGACATGTTTTCAGTGGTCAGTCCCTGGACCGGCCATGTAGCATTTACCGTGAAGCCGTCAGGTCAAATTCTGTTGGACCGCGCGGTTCAGACGGCAAAGAGTGCGTTTCGTCGCCTCATCAAAACCCCTGCGCACCAACGTGCCGCGTGGTTGAAGGGGGCGGCTTCGGCAATGGAAAAGGATGCCGCGAAAATCGTCGAGGCGACCATTGCCCACATTGGAAAGCCACGACGCGCGGCAGAGATGGAAGTCCGGCGCAGTATCGCATTCATCAGAGCCTGTGCCGAACACCTTCACCAGCACACGGGCGAAGTGATTCCGCTTGATATGGTTCCTGCGGGCGTCGGGCTTTTTGGCTTTACCCGCCGCGTCCCCTATGGCGTCGTTGCTGCGGTTACGCCATTCAATGCGCCGTCCAATCTCCTAGTCCAGAAACTTGCTCCGGCGTTGATTACGGGGAATGCGGTCATCATCAAGCCGTGCCTCGAGGGGACCCAAATTGCACAAATAATCGCCGAGGCATTTGCTGCTGGCGGAACACCGGAAGGTCTCGTGCAGGTCGTAACCGGTGACCGGGCGGAAGCGCTTGGTTTGGCCGGCCATCCCGATGTTGACGTGGTCACGTTGACGGGCGGTACGGCAGCCGGTGACGCGCTGGTCCGCGCCGCAGGTGCCAAGCGGTTCATCGGCGAACTCGGCGGCAATTCCCCAAATATCGTGCTTGCGGATGCCGATATCGACGATGCGGTGAAGCGCATTGTTCCCTCGTCTTTCGAAGCGAGCGGCCAGCAATGCATCTCGACACAGCGCATCATCGTCGAGGCCCCTGTTTTCGAAGCGTTTCTCGAGCGTTTCGCAAAAGCGACGCAGAATCTGAAGGTAGGCGATCCCGCGCTGGCCGATACAGATCTCGGGCCGGTGGTTTCCGCTCGCGCGGCGCTGCGGATCAGTGAAATGATCGACGATGCTAGAGCGCGCGGCTGCCGGATCATTGCGGCGGGTCCATCCGAAGGACTCATGATTCATCCAACGATCGTCGTTGATCCGCCAAGCGGTACCCGCCTGATCCGCGAGGAAGTTTTCGGTCCGGTCGTCGTAGTCATGCAGGCGACGGATATCGACCACGCCATTCGCATCGCGAACGATTGCGAGTTTGGATTGCAGGGGTCTTGTTTCACGTCGAGCTTGTCGACCGCCTTCCGAATGTCGGAGGAAGTCCGGGTAGGCTCGCTCTGGATCAACGAGGCAAGTCGTTTTCGGCTCGACAATTATCCCTTCGGGGGTGTCGGCCGCTCAGGTGTGGGCCGCGAAGGGCTGCCATATGCGCTCGAAGAATATACCCAGCCGAAATTCACGGGCATCCGGTTTCCCTGAACCCGGCATGGTTAAATCCCAAGCTGCGAAATCGACTAACGCCGTGTCGCGCGGGTCTCGAAGATAAATTCACGGCAGACTTGGCCCAGAATATCTTCTGCTGTGTTGAAGTGGCCTATGATCGAGGTGTGATTGTGGCCCTTGAGCCATGCGAAGGGGGGAGCGTGCCCCTTTGCAGCCGCAAGCCGGTATGCGAGTTCGAAGCAATAGACGTCGATCAGCGGGTTCTCAAATTCCGCTGTTGCAATGAAGGTGGCCACGCTGTGCCTGTCGATATGTGAAACCGGCGAGACGTCATCGTAAATAGCAGCATCGCTGCCGTAATATTCCGCAACACGGCGTGCATTTGGGTTGTCGGCGCGATCGTCGGCCCGCATCCGGCCGCTGATGATAAGCAGACCAGCGATGCCCGGTCCGTCAGCGGGGTGAAGACGCTTGTCGTAAGCGTAGCTTCCGACATGTGCGCCACCAGCCGAGTGGCCCATCAGGAATATCCGCTGGGGATCGATGTTCAGCCGTTCGGCATTCTCGTGCGTCCATCGCACGATGGTTGCAATGTCCCGCGTGGCTTCGGGGTAGCGCGCCTCCGGCGCCAGCCGGTAACCCGAATTGATACCGACGATCCCATGCCTGGCAAAGTAATAGAGAACGTTTGCGTAGATTTCCTTGCTTCTGTGGCGGCTGCCTTCGGTAAAAGCGCCGCCATGAACGAAGATCAGGCCCGGCCGTGGCGCTGCATTTGAGGACGGATGAAACACCTCGAATGATTGCCGCTCATGCGAGCCGTAGGAGATTGTCTCGGCCTTGATCCCTTCTTTTGGCGAACATTCGAGAATCTCGCTGAATTTTTCGATCATCAGACGGACGTGGCCGCGGGTGTCGGTCGCCCATTTCGGCCCGATCTCTGCCATCAATGCTCGTAGCTCTGCCGGAATTTCGGGAAGAGGAGTCATGGTCGCAGCTTCTCACATTCTCTCAGGTGAATGAGACTACAGCTTCAGAAGTCTCCTGGCATTGCCTCCAACGAGTTTCGCCTTGTCATCGGGCGAAATCTGCAACTCTTCAATCCAGTTCATACCATCGCGATTGAGCACGAATGGGTAGTCAACCGAAAACATGATGCGATCGATACCGAGTTCCATCATCGTACAGATCAGGGCCGGCGTCGAGAAGTTGCCGCTCGTGGTCACATGGA
This sequence comes from Bradyrhizobium sp., assembly GCA_028290305.1. Next base: position 24,359 of record JAQGKC010000242.1, read on the forward strand.
AATGCCGGCAGAATTGCTGGCGGAAATTCAAGCTGTCCTGGCCCGGTCGCGACAGGGCCTGATTGATGCGCCACAACAGAAACGGCAGCGTCTCGCCGAAATGACCGAGAATGATCTGGAGCTTCGGATATTTTTCCAGGGCACGGCTCAGGATCAGCCGAATGGCCATGGTCGCGGTTTCCACGGTAAAACCCCAGGCGGGACGAATGACCGTCGGAAATTCCTTCGCGTAGTCGTCGTAATAGTACTTCATGACCTCTGGATGCGGGACGGAGGGGTGCAGGTAAATCGGGACATCCAGCTTCTCGGCCATTTCGAAAATCGACCAAAATCGCTTGTCGTCGATGAACACCCCGTTGGTCAGCCCGTGGATCATCGCGCCTTTGAAGCCAAGCTGGGTCACGCAGCGTTCAAGCTCCAGGGCTGCCTGTTCCGGGACAGGTGTCGGAAGCGCGGCAAATCCCGCAAACCGCGTCGGATATTTCGCGCAGGCTTCGGCGAGCCGGTCGTTCACGCGTTTGGTGAGATCGACGGCGATTTCGGGAGAAAGTTTCTGTGCCGCCGGCGCTCCATGGGAGAGGACCTGGACATCGATACCGGCTTCATCCATGGCACGAAGCCGAACCTCTCCGATTTCGGTCAGCAAATCCGAAACGTGGGATTTGCTTTCTCCGGCCGGGAAGTGTGCTGCCATTTCAGCGTCCCAGTAATGTTCTTCAAGCGCGATAACCGGCGTGTTGTCTAGCATTGCGAGATCACCTTAATTTTAATGCAGATCATACGAAGATTTCGAGCCCATCGATCCCGCCGAACAGGGTCGACAGCATTTCTGCCAACTATATCACATTGTTGAGGGCGGCCGGAAAGATCGTCATCGAAATTACCCATTTGTTGACTGAATAGTCAACATGGTTCATATTTGGGTGAACTGGCGTTTGTTCTGATAAATGTTATCGTACGTCGAGGTGTCTTCGGTCGAATTGAGATCGACAGGTGCTCTCTACATAGCCACGGTCTGCAGCGCCGCTGCGAGCCGTTTCGTGGTCCATCTGGAGGCACTATGAAGCCGCCCGTTTTTGAGTATGCATCACCGACCACCATGGCTGAGGCCGTCGGCCTGCTTGCCGCACGCAACGGAAACGCCAAGGTGATTTCGGGTGGCCAAAGTCTGCTTCCGATGCTGGCATTTCGGCTGACATCGCCGGAACTTCTCGTTGATCTCAAGCACCTGAAGAATCTCGGTACGATCAGCGTCGGCGACGACGGGGTTCGGTTGGGGGCGAGGGTTCGTTGGTGCGATATCGAGAGCGACCAGCGGTTGGTTCAGAGCCACCCTTTGCTTGCAGAAGCGATAAAGCATGTGGCGCACTATCAAGTCCGGAATCGAGGGACTGTCGGCGGATCGCTTGCGCATGCCGATCCATCCGCCGAGATGCCCGGCGTCGCGTTGACCTGCGATGCGCAGATGACCATCGTGGGTAGCAGCGGAACGAGAGTCGAAAAGGCTGCCGACTTTTTCACCGGCCCCTTGCAGACGAGTCTGGAGCCGGACGAAATTCTCACCGAGGTGCATCTTCCAGCCTGGCCGGCCGCAAGACGTTGGGCGTTTCGCGAGTTTGCCCGGAGAAAGGGCGACTTTGCCATGGCGGGAGTGGCGCTGTTCTACGATCTGGACGAGAAAAATCGTGCAGTCGATGCGCATATCGGTGCGATCGGCGTCGCCGATTGCCCGATCAGACTGGCAGCCGCCGAAGCCGCGCTCAACGGGAACGTGGTCAACGAGAAAACCATTGCCGCGGTTGCGGCAGTGGCGAAAGAGTCGATTGATCCGCCGTCTGACATCCATGCACCCAGCGCTTATCGCCGTTCACTCGTGGGCACGCTGTTGGCGCGCGGCCTCGCGCAATCAGCCTCCTGAAAATCTGGGGTATCGGATGCAAGTTGAATTTGAACTCAATGGGAAGCCCGTCAGCGCCGATGTGGAGGCTCGCACGACGCTGGCTGACTGCATCCGGGACGGTTTGCGGCAAACCGGTACGCATCTGGGATGCGAGCATGGCGTGTGCGGGGCTTGCACCGTTCTCGTGAACGGTGAGGCGGTACGTTCCTGCCTCATGCTGGCCGTTCAGGCCCAAGGCGAGAAAGTCACCACGGTCGAGGGGCTGTCCGGCGATAAACTGTCGCCTCTGCAGGCAGCCTTTCGCAAACACCACGCGCTCCAGTGCGGCTTTTGCACACCCGGTTTCATCACCACGGCTCATGCGCTTCTGACGAATGAGCCCGACGCCGATGCGGACCGGGTCCGGGATGTCCTGTCGGGCAATCTCTGCAGATGCACGGGTTATGTTCCCATCGTGGAGGCGGTTCTAGATGCTCGCAGCCACTACGCACGCAGTGGAGAGAAGTGATGAAGGTGTCAAACTCCTATATCGGACGTCCGATGGAGCGGGTCGAAGACCTTCGCATGGTCAGGGGCAGGGGCACCTATGTCGCGGACGTCAATCGAGCGGGTCAACTTCATGCGGTTATTCTGCGCAGCTCCGTGGCTCACGGCAAAATTCGATTGCTTGACGCGACAAGAGCGCTCCAATTGCCGGGTGTGCGCCACGTTCTGACGGCCGCTGATCTAGGTGCGGTCGTTCCCCGCATTGCCGTGCGCTTGCAACCGTTGCCGGAACTTGAGCCATTTCATCAGCCCGTGCTTGCTGACAAAAAGGTACGGTATGTCGGCGAACCAATAGCGGTCGTCGTTGCGGACAGTGCGGCCATCGCTGAAGATGCCCTGGAGTGCATCGATCTGGAAATCGAAACCCTTCCTGCAATCACGAATCGCGAACAGGCAGAGGCAGAGCGGTCTGTTCTTTTTGAAGATCATGGGTCCAATACCGCGATTACATGGAAGGCGTTTCGCGGCGGTGCCGATGAGGCGGACAAGGCTTTCAGGACGGCCGACTACGTTCGGCGTGAACGGTTCAAAATCCAGCGTCATGCTGCGATGTTCATGGAGCCGCGGGGATTTGTCGCCGAATGGAATCAAGCTGCGGGAAAGCTGACCGTTTGGGGTGCCGCGAAGACTGCCTGGTATAATCGGCGTGTGCTTGCCGCCGCCATGGGACTGGATGTGGAAGCGATCGATCTAATCGAGGTCGATGTGGGCGGCGGGTTCGGATCCCGCGGCGAGTTCTATCCCGAAGACTATCTTATTCCCGCCGCGGCCAGGCTTGTGAAGCGTCCGGTGAAGTGGACGGAAGACCGCCGCGAGCACATGATGAGCGCTAACCATGCGCGCGATATCGAGTGCGACATTGAGATCGCGGTGAACCGCGACGGGCGTTTCGTCGGTCTGCGTGGTCAGGTATGGGCCGACATCGGTGCATATCTCAGGACCAATGGTTCGGTGGGACCGCGGAATGTCGCGCAATTTATGTCCGGCCCCTATTGTTTCGAGAACATCGATATCAAGAGTTCGATGCTCATGACGAACAAAACCCCAAGCGGCACCTATCGGGGCCCGGGCAGATTCGAGACCGATTTCATTCGTGAGCGCCTGATCGATCTGGTGGCAAAAGATCTGAACATCGATCGTGTCGAATTGCGTCGGCGCAATCTGGTCGCTGACAGCCAGATGCCGTACCCGCTTGCGTCCATCACGCCATACGATAGCTCGACCGAACTCGACAGCGGTGACTATCACGCGGTGTTTGACCGGTGCCTGGAAGAATTTGGATGGACTGAAAAGAGCAAGTTGCGTGGCAAGCTGATCGATGGCTACTACCACGGTCTTGCTGTCGGAAGTTTCATCGAGGGCGGGGCCGCCGGCCCGAAAGAGGATGCGCGGCTGGTTCTTGAAACAGATGGTTCACTTTCGGTCTATCTTGGGTCTTCCTCGGTCGGACAAGGGCTTGAAACGATCATGGCCCAGATCGCGGCCGACGCTACCGAACTCCCCTACGAAAAGATTACGATCAATCATGGATCCACGAGCCATGTGAAAGATGGCTACGGTGCCTATCATTCGCGCTCGACCGTCATGGGTGGATCGGCGATCCTGCTCGCGGCGGAAAAGCTGAAGGAGCGGATTCGCGAGGCGGCTGCGGCTCGTTTCGACTGCGCTCCCGACGATGTGACGATCGATGGCGAACAGGTGAGCCATTCCGGTAAACATCTGCAGCTAGCAAATCTTTCCGACGGGCCGCTGGAGGTCGAGGCTTCCTTCTTCAACAAGAAGTACACATGGGCTTACGGCACGCAGGCAGCGCACATTGCCGTGGATCCGGGAACGGGACACGTCAAGGTGATCGATTATCTTTCGGTCGAAGATGTTGGCCGGATGATCAACCCGCTGACGCTGCACGGACAGGCCATCGGTTCAATCGTCCAGGGTTTGGGCGGCGCATTTCTGGAACACCTCATCTATGACGATGAAGGACAGCTTTTGACCGGATCGTTTGCCGACTATCTGATGCCGACGGCGTCCGATTTTCCGAACATTCGTTCGATTACGCTTGAGCTAAAACCTTGCCCCAACAATCCCCTGGGCGCGAAAGGCGCGGGCGAGGGAGGACTGATCCCGGTCGGCGGTATCATGGCCAACGCGGTTGCAGATGCCTTGTCTCATTTGAATGTTCAGCCGACAGAACTGCCGCTTTCTCCTCCGCGCATATGGCAATTGATCGAAGAGGCTGAGGCAGCCCGCGCAACGGCCTAGCCGCATTGACGGCGTAGAATCTGACGGCGATTTGAGTGCTCGCCCTTTTGGCGGAAAAATCGGGCTTTTTTGATGGAACAGTCTTATATCGGCGGTTCATTCTCTGGTCCGGGATCGCGAATCAATCGACAGCGATCCAATTCTTGGCTTTCGAAGTGAGGAAAATTGCGTGGCACGCCGTAGCAGCGATCCGGCTCGCGTTCGTGAAAAGATATTGAAGCAGGCAACCGACGAATTCGCCCGTATCGGATTTGAAGGCGCCCGCGTGGACCGCATTGCGGAACGCTGCCGTGTCAGCAAGAATATGCTCTACTACTATTTCAAATCCAAGGAAGGGCTCTTCGTCGCTGTGCTAGAGCACATGTACGAAGGCCTGCGCCATCAGCAGAAGGACTTGTCGGTTCGGGCCAGCGATCCCGTTCTTGCGATGGAGCAACTCGTCCAGCACACATTCCACGCGCTCCAGAGTAATCCAACCGCGATCCGGTTGATGAACGAAGAAAACAAGCATCGCGCAAAATATATTCGCAAGTCCGAACGGATGCGGGATTTGTACAATCCGCTGGTCGAAACCATAAGCTTTATTCTCGAACGGGGCCGCAAGGATAACATCTTCCGGTCAGCGCTCGATCCGACGATCGTGTATTTGACGCTGTCATCTCTGTGCTACCACTATCTTTCCAACCAATACACGCTGGAGATTGCACTCGATCGAGATCTGGGATCGGAGAAGGCCCGGAAAAGCTGGCTCGATCATGTGGTCAATCTCGTTCTCCTGTACTGCGTGGCCGATCCAACTGCGATGCTCTCAAGGAAGCCGGAGCTTCATTCCATCGCGGTTTGAACTGTCGCCTGGCTCGTCGATAGTAGCTGGGGCGCGTTGAAAATACGCCCTTGGCCGTGAGGGGCGATCACACGGCGTTTTCCACTCCGCCAATCACAGCCGCTTCTCGAGGCTCGCTTTCGATCTGGCTGCCTATCGGCTCCCATTTCACGATCCATAACGACAATAGTCCGACCAATGGAACAAGCGCGAGCACCAGCATCAGCTTCGATAGTCCGATCTGAGCCAGCAGGGGCGGGAAAAAGAACAAGCCAATGATGGTTCCGATTCTCACCATACTTTGTGCCCAACCGGTGCCGGTTCCACGCAGCATGGTCGGATAGGATAGCGCGGCCATGGATGCAGAAACGGAGCCCGGGCCGAGCGTCTGGCCGAGGATGAAGAAGTAGATCAGCATGATTGAAACGTAGGGAGACACGGCGCCGGCAGTCCACCAGAACAAGACCAGACTTACCGCCACGATCGAGTAGCCCGCGATGAGAAGCCGGCGTATTCCGACCCTATCGACGAATTGAGCCGCCGCCAGACCGCCGACAACACCGGCGATCGTCGAGACCAGCGTGCCAATGGCCGCGTAGACGAAATCCTGGCCGAAGATGACCGCAGAGATCGACGGCAAATAGAAACCGACCGCGAAGTATTCCAGGCTTTGTGTAATCGAGATGATCGACACGAGGGCTGTGCGAGCCAGATAGGGCGGGGAGAAAATGGCCCCATAGCTCATCGGGACACGCCTGGACACCGCCACAGCATTGCCTTCCACGCGCACTGTTACATGGTAGGTTTTTTCGAGAAGCTTCGCAGCTTCCCTCAATCCGATGTAGTTCGCCGCCCATAATGGGCTTTCCCACATGTATTTGCCGCGAAGCAGAAGAATGATGAGGGCGGGGATCGCGCCGAAGCCAACGGCGAAACGCCACAGATGCTCGGTAAAGCCCAGGAAATGCATGGCGAGGGCGACGAGCACCGATACCGCGACGGCGACCTGCCACAGGAAAACCCAGAGCGCGATGCTGCCGGCGCGTCGTTTGGCGTTGACGAATTCCGCGAGGAAGCTGAACGCCACGGGATAGTCCAGCCCGACGCCGATACCCATCAGGAAACGGAAGAACAACAAGGCATAGATATCGGGTGACAGTGCCGCGCCAAGCGTGGCGACAACCAGACATATGAGGTCAAGGACGAACATCCGAAGCCGTCCGATCTTGTCGGTAAGATAACCGCCGGCCGCACCGCCGATAACGGCACCGACCCCCATGATCGCGGTGATGGTTCCGAGTTGGGACGGTTGAAGATTGAACTCGGCGCGAAGGCCGGGGACGCCGATGCCGAGGCTCGCAAAATCATAGGCATCGACAAATACGCCGCCCAGCGCGATCAGCACGACGCCCAGGCCCGATTTGGTCATCGGTTGACGGCTGACAAAATCGGCAACGTCTTCTTTCGTCCGGATTATTACCTCGGTCACAAGACGCCCCCCAAAGTTAAATTGGTACCAAGGTAGGTCTCAGTTGACCAGATAGTCAAGACGACATCTGTTGGTCACAGAGGGACAAATCGCCTCAATTTAATCATCGGGTTCGTTTGGTGGCACTCATAAGCGGAGAGGCCGGTGTTGTTATAACTGCCTCAAAAAGCGCGCGTATGCCGAACGGTTGGGCATATTTGGAAGCCGTAACTCGCGAAGTCGACAAGTGGCCATGAGCCACAAGATTCCGGCGGTTTTCGTGTCTTTGGTGCGGCTCGCGGCGGGCCGGAACTGTATACGCGATCGATTGATTCATGGTGCGATGCGGGCTGACGGTTTAAGTCGGCGACTTCGGAATCCATGCGTCTCATTTCTGGCAAGGCTGGAGCCGGAGTGAAAGCAGGCATTCGATTTCAGGCATTTCCGGCTGGACAAATTCCAGCGACTTCAGTTAACTGTATAGTCAACAGAACGTCACATGTCGGGTATCTGGCGCGCTTCTTGCTGATGTGGATATGAAAGCAAGTTGACGTAGATGGAGTGGAAATGGCCGTACTGATGGCTCGGACTGACGGAAGTGCATATGGCTCTTCGGGATCCGCGTTAACCTCAAAGCCCGCGCTCATTCGTATTGCGGGCGTCGCAAAACGTTTTGCGACACGCTCGGGCGAAACCGTCACGGCGTTGTCGAATGTCAATTTGGATATTCGAGAGAATGAGTTCATTTCCGTCGTCGGTCCAAGCGGATGCGGAAAGACCACTCTGCTGCGAATTCTTGCCGGTCTCGAGCAGGCTTCCTCGGGCACGGTGCATTCCGGCGGAGAGCTTGTCACCGAGCCTCGACCGGATGCCGGCGTCGTGTTCCAACAGCCACTGCTTTTGCCTTGGAATACCGTGCTGACCAACGTCATGCTGTCCGCTCATTTGAAGAACGACAAATCGGCGGCCACCGTGAAACGGGCCGAGCATCTTCTGGCGTTTATGGGGCTCAAGGATTTTTCCCAGAAATATCCTTTCGAACTTTCCGGCGGAATGCAGCAACGCGTGTCGATCTGCCGCGCGTTGATGCGCGAGCCGAATGTTCTGCTGATGGACGAACCGTTCGGAGCGTTGGACGCCATGACGCGCGAAGCGATGAACATGGAACTGATGCGGGTGTGGTCCGAAGAGCGGAAGACCGTGATTTTTATTACTCACAGCATTCCTGAAGCGGTCCTTCTCGGCGATCGTGTAGTGGTTATGTCGCCCAGGCCGGGCCGAATTTCTGAAATCGTCGATGTCAACATCGATCGGCCGCGTAACCTTCAAACGATGGGCAGTGCTCGCTTTGGCGAACTTTGTGATCACATCCGGTCCATATTCGGAGCGGCGTCTCTGACGATGGCATCGCTATGACAGTGCTCGTCAGGACGTTGAATTCGCACCGGCTGCAATCCATCATACTTGCGATCTCGGTGGTTGCCGTCTGGGAGGGGGCATGCCGGTTTTTTGCGATATCGCCTCTGGTTTTGCCGGCCCCCAGTGCTGTGGCGACCAAGCTGGTTTCCCTCGTGGTTTCGGGAATCATTTGGCCCCATCTGTGGGCAACGCTTGTTGAGGTCATTGCGGGGTTCGTGTTTGGGGTGATCGCCGGATTGGTGATTGGCGCGATGGTCTCGTTGATCCCGGTGCTTGAACGATTGGTATACCCTTATCTCGTTGCCCTGCAGACGCTGCCAAAGGTCGCCATCGCGCCGCTCTTCATCATTTGGTTTGGATACGGACTGTCATCGAAGATCGTCATCACGGCGCTGGTATGTTTTTTTCCGGTTCTGGTGAGCGTCATCGCCGGCTTTCATTCAACCGATAAAGATCAACTCGACATGATGAAGGCCTTTGGCGCCACGAAATGGCAAACGCTTATGCGTCTGCGTGTGCCCTCCGCGCTGGTGCTGATTTTCGCAGGCCTCGAGATCGCAGCGGTGTTGGCCGTCATCGGCGCAATCGTTGGCGAGTTCGTGGGTGCGCAGGTCGGTCTTGGCTATCTTGTCGTAACGCTCAATTTCGGTCTCGACGTTCCCGGTGTCTTTGCCGTGCTCATTGTGTTGTCCGCCATCGGACTGGCGATGCACGGCATCATGCGGGTAGCTGCGCGCCGCTATATCTTCTGGATCCGGCGCAATGACGCGCCTCTGCTGCCGTAATTCCTCAAAGAGCGAGACTGCACATGTTGGGCTTTGGTCTTGGACGTAAACTGATGCTGGCAACCCAGCTTGTCGTTCTCCTTGGATGCGCGTCAAACGCATGGTGCCTGGAGAAAGTGCGCGTCCTTATCCCGGTGCGTGGAATTGATGAAGCGTTCTCGCCCTTCGTCGTGGCAAAGGAGAAGGGATATTTCGCAGCAGAGGGATACGACGTAACTCTGATTGCAGTTGGTGGATCGAACGAATCCGCCATTCAGGTCTCGGCCGGCAATGCTGAAGTTGGAGCGGCGTCCCCCGGAGAGGCTCTCGTCGGCATCCAGTCGGGACAGCTCAACATCCGCTATTTTTATGACCTGTACTACGCGAATATCTGGTCGGTCGCAGTGATGCCGGATAGTCCGATCAAGACACTCGCCGACCTCAAAGACAAAAAACTTGGCGTGCAGTCGATGGGAAGCGCAGGGACGACGTTTGGACGAGCATTCGTTAACGAAGCCGGGCTGAATCCACAAAAGGATATCTCCTTTTTGCCGATCGGTGTCGGTGCTCAAGCGATAACTTCGGTTCGCCAGAACATGGTCGATGCGGTCGTCTATTGGGATGCGGCCTTGGCGAAGTTCGCGTTTTCCGGCCTGAAGCTTCGTGAAATTCCCGCGCCGGAGCGCTTGAGGGCCTTGCCGGATGTGGGGCTGCTGGCCCGCAATGATACGATCGACAAGAATCCGAAAATGCTCACCGGAATCGCGCGGGCGATTGCCAAGGGTTACGATTTCAGCATGGCCAATCCTGAAGCGGCAGTGCTCCTGACGTGGAAGAGTTACCCTGAAGCCAGGTCGAAGAATCCGGATGCGACCGTAGCTCTCCGTGAGGGAGTTGCCGTCAACCAGGGACGCCTAGGCATCTGGAATTCGGCGAAAACCGGCGACAAGCATGGCCTTCTTATCGAGTCGGATTGGCAGCAATTGGTAAAATTCCTGGCGGACCAGAAGGTTCTCCCCGAAGCGATGCCCGTGGACCGCGTTCTAACCAATAAATTCATCGACGACGCCAACCATTACGACCGGGCCGGCATTATCGCTGAAGCAAAGAACGAAGATATTTCCAAGCTTCAATAGCTACCGTCTTTTATCCGGCGCCGAGGGGTAATAGCCCAAACAACAGCTATGCCTCCGATCACGCCTGTGATCCCGCATGGCTGATTTTCTGACCAGGCTGACCCCCACCGCCGGGCCAATCCTCGCCACTTGATCGGCTGGCCCGCCTTGGCGTTGGGCCGCTGCCGAACAAAAGGTGATTCCTTGAAACAATCCGCTCAAAGCGGCCATTACCCCGCCATTGATGCGATCGATACAATTTGACGGAGGATTGTAACGTTTTCCGGCCTGCGTAGGGCTTCGGACCACCGCCGTTGGTCTCGATTATGCCTCACTTTGGCCCCCAAATGCCTCCTACTTTCTACCGAATCTTTGTGGGGTCGGAGAATTCTCCAAGGCGTTGAAGCGGGGGGCGATGGTATACGCCACAGTGACAACTGATGACTCTCGGTCACGTCGCAGGATTTCGTCTGCTGACAGAGTGTTTTTAGTTCTCGCGGCATTCGCGCTGGCCGCAGGTGCGGCAGCCTGGATTGCCGATGGTGATTCCGTTCCTTTGCGCTCTGGTCTCGCATCTCTGGGCGACACTCATGCGTCATCTACGTCATCGTTCGACGACCGATTTTCGGTAGGGGCGGGGCCTGACTTGATTCCCGCGCAAATCCCGCCGCAGTCCCTTGCCCAATCCGTATTTCGAGAAATCGATATCAAATTTGAAGAAGCCAAAGGCCGGCTCGCCCAGAAACTGCAATCCCAGGACTGGCGGGCAGCCCTGATCGATGAACCCGCGCCATCGCAAACGATCGCCATTCCGCTTCCCAGGTCTCGTCCGGTGGTGGCGAACCTCGAACCACAGACCGCCGGCCCTCCCGCAGCTCCGCTTCCCGCGGCTCAACCTCCCGCCGCTCAATCCGACAATCGCACGATGCTGCAGAAGCTTTCCGATCTGATTCCAGGACGTATCACGCTCGCCTCGTTGGATCCTAGTAGTGGGTTCTCTGGCAACGGACCGGATCTCGCGTCTCTTGGTTACGACAATCTCACCGCCGTCTATGACATCTCCGCGCGCGCCGTTTACATGCCGAACGGCTCGAGACTTGAGGCACATTCGGGACTTGGCAGCCTGATGGACGATCCGGGTCACGTCAACGAGCGGAATGTCGGCGCGACGCCCCCCAATGTCTATGACCTGAAGCTGCGGGAACGGCTGTTTCACGGTGTCGAGGCGCTCCGCATGGTCCCGGTCGGCGCCAACGATACGCTCGGGCGGTCCGGTTTGCTCGCGCACAGCTACATGCTCGGTCCGAACGGGGATTCCAACGGCTGCGTGTCGATCAAGAACTATGAACGTTTTTTGAGCGCCTTTAAGAATGGTGAGATCAAGCGGCTTGTGGTGGTGCCAAGCCTGAACGACGGCGCATCAGCGTCGCAGCGGTCAACCTCGCAGTCGTGAAGGGCATCTAACTTGATGCCTATTTCTGACGTGATGGCGCGGCTCGATTAATCCGCCATACGGATAAGAATGGCTTCGAAGGCCAAGTCCGGCACTTGTTTGGCGGTTCCGGAGCATGATGCCGTCGTCAGTGTGGACGTCCCGGTAACCGTCAAGTCGAAGTTGTCGATTCCGAAAATGGATGGTTGCCCCGGCGTATGCCGCCGTGCCGTAATGGAAGCCGAGAATTTATCGCCGTTTTGAAAGTAAGTTCCGGAGTAGGCGATCACCGTATCGCCACCGGTCAGTTTGCCGTCGCTAAGCTCGACAATGCCGGTTCCCTCTCGCAGCGAGGTTCTGAACCAGGCAGAATAACTTCCGTTTCGCAGCATATGCCACCTAAAGCCCGCTATGCGAGTTTTTCGATCGACGTGGTAGCATCTATAGGTTGCCGGATGGTTTACTGGCTCGCGTGCTCTGACCTCTAGGTGCCACCACTAATGTGATGGGCCCCCGAAGCGGCGCTCCGGACCTTGGCCAACCTCAATTTCCGGATTGCGGACGTCCGCCGGAATTTGGGCTAGATCGTGCATCTCAAGGCGCCGCATGCTTTACCGTCCGGCAGGCGAGGGATCAACGAAGGTCCTGGATGCACCGCGGTGGGGCGGATATCCGAGGATTGCAAGTGTACGATGAACGGCTTCGCCGGTCCTCCTCCAGCCGTGCATACGGATGAATAAAATAGCTGCGTGAAAAGCCAATTTGAGCTGTGGCGTCGCGTTTTGGGGGACTGTGCCAGCACGCTCCGTTCATGTCAGCCCAGAATGGACTTCGGCAGCATGCAGTGCGCTCCCTTGGCCATGTTGACCATCTGAGTCACGTGGAAATCGGCCGCGAGGCTGCAGAGGGAGTAGGCATCCGTTTTCGATAATCCGCGCAGTTCGCCGATCCATCGGATCATGTCGCGCAGCGCGTGCCTGACGGCATCGTCGAGATCCTCGTCGAATCCCATGGTGATGTAATGCGTCGGGGTTTCCGCGCGTGGCGCGGTAAGCTCCATATCCTTGCGCACCGAGAGCCTGAAGCGGCCCGTCAGCGCAGTTTCAACGGCTGTAATGCAGACCTCGCCGTCACCCTGCACGCCGTGTCCGTCGCCGACGGAAAACTGCGCGCCTTCATTGAAGACCGGAAAGTAGACCTTCGTCCCTGCAATCAGCTCCTTGTTGTCCATATTGCCGCCCATCGCGCGCGGAATCACGGAAGTGATGCGTCCCCAATTTGGTGGCGGTGCTACGCCCATCACACCGAAGAACGGACTGAGATTGAGTTTCCCGCCCCAAGGCAGCGTTACCGTCTTGGCTTGTTTGTCGATCGGCAGGATCTTCATGACGAAGTCGGGAAAATCCTCAGGGATGGTGCCGAGCAGCGGAATGATCAGGTTGAAACCCCAATTCTGCCGCAAGGTCACGTCCAGAATATCCACTTCGAGTACGTCGCCGGGTTTGGCGCTTTCGATATGTATCGGACCGGTCAGTAAATGAGGTCCCGGTCCGCGTTCGGCCGCTTCCAGGATTGGCCGATGTTCGGGGAGAATTTCAAAAGCGTCGTCAGTCGGCAGGTGCGGCGGCTCGCCCGAAACGGTGTCAATGATAACCTCGGCACCGGAAGCAACACGGGCGATCGCGGGGGTTGAAGCATCGAGAAAGCCCCACTTGACGCTCTGCGGTGTCGCCGCGACCTTGATCGCCGTATTGTCCATCTCGTCTCTCCCTGGTTCGTTGAAAGCGCCGGACTGCTGCACAAACGCGATCCGACCGCCCGCGCAGCCGACGTCAGCGTTTGCCGCTCGACCCCATCGACTGCCAATTGCAGGCACGCTCGAAAGCGTCGGCGGCCCGATACAGCGTCGATTCCTGCCAATGCTTCGCGACCAGCATCAACCCGATGGGGCGGTTGCCTTCTCCGAAACCGCAGGGGATGGAGATCGCGGGATGATGCGTGATGTTGAACGGACAGGTATTGGTGATCTGCTCCCAGCTATGCTGCATCAAAGCTTCCATCGGGGCATCGGCCGGTGGAATTTTGGAAGCCATCATTCGTGTCGTTGGCATCAACAACAGGTCGTATTCGCTGAGCGCCTTATCATACGCCGCGCGCAATCGCCGGCGCAGGTTCTGGGCTTTGAAGTAGTAATAGCCCTGATAATATTTGTCGGTGTAAGCGCCAAGCAGCATGCCGACCTTCACGGTGTCGGGTAATTCGTTGGCTCGATCGCGAAGCGAACCGAGCCGGCCGGCGAGCGAGATTGGATAAACGCCCTCGATGTTGCGGGGAAGGGCGCTTTTTATCATTCCGTGGTACGTGCCCTCGAGGGCAATCGCTGACCAGATCGGTACGCCGATCAAATGCCATGGAATGGCTATTTCTTCGACCTGAGCCCCGAGGTCCTGCAGCGCTTTGGCTGCCGCCCGTACGCCTGCGTCGACGTCGGGATGCGAGTCATATTGCCCAAATCCCTCCTGCACCAAGCCGATCTTCATGCCCGCAATCCCCTGACCGATCGCCTTGGTATAGTTGTCGAGCTTGAGACCCCTTTGCCGCGAGTCGTAGCCATCCTCACCAGCCATCACCTCAAGAAAGAGGGCATTCTCGGCGGCTGTTCCGGTGAGCGGTCCGGCATGATCGATGGTCGGATCCATGCCCATGATGCCGGTATAGGGAACGAGACCCCACGTTGGCTTGATGCCTACGATGCCTGAAAGGGATGCCGGAATCCGGATCGAACCGGCTTGGTCGCCGCCGGTCGCCATATCGACTTCGCCAAGGGCGACCAACGCACCGGAGCCTGTCGAAGATCCGCCTGGGGTGTGGCCCCAGGCGCGAGGGTTTTGAACGGGACCCGATGTGCTCGTGGCCGCGCCGCCGGAGAAGGAAAAATACTCGCAAACCGATTTGCCGACGATCTCGGCACCCGCGTCGAGAAGCCGCGTGATGACGGGTGCGTCGAACTCCGGCACATAGCCTTCCAATACCGATGCGCCGTTGGTGAGCGGAACGCCCGCGAGGGCGTAGGTGTCCTTGACGGCGATTTTCTTTCCGGCAAGCTTTCCATGGCTCGCGCCCTTGATATGCGCCTTCGCAATCCACGCGCCGTGTTTGTTCTCCTCGCCTTCCGGCCGATAGTACCCTCCGCGAGGATATTTGATCTCGGGGACGTCGTCCGGCAGCGAGGCGATCAACCGATAACCTTCGGCAAACGGCTTGATGAAGTCTATGAAGGAATCAGCGTAGCTGTCGGTGACACCGATACCCAAGCTGTCGCCGAGTTCACGTACCTGTTCTGTCGATGGTATTTTAAAAGACATCGGGCTTTCTCATTCTATCGTGGAAGCGCACCTTCATTGCCATTGCTGCGGATAACATGCCGACGGGTTATGCCGCTCGGCTGGCCGTGCCTGATGCTTGCCTCTGTGCGCCAATTTTCATCGCGGTTTTCGACGCCTGCCTGTCTACTCTGTTGTCATCGAATGGCACGTCTCTTGCTTGGATATTGAGATATCCGAGACCGATGATCCCGATCGGAGAGTTTCGATGTTGAGTGCCCAGAATATCGTCGGGGCCAGCCAGAGCTTTGAGCAGTGGCACCACACCACATGCCATAACTATTCGATCACGGATTATCGGCGGACCAGGCAGGGGCCCTTCTGGGGGCATATCTCGGCACGGTCGTTTGGGGCGCTTACAATCAGCGAACTCTCATCCTTCGCTTCTGAAAGCCGGGTTGAGGTGCTTCGTGGTTCCACGGAAATTCGTGGCGATCCGCGCGATTACTTCATGCTGCTTCTGGTCTACTGCGGTGATGTCGGGTTTGCGCAAAATGGACGGACGGCTCGCCTTCTGAATGGCGACATGATCATTTATGATCAGGCGCGGCCGTTCACGATGGAATTTGGTGCGGATACACGTCAGGTCATCTTGACGATTCCACGGCCGCTGATGGCTTCCCGGCTGCCTGAGGTGGAGCACTTTACTGCGCGACGAATTGCGTCCGCTTCGAAACTTGGCGGGCTGACGGCGGCCGTCATACGTCAACTGGTCGAGTTCGAAACCTCGCTCGATGAAGATGTTGCCAACCGGGTTGGAGCCTCCGCTCTCGATATCTTGGCAACGACCCTTGAGGCGGAACTTTCAGAAGATGCGGAGGGAGAGGGCAGACATCACGCCCGGCTCACACGGGTGAAGCGCTATGTGGCCGCCAACCTGCACGATGCAGAAATGACAATCGAGAGCATCGCCGCGGCTCAGAACCTGGCGCCACGCACGCTGCACCGGCTCTTTTCTGCCGAAGGCACGACTCCTATCCGCTGGCTGTGGCAGCAACGTCTTTCCGCGAGCTACAAGGCGCTCGCCGAAGGACACATCAGGCATGTCACCGATGCCGCGCTAAGCTTCGGCTTCACGGATCTCTCTCATTTCAGCCGCGCATTCAAGAAGACGTTTGGCCATGCTCCGCACACGCTGGTGCGCCGCTGATCTGGTTCTTGATCGTCACGCATCTTGGACTGTGACGACGAACGTGTTTGTGGATGACGCTCGGGCGTTCTGTTCGGCGCGAACTTGAGGCCGGCGATCCGAGATCATCCCAGATCTCGGTCGACAGGGCGGTCGACGTGATGGCCGACCCGGCAAAGAAAGCTCGATTGGCAACCACAACCTATACTTTGGCAGTTCGAGGCAAGCGTGAAAGCCAACCGCCGCGCTATCATCGGAACCAATGGACTGGATCATGACATGTTTCACCGGTTCGGGATCAGCGCTGCGGCGGGGCGAGAAGTGGCGCAGCGGCGGATGATCGGAAGACGACGACAAAGAGAAGGGGCATGATCATGGGCATAAGCCGCAGGGCACTGTTGAAGAGCGGAGTGGCCGCGACCGTTTTCGCGCCTGTGCTGGTACGCCGCGCGGCGGCTGCCGGCGATCCGATCGTCATTGCAAGCATGTATGATCTCTCCGGAGGCCTCGAAGCGTCCGGCAAGCCGATGTTTGATGTCCTCAATTTCGCAGTCGGTGAAATAAACGAGGCTGGCGGCCTTCTTGGCCGAGAGGTCAAGGTCGTCAGCTTTGACACGCAGACCAATATGCAGCTCTACGCCCAGTATGCGCAGGAGGCCGCGCTAAAGAACAAGGTCGCGGTGGTCCATGGTGGAATCACGTCCGCTTCGCGGGAAGTGATCAGGCCGGTCCTCGACAAGTACAAGACGCTGTATTTTTACGATATGCCGTATGAAGGCGGCGTCTGCGACCGTAACATCTTCATCGATGGAGTGACGCCCGCGCACAATACCGAGATCCTCGTCGAATACGGGATGAAGACGTGGGGTAAAAAGGTCTATACGCTCGCCGCGGATTACAATTACGGCCAGATCACGTCGGATTGGGTAAAGAAGTACGTCAGGGATGGCGGAGGCGAGGTGCTTGGCACCGAGTTCTTCCCGCTCGATGCGACAAATTTTGGCAGTACGATCTCCAAGATCCAGGCGGCCAAACCTGATTGGATCATGACGATCCTGGTTGGTGGTGGACCGATCTCGTTCTATCGGCAGTTCAACGCGGCGGGCCTGTCCGGAAAAATCCCGATCGCGTCGACGACTTTCTCAGGCGCTAACGAGCAACTTGTCCTTACGCCGGAAGAGAGCAATGGCGTTGTGGTCGCCTATAATTATCTGCAAACCCTCGACAACCCCGCTAACAAGGACTTTCTCAAGCGCTTTCATGCAAAATACGGCGCGGATTACCCACCTGTCTCCGATCTGACGATGGCGAGCTATCAGGGTATGTTGCTCTGGGCCGCCGGAGTGAAAAAGGCAGGCGGTCTTGACCGGGAAAAGGTGATTGAAGCGCTCGAGAGCGGAATCAGCATTGACGCGCCGAGCGGAACCGTGACGCTTGATCCCCAAACGCATCATTGCATCTTCGACGTTCATCTCGCCAAGATGCAAGACAAGCGGCCGGTTCTCATCGAGACGTTCCCGCAGCGCAAGCCCGCCGACACAGCCGCGGTGTGCGATCTGAAGAGGAACCCCCGTGAAGCGAAGCAGTACATCATCAAGGTGAACTAGCGGGTAAAGGGTTGGCGTTCGCCGACTCGGCAACGCCCTGACAAGAGAACCATTCGAGATCTGGCGCCGGCGCGACGCCGGCATGTATTCCGGAGAGAATTTACGTTGGATCTAGCAGTCGTTGTCGGGATCGACTTCATCTATGCCGTTGCGACGCTGGCGCTGATCAGCGTCGGCCTTGCCATCGTCTTCGGCATGATGCGCATCATCAATCTTGCCCATGGAGAATTCATGGTGATGGGCAGCTACAGCGCCGCTGTAGCGGTGCACCATCACATCAACATCTGGATTGCCATTCTTGTGATCCCGCCGCTCGCGGTCGCCGCCATCGGTGCCGTCATCGAACGCCTGATCATACGCCGTCTCTATGGGCGCATGGTCGAAACCATGCTGGCGACCTGGGGCCTCAGTCTCTTCATTGTTGGCATCCTGACCATGGTTTTCGGCGATACCACCGAAGGCGTTCCAACGCCGCTTCCGGGAAGCGCCATCGGCGCCTACCAGGCGAGCGGCTACGGCCTGTTCGTGATAGCGATGTCGATCGTAACGATCATCGGCGTCTATCTTGTGTTGCGGACCAGTCGTCTCGGACTGCTGGCAAGGGGAACGATGCAGAATGCCGAAATGGCCGCGGCGCTCGGCGTTGACACCTCGCGCATCTACGCCGTGACATTTGCTTTCGGCGCAGCGCTCGCGGGATTGGCCGGCGGAATACTCGCGCCGGTCTCGGGCGTCTTCCCCAATATTGGCGGCTCGTACATCGGTCGTGCCTTCATCACCGTCATCGGCGGAGGGCCGTCAGCGCTTGTGGGAACTATCTCCGCGTCAACGCTATTTGGCATCATCAATCAGCTTGCAACGTTTGCCAGCAATCCGGTCTATGGCGAAGTGGCGCTTCTGGTGGCCGCGATTATTTTGATCCGCCTGCTGCCGCAAGGGATCACCGGCCGTTATTTCCGGGGCAACCTATGACGAATTTTCTGCGTGCAAATGCCGCTCTGGTTGCTGTCGGTGTCGTCGGAATTGCGCTGCTGATCGGTCTGCCTATCGCGCTTGATCTGTACACCCTCCTGCAGATCACCCTGTATATAATTTTCGCCATCCTGGCGCTGAGCCTGGCGTTCATCTGGGGTTATGGAGGCATTCTTTGCTTCGGCCATTCCGCTTTCTTCGGTTTGGGCGCCTATGCCTACGCGGTCAGCGTCATCAACATGGGCGAAAGCACGCTACCGTTTCTCATTGCAATGGTGCTGCCGGCCCTGTTCGCGGCCGGGCTCGGATATTTCATGTTCTATGCGCGCATCAGCGACGTCTATGTCGGCGTCATCACGCTGACGGTCACGCTTATCATCTACAACGTGGTCAACTCGACGGCTGGACCGCAATATCACATTGGCGAAGCCTTCCTCGGCGGCTTCAATGGCATGCCGAACGTTCCATCGCTCAACGTTCCGTTTCAGCCGGACAATACGCTCGAGCCGGCGGGCATGTTCACGCTCTGCATGGCGCTTCTGCTGATCGTCTATTTTGGATTACACGCGGTGCTGAGGACGCGCTTCGGACGCGTGCTCGTCGCGGTGCGCGAGAACGAGCAACGCGTCGAATTCCTGGGCTATGACTCGCGTTTGCACAAGCTCATCGCGTTTTCGATAGGCGGTGCTCTCGCGGGCCTGGCCGGATGTCTGTTCACGGCCTGGGGAAATTTCGTCAGTCCGACCGCGTTCAGCGTGGTGCAGTCGGCCCAGATCATCATATGGCTGATGGTCGGCGGAGCCGGGACGCTGCTCGGTCCCGTGATTGGCGCCATGGCTATGTCCTGGCTCACCCTCAAAATCGGTACCCAGCAGACCGTCAACGCGAACGTCGTGCTTGGCGGCATTCTTCTCGTTTTCGTTATCCTGATCCCGAAAGGGGTCGCGCCCATGATTACGGAACGATTGGTACCCTGGCTTGTGTCGTTGCGCCGGCCGGCGGCTTCGCCACGGAGTGTCGCGCGAGAGGGTAAGGTATGAGCCCACCCCTGATCGAGACCCGCGGACTGGCCAAGCATTTCGGCGGGGTGCAGGCGATCCGCGGCGTCGATTTCGCGCTTGCAGAAGGAGAACTGCGCTGCCTGATCGGGCCCAACGGAGCCGGCAAGAGTACATTCTTTAAGCTCCTGACCGGCCAGATCAAACCGACCAGCGGATCGGTATTGTTTCGCGGAACCGACATCACCGCGTTGCAAGCGCATGAAATCGCGCGGCTGGGCATCGGCATCAAGACCCAGGTGCCCAGCGTCTTCAATGGCCTCTCAGTGCGTGACAATCTCTGGATTGCGGCGGCGCGCCACAAAAAGGGAAGAGCCATCGCGCAGGCGGTGGAAGCGCAGATCGAGCGGCTCATGCTTGGCCGTTTTGCCAATAGCCTGACTGGGCAACTCGCCCATGGCCAACGTCAGCGCGTCGAGTTGGGCCTCGTGTTGTGCGGCGAGCCGAACCTGATTCTGCTGGATGAGCCGGCGGCCGGGATGACCGAGGAAGAGCGGGGCCGGACCGCGGAGCTGATTTGCGAGATCAATCGCGATCATCCGCTGATCGTCGTCGAGCACGACATGTCCTTTATTCGTACCATCGCCCGACGGATCACTGTGTTCAACCAGGGGACGATCCTGATGGAAGGAGATGTCGACCAGGTATTCGGCAGCCAGGCGGTTCGCGACGTCTATCTTGGCAAGAAGGTTGCGGCCTGATGCTCGAAGTCGATAACGTCCACGCCGGCTATGGTCGCATCCCCGTGCTTTCCGGGATTAATTTTACGGTGGCTGCGCACGAGGTCGTCGGGGTGCTCGGACACAACGGGATGGGCAAGACCACGCTTCTCAGGACGTTGATCGGACAGATCCCGCTCACCCGCGGCAAGATTCGCTTCGGTGACGCCGATATCGGCAGCAAGTCGTCATTTCTTCGGGTGCGTGCCGGCATGGGCTATGTTCCGCAAGGGCGCGCCATCTTTCCGAATTTGACGGCCTACGAGAATCTGCGGATGGGATTCATCGAGGATGGTATCCATTCCGAAGAAAACGCTGTCAAGGATGTGCTCGCGAGATTTCCGCGGCTCGATCCGCTCGTCGACCGTCTCGGCGGGGCGTTGTCCGGCGGTGAGCAACAGATACTTGCGTTGGCGCGATGCCTGTGCGGGCGTCCCAAGCTGTTACTGCTCGATGAACCGACGGAGGGAATCCAGCCTTCGATCGTGGAAGAAATCCTCGAGATTCTGATCGGGCTTCATCGCCATCAAGGGTTGGCCATCATCGTGGTCGAGCAAAACCTCGACTTCATCCGACGCCTTTCCGATCGCGTTCTGCTGATTGAAAAGGGCACGATCACGGGGGAAGTGTCTCCTGAAGCATTGGGAGAGACACCGGAGCTTGGCGGCTACATTGCCGCCGAGTGACGAAACGCTCGAAGCGGGTGAGAGGCTCGTTTCGAGGTCTGTAACGCCAGCCGGTGCTGGCGCAACAATCGGTGCCCCGCCTGGGCGCTCAACAAAGGAGGTTGCCATGCACAAGATCGAGATGTCCCCTGATGTATTGGATCGCATAAAGGGCTTCCGCGATGGGGTTCATATGTTCGGTAACATCGATCCCTCGCGCACCGCGCACATCATCGTCGACCTGCAGAACGGCTTTATGGAACCGGGCGCGACGGTCGAGCTTCCGGTTGCGCGGGAGATCGTCCCAAACGTCAACAAGATTTGCGAGGCGGTACGCGCCGCCGGCGGCATCAACGTGTTTATCCGGTACCTGATCGACGAAGAGACTCAGGTGAGCTGGTCGAGCTGGTTTACCGATTTCGCCTCGCCGCAACGCCGCAAGGCCATGATTGAGACGTTTGGGAAGGATTGCCACGGTTTCGCGCTGTGGCCGGAGCTTGACGTGCAGGCAACGGACCTAATTGTCGATAAGACCCGCTTTGGTGCCTTCGTTCCCGGCTCCTCCAAATTGCATGAAATTCTGCAAGCGCGCGGGATTGACACGCTCATCATCACGGGCACCGCGACCAATGTGTGTTGCGAATCGACCGCGCGCGACGCCATGCAGATGAACTACAAGGTCATCTTCATAGCCGACGGCAATGCCGCTTTGACCGATGCCGAGCACAACGCGACACTCAATAACATGGTGACGTTGTTTGCCGATGTCATGACTACCAATGAAGTGGTCGGATTCCTTAGCTCTGCTGCGGGCAAGAGGCAAGTGGCCGCGTAATCAACCACCCACGACTGAACCACCCGCCAGGCAGCGGCGCGTGGTTCAGCTACGGCCGACAGCTAAAAGGAATCCAATATGGCAGACAGACCCAGGATCGCCCACTTGGCGGGGCCGACGGCGACCGTCCAGAACTCACCCCCGCTCGTCACGTCGAACAAGGCGCGTCAAAAGTATGGCCTGCCGGTGCGCAAAAATCAGGACGGCAGCGATTCGCGTTTCGATGCCTTGCGCGCCCAACGTCTGGCAGCACCGGCAAAGGTCTATGTGGAATGCTTTTCAGCGCATCCGCTCGAGGCGGATGCCGGCGAACTTTATGGGCCGCCCGACGGCTACCTGGATGCAAGGGGGGTGTTCCACAGCGAACGCACAAGTCCGCAGGACAAGGCCGTCTTCGAAATCGAGATCCTCCCCGAGGACGGCCTTTATCCTCTGCCCTACATGGCCCGGAAGGCGGATGGCGAGGCATGGGACGGAGAATGCACCGAACCGGGTGCACCGGCCTCCCAGGCGCGGCAATCCTTTTATCCTGACGGATCGCGCAGTTTCGAAGAGATCGATCGGCTGGGCATCGGCTCCGCAGGGGTCGGAAATCTGATTTCATCACTCGCCGATGTCGATTTCTATCGGGTTCTTCCTCCTGCAGGCTACACCAAGGGTTTGTCGGCATCTCGTCGCACCGACGTAGGCGAGGGAGATATTCCGCCGGAAACACGCAGCAAGGATTTCTTCGCGTACAGGCCTTATCACCTCGGCGAAGCTCCGCCGCGACCGGCTCTGGCGCGCCTCACCAATGCCGCGCGCCGGATATTCGACAGCAACAAATATGATGGCGCCATCTATACCCAGGGCAGCCCGCAGATCGAAGAGGTTGCCTACTGGTTCAATCTCCTGATCGACACCACCATTCCGATCTGCGGCAACGCCGCGCAGCGGCCGCAGGGCGAGATCAGCAATGACGGTCCCAAGAACATCACCGATTCCGTCGAATACATCGCGTCCAGGGTTTGGGCGGACGAGCAGGGCCGCAATCGCGCTGGCGTCATCGTCCTGCAAGAGCAGCGCTTCTTTGCCGCGCGCGAGGTGATGAAGGTCGACGCCCGACCGGGCGGATACGTCGCGACCGGCGGACATGGCGGAATCCTGGGAGGCATGGGTTATCACGGCGCAGCGGTGCTGCATTATGTTCCGGCGCTGAAACACACCTATTTGTCGCAAGTGAACCTCTCCAGGATTCCGTCGTCCGTGCCGGTCGTTTCCAGTTCGGGCGGAGTTCTCAAGCGAAGCGAAACAAAGATCCGGCAGGATGATGGCGATCTCCTGGAAGGTGCCATCCCTTCGGTGGCGATCGTCAAGGATGGTGGCTTTTACGCCGAGGAATATCTCGACGATCCCGCCGTCACGGCCGATCTGATCGCGTTGCTGGCGCGAAAACTCGAGACAAACCGTCTCGCAGGATTCGTCATCGAAGGCACGACACCCTATGGAAAGATGACCTCGTCGGTCCGGCAAGCGGTATTGCGAAAGGCAATTTATAGCGGCCTTCCCGTCGTGCGGGTGGGTCGCGGTAACCCGGAGGGTTTCGCCGATCCGGATGCGTATTTCATTGCGGGCTCGAATCTGACAGCGACAAAGGCCCGTATGCTGCTCATGGCCTGCCTGTTGAAATTCGGCAGCCTGCCGCCGGCCAGGAATCCGGATGATCCGACCTCAGCCGAACTCTCCGCTATCAGGACGGCTGTCGCGGCCTATCAGAAGATCTTCGACACCCACTGATGCTCAGCTACGGTCATGACCATCGGCGCAGTACGATGCTCGCATTGACGCCTCCGAAACCGAAACCGTTTGATATCGCATGCGCGATCGGCATGTTCCGGGCTTCGCCGCGGACGAGATCGATGCCCTCCGCAAGGGCGTCCGGGTTTTCAAGATTAAGGGTAGGCGGAGCAACCTGGTCGCGAAGGGCGAGCACAGTGAAAATCGCCTCCAGTCCGCCGGCGGCTCCGAGCAGGTGACCTGTGGCTGATTTCGTCGCGCTGACCGCAATTCGCCTGTCGGTGCCGAAGACGGCCTTGATCGCTTCCAGTTCGCTGCTGTCGCCGACGGGAGTGGACGTGGAATGCGCGTTCAGGTGCTGCACGTCGCCCGGCGCGAGCCCGGCTTGCCGCAGCGCCAGTTGCATGGCGCGGCGTGCACCTTCTCCGTCTTCGGGGCCTGACGTCAGGTGATAGGCGTCGGCGCTGGTGCCATAACCGGTGACCTCAGCGATCGGGCGAGCGCCGCGGGCGAGAGCGTGCTGCAATTCCTCGATGACGAGAATTCCCGCGCCTTCTCCCATCACGAAGCCATCGCGGTCGCGATCGAAGGGACGAGACGCGCGCCATGGCGTGTCGTTGAATTTCGTCGAAAGTGCGCGTGCAACTGCAAAGCCTCCCAAACCGACAAGATCGATGCACGCTTCCGCGCCGCCGCAAATCGCAATGTCTGCTTCGCCGGCCCGGATCAGGCGGGCGGCATCTCCGATGGCCTGGACGCTCGCGGCACAGGCGGTCACTGGTGCGCCGATCGGTCCCTTGTAGCCATAGCGAATGGAGATATGTCCGGCCGCCAGATTGACCAGAAAGGACGGCACGGTGAATGGCGAAAGACGTCGGATCCCGCGCTGGTCTGTTATGCGCACGGCTTCGACGATCGCCGGGAATCCGCCGATCCCGGAAGCGATCACCGTTGCGGTTCGTTCGAGCGACTGCACGTTCGCTGGAGCCCACCCGGCCTGCGCGATCGCCTCTGCCGCCGCGACCATCGCGAACAGAATGAACCGATCCATCTTGCGCCGTTCCTTCCGCGCCACGATGGCATCGGGATCGAACCCGCCCTCGGAGTCATCGACCTTGTCAGGCACCATTCCAGCCACCCTCGCGGTGAGGTCCGCACTGATGGTGGCGGGAACGGAGCGTAGACCTGATCGGCCGGAGAGCAGGCGCGACCATATCAATTCCACACCGCAGCCCAATGGAGACACCGCTCCCAAACCCGTTACAACGATCCGGCGCATTTGCTGACCTATGCGGTTATATCTGGCCGCAGCGCGCGCATCGCGCCCAACCGTCGGTGCATGTCCCGGCTGGCTTCGGGGCCCGGAATAAGAACGACGTTGTCCAGCGTGATCGGCGTTAGGGTGCTGGCCGCCACCATTATCGGTTCAACCCTGAGCGACGACGCCCGGTCCGCCATCAGCAGAGCCTCGCCGTGAGCAGAAAGATGTTTGTTGCCCCAGGCAAACATCGCCACAACGACAGGAAAAAAGTCGCGGCCTTTTTGAGTAAGCACGTACTCGTACCATTTGGGCTTCTTGTGATAGAGGCGACGCTCAAAAAGACCCTGCTCGGTCAGATGCTTTAAGCGGCGGGCCAGGATATTCGGGGCAATTCCCAGACTTCGTTGGAATTCGTCAAAGCGGGTACAGCCCTGGAACGCGTCACGCAGAATCAAAATGCTCCACCATTCGCCAACCGACTCGAGCGTTCGAGCGGTGGGGCACTCCGAGCGGGGTTTCTTCCGCGGTTGCATGACGCGAAACTAGATGAGTTACTTGCATTTTGCAAGTACCAAAAGCGGCACCAGGACGCCGTCTGGAACGAAGTAAACTTTGAGAAAGTGTCTGAGCGATTAGGCCGATATATCGTTAGGTCGACATTTCCGCTCGGAAACCACGGCGGATGGTCTGCGGTGGCCGCCCGAAAGCGCGAAGGAAAGCGCGGCGCATTCGCTCGCGTGGCCGTGAAAGGGTTCAGCAAGTTCAGGACG
The DNA here is from genome assembly GCA_028290305.1 of Bradyrhizobium sp. Next base: position 50,263 of record JAQGKC010000242.1, read on the forward strand.
GACGCATTTCTGTACGATCTGTCCCGGGAAGGTCTTGCAGAAAACGCGGATTGATTTCCAGGGACACGGTTTCGACTTTTGCGAGCATCGCCCTGTAAGCTTGTGTGACATCTTTGTCGGGATTTAGCTTCTGATCGAGTTCCTTTGCCATGGCTGCCCGCAACCGCTCGGCATCTTCGCACAGTCTGTTTTCGTCGATGGAAGCCATCCGCCCGTTGGTAACCAGAAGCTTGCCCTGAACCATGACGTGGCGCAGTGCTCTTCCTGTCTCGCCATAGACGAGCTGTCTAACCGCGCTGTTGAGCGGCCGCCATGATGGATCCGAAAGATCGATGAAGGCGAGATTGGCGCGAAACCCCGGCGCAACCCGGCCGACCGTGCCGGCAAGCCCGATGGCTGCCGCACCACCAAGCGTCGCAGCAGAAAAGGCTTCGGTTGCGGCCGACCGATCGTCGGCTCCGGCTTGCATCCCCCAGACCAACGCAAAGAGCTTCATGGCCTGGAAAATGCTCTGCGCGTCGCTTGCGCTGCTATTGTCGCATCCCAACCCGATGTTGACACCACGAGATCGATACCGATTTACCGGAGCTATGCCATTCATCAATTTCAGGTTGGTCACTGGGTTTGTGGCGAGCGACACGCCGGTGTCCGCCAAAACATCAATTTCAGACGGCGTGATCCAAACCCCATGGGCTACCGTAAGGCGTTCCGTCAACAGGCCGACCCGGCGCAGCCGCTGAACCATCGAACCGCCGTCGTGGGTCAGTGATCTCGCGAGGACGGCTTCGCTCCTTGTCTCATAGAGGTGGGTGAAGATTTTCATTTGCCGCTCTTGAGCCATGGCTGCGACGTGCTTCAACAAGGCGTCCGAGCAAATCTGAGGTTGGACGGGTCCCAGTTCCCATCGGAGCCGTTCCGCGGAGACCTCATCGAACAGGGATTCCAGCCTGCTCGTGACGGATTCCGGATCCACGTCGGATCCGAGCTTGAGCCGGGTTCCTCCTGAAAAGAGATCTGCCGCGAAAGGGATACCCGCGGCGCCCCCAAGATCGCTGAATTGCGGAGCGACCAAAGCCTCAATGCCGCTGTCGGCGTAGGCCGACGCCAGTGCTTCCGCGTGTTCGCGGTCGAAATCAACGAGTGTTACCATGTCTTGTATGGTCGTCATGCCTCCGCGTAGACATTCGACGGCGTGAAGCTGGGTCCTCACCGAAATCTCTTCGGCGCGGCGACGCGACCAATGGAACGGAAATGCGGTCAATCCCCACAGTTCAAGCGGCGTTTGTTCGAAGAGCCCGCGCAATAGAGTGTCGTGGGAATGGCAGTGCGCATTGATAAAGCCGGGGGTGATGAGCAGACCGGAAGCATCCATCGTTTCGTATGTCTGTCCGCGCAAAGTGGCTGTAGCGCCCATCGCGGAAATTTTGCCATCCTCTATCAGAATATCCATGACGGGCGGGCGATGAAGCTCTCCCAAGGGATCAAGCACCCTCCCACCAGTGATGAGAAGCGATCGCATCCGCTAGGCCTGCGATTTTGGATTGGGATCCATATGCCGCGTGAGTTCTTCCTCGGTCGCCGTCGTGAGCCCCAGCAACATGAATGCATCGAGAGCCACGGAATTATCCGATGAAAGATCTTCGATCCGCAGTCGTGGATCGTTACCACTGGTATCGATTGTGAGCCGCACTTGGGCGAACTCGTTTGAGAGTATCCACTCTCGCTCCGCCACAGATTTGACCGTACTCGCCATGACGACCTCTAGATCAGGAAGGGCGTGCTCTCGAGAACCTCGCCGTTCCTCAAGAGATTGACCTTTTTACGCCGGATCCGCCAGTTGGCTTCACTGCGGTCGAGCGTGAACTCGCAACGCGCCGAATGGATCGTTTGGCGTTTCCGCGCCAATTCCACCAGCAGCATCATGCAACTTACCTCGAGGGTGTGATGTTCATCGTCCGATGGACCTAGTTCAACATTCGATATCAAGCGATGCACGCGGGACGCTGGATCCTGTGCATATGCGAATCCCGATCTTAGCCGCTTGATCCGCGTCGCCATCGCCGCCTTGTCATCATGGATGATCGAGACATGGCGGCTCGGGTCGATGTCGTCTCGGCCGGCGGGAACCCAGTAGAGCGCGTCTTCGGTGAAGAGGTCCATCCATTCCTCGAATTGTGCGGTATCGAGCAGCCGGGCCTCCCGGTAAAGAAAGCTCTCTACTTCGGATCTTTGAACGGTCATGCCTCACTCCGCAGCCATAGCTGGCGATGTTGGACCCATCATCAGCCGTTTCCAATTTTGATACATGCCGCGGTGTTGAGTTTCGTCGGACATCGCGCCGGTCATGTAACCGTTCCGCATCTCCTCGCGATCGAGCCCGCGGGCAAAAACCACCCAATCTACCGCGCCACTTTGCAGCCCTTCCTGAGTTCTCTCGAAGATCTCGAGATCATCGGTGAAGAACGTACCGGCGGCTCCGAACTCAAATTCCTGATCGCGCATCCTGCGGAGGTTGACGTCTTCAGCAACATTCTGCAGGCGCACGGCATTCGTATAAACTTCCGTCCGATCGACTGCGATCGGCCTGACCGTGCGAATCTGGCTTCGCAACACGATCAGGTTCGGAAAAATAACCAGGTTGAACCCTCCGGACAGGCTCGCATCGACCGGCATCGGTCCCCAGTCGGTGTGATCCGTGACGCCGTGACCATCCATGGCGACGACGCTGCCGCGGCCTTGTCGATATATCTGCATCGCTTCAGGCGTGACGGCGCTGAGATGAAGCGCCCCGACGTGATACGGGTCAACGCCGTTCTCCAACTGATACTTCCAGTTGCCGTTGTATCCGCACTTTTGAGTGCCTTCGAACAGGTCAATCTTGCCGGTCGGAGAAACCGCGACATATGCGTCCAGGAATTTTGTGATTCCGCCCAGATGCTCTTCAAGAGAGGGTCCGTGTTCGCTCATGCATCCAAAGATAAAACCTTGATACTCGGCGACGCGAGGTACCTTGGTGAGCCCTAGCTCGGATTGATTGAACGATTTTCCGTAGCCCTGCGGCATGGGCACGCCGATCAGATTCCCTGAATTATCATACGTCCATGAATGGTAAGGGCACCTGAAGTGCTTGCTGTTGCCGTACTCGTGCTGGCACACGATGGGGCCGCGGTGGCGGCAGCGATTGATCAGGGCAGTGACACTACCGTCCGCAAGCCTGGCGACGATAACGGGATGCTTGCCGATATAGGTGGTCTTGTAGTCGCCTTCCTCAGAAATCTCGCACGCATGTGCAAGAAACACCCAGGTCTTGTTGAAGATCAGATCCATTTCCATGTCGAATATTTGGCGGTCGGTATAGATCGAGCGGTGCACTGAATCCTTTCGAATCAAAGCCTCGATGTCGCTATAGTCCAGCATTATGCCGCTCCTTCTTCGTGTTTTTGTCCTTCGATCGCGGCGAACAACAACCGGATGTCGTCGAGAGCGTCGAGGTTCATGATCCTGTCGACGATGGACTCGATCTCTTCGTCAGGCCGCGGTCGCTCGGTGTATTGCGCGTTGGCTCGAAATTTGTGAATCACGTCGTTCGCCGAAAGCGGGCGCCTCGGGTGACCTTTCGGAACATCAATCCGCTGGTGAATCGTTCTGCCATCGACGAGGATGAAGTCCAAAATCCCGGGCTCTAATCCATCCGGCGCGGCGAGTGCGGGATCGACGAGATGATCTATACGATCCGCCATCGCCAAAGCGGACGGTTGCGACCGCCCCGCGTATTGAAAATCACCAAGGGCAACCTCACCGTTTACGATGGCCTTGGCCACAATAAAAGGAATGCTGTTCATGGCCGCAGACGCACTGGAGGGCTGGCGGCGCATGTTTGCGGGTTCGCACATCACCTTTCCCCACGGACCAACGTGCAGACGAACACGTTGGATTTGATCGACTTGAATTTTGTGTTCCTCGATCAATTTTAGGGAAGCTTCTGCGAACGCGTGGCTTACCAACGTGCCGGGCATCGCTTTGATGCAGCGATCAGCGGATACGAAATGCGATCCGAGATCTGAAACCAGCATCTCGTGATCGTATTCGCCGTTGTAATAGGCTTCGAAAAGACCAGCCGCGCCTGTCAGGGGCTCACCCCTCGCCAGGACGCCATGGCTTGCCATCAAGGCGCTTTGGACACCGCCCTGATTGCTCAAACCCGCGTAAAGGCATTTGCCGAAACTGTCAGAGGCATGCACAACCATTTCTTCGGTGCCAGCCGCATGCATCAACGCCAACCCGAAGGCGCTTTGCATTTCCTCAAACGTGAGATCGAGCAAGTTTCCGCACGCTGCCGCCGCACTGAAGTATCCGAAGACTTGACTGGAGAGCATTGTGGGGAGACCTTCGCCAAAGAATGGCGCGATCGCAGCAGCCAAACGCGATTGAACTTCGCACCCTAACGCGACTGCGGCGATGACGTTTTTCCCGTTCAATTTTGATGAAATTAATTGTGCTACGGCAAGAGAGGCCGGCACCACACACGCTGCCACGTGTATTTGGGGAAAGACGATGATATCGTCGTAGTCCAGGGCTCGCGCATGCGCCGCATTGGCTAGCGCGGCTTGAGGCGCGGGAATTCGTTTTCCCGAAGACCAAATCGACGATCCACCGGATGCTCCGCCAGACATGGCATAGTCTAATATCTGCTTGCAGCCTTCTCCAATACCCGCGCCTGCCAGGGCAACGCCGATCGTGTCCAGGATCGACAGTTTTGTCTGGGTTATGAGCTCAGCCGGGAGGTGCTCAAAACGCAGCCTCGACGCAAAGCCGGCCAATTGCTCGGTGGCGGTCGGCTGAGCTTCAGGAGTTCGGAGACTCTGCAGCAACAATCTCATCTGCCCAGTTCGCGCGTTCGACGCTGCGGGCGGATGCCGATCAGCGCGCCATGATTAAGAACCGAAGCAATTTGTCCGGCAATTCGAATCGGTCGCCTGTTGCGTCAGATTTCCTGATCTGCACGAAATCGCGACAGGAGCGGTCTGCATCAGAAATCCTGAACTGCATCCGCGACGGTTTATATTTCAAAGACGATGTTTCGGGCCTATCGTCATGTCTCTTATAAATGGGGAAACGCAAGTGAGGACGACATGAGCCCGATTCCCGCCCGCTTCAATGGCATAGACCACGTGGTTGTTCGGGTAACCGATATCGGGAGAACGGTCGACTTCTATAAAAATGTACTTGGGCTTCACGTCGAACGTATATTCGACAGGATAGGTTTATATCAGGTGAGATGCGGCGTGAACCTGATCGACTTGGTCCAGATCAATCCAGGCGAGACACTGCCGGAACCCAAATCCAGGGGGATAGAACATTTGTGCCTAAGCATTCAGGCAGACCTCGACGAGTTGGTCGCAAGTCTCGAAAAGCTGAAGGCGCCGGTATTCATGGGGCCGATGGAAGTCTATGGCGCAAGGGGATTCGGTACGTCGGTCTATATCCGCGATCCCGATGGTTACGAGATCGAGCTCAAGGTCGGTTACGCGCGCAATGCGGTCCACTTTTCCCCCGGCAAGAGTTAATCTCTCCGTGAGCGCCAAAGTCGACATGGTGAAGAATGGATCCCTGACATTGAACTGTGTGTTCTGGGGTCCGGAAGACGCACCGCCTGTTCTCCTGTTGCACGGGCTTCGCGCTTACGCACACTGGTTCGATGATTTCGCGGACGTCGCGAAGGACAGGTTCAGGCTGATTGCGCTCGACCAGCGTGGTAGAGGTGCTTCGGGATGGGCTTCGGACGGTCGTTACGACACCGATAGCTATGTCGCAGACATCGATTGCGTAGCGAACGCGTTTCATCTTGACCGGTTCGCCATCGTGGGCCACTCGATGGGTGGGACGAATGCGACAAACTACGCCGCCGCTCATCCGGACCGGATTTCAGCACTTGTCATCGTCGACAGCGCGCCAGAGCTGGACCCGGCGGGACTGGGTCGCATTCGCAGCGAACTGGCCGTCACTCCGAAAGGCTTTCCGGACCGCGCCACCGCCCGAAGCTTTCTCAGGACGATGCACATTCGCGCCTCCGATGCGAGCATCGAGACCCGCCTCGACTGGATGCTTATCGCGGACGGGCAGGGAGCCCTGACGTGGCGTATCGATCCCGCAATATTCGACCCGAAAATGACGCCGGACAGTCCGGAACGGTCCTGGAAGGCGCTGAGATCCGTAAAATGCCCCACGTTGGTTGTTCGCGGTTCATTATCTGACCTGGTCACGTCAGCCTGCGCAGACCGAATGGTCGACAAGCTTGCGTCAGGCTTCCGCGCCGAGGTGCCCAACGCGGCGCATATGGTTTTGGAGGACAATCCCGAAGGTTTTAATGCGGTGGCATTGCCGTTCCTCGACCGCGTTCTCCTGTAGGCGTAGAACTTCCAAATCAGCCCGGCACCAGCCCGGCTCCGTTTCAGACAACGCCCGCCAGGTTCGGCATGATGCCCGGCATCACTATAAATCCATTGAGACGCTTCACCCGGTCCAGCCATCGCCATATGGCGGGATAGGCATCAAGGGAAATTTCTCCATCCGGTGCCAGAATGACGGGCGGGAAAACCGCGACATCTGCAATCGTCGGATGGTTGCCGACGAGCCAGAGGCGACCGAGCAATTCCCCTTCAGCCAGGTGATCTTCAACGATTGAAAGCGATTTGTGGGCATCTGCAATCTCCTCGGGAGAAATAATCCCGGCGCTGGTGATCGCATCCATTCGAATCTGCGAAATCCGATCAAGCTCCGCGCAGGAAAAGCCCAGCCACATCATCACCTGGGCGTGCATTGCCGCGTCGGCTGGAAGCCATTTTCGTTCGGGATCAAAACGCAGCGCGAGATAGGTCAGGATCGCGATCGGGTCTGATAAAATCAACCCGTCATCCTCAAGCACGGGAATGCGGCCACGTGGATTGAGGCTCAGAAATCGCGCGGTCTGGTTCTCGCGTCCTGGATGGACGTTGATCTTCGCGGGTTCGAATTCACGCCCGAACAACGCAAGCATGAGGCGGACTTTGTAGCAATCTGCCGAGAGAATATAATCGTGCAGCTTGATCATCTGGCTGATTTTCCGGAACGTTTGATCGCCGGGTTCAAGCTGTCGTCCGATCTACGCCGAATTCAAGGCCCGAGCGATCGAGCCACCTGCGATAGGCGATGGAGCTTGCGTCGGAGATCGTCGGGATTTCGCGGCGAGGATTAATGGGCAGTTTCTTTGGAACCTGATGGATCAGGATAGACCGGTCCTGCGCAAATATCTCATGGTAGAAGTGGAGGATGTGAGTTTGGCTATTGCGCTCATCGTACACCAGAGCGAACGAGTGAACCGTGCAGCGTTCCTCATCGTGAGGCTGGACGAATAGACCGATCAGATCCTTCTGCCCCTGACGAACAAGGCTGTCTTTGTAAATAATCGAGATGAATGGCGAGGGAATTCGGTAATCGTAGTAGACGGTACTGCTCAGTCCCGCCGCTGCAGACGCTTTTGGCTGAAGAAAACTGCAGCCGGTCGCCCAAAGCTCGGTGTTTTCCTCGCGAAATTCGACCGAATATCGCGGCACTTCAGCGGAGTCGTACCCTCCAAGCGTTCCGGTATGCACGAATGAAAAGTGCGCCAAATCAAAAAAGTTTTCTATGACGCGTTGTCCGGATGTCGGAACGCCGATCCGGCCGCGATGTATGAACTTCCGTTCGTCGCCTTCAAACTCCGGTATATTCACGATCCCCCGGACGGGCTCTCCGAGCGTTACCCAGAGAAAACCGTATTTTACCGACGTTTCGAGCGTCCGCTGCTGTTCGCCGTTTTCCGGCTGCGTGACGCACTGAAACGATCCCGACCAATCACGATGAACGGCAATATCCTGGCCCAACAGGCGTGTAACTTCCGTTTGCCCTTTTGCAATTTCGCCGACAAATGCCACCACGTACCAATCGGCCAAAGCTACGGCATCTTTCGTTAAGCTCATGAGATGGCTCCCTTGACTTCATCGCCGAATGTCTGGTCGGGCGTAGCTTGCAGAAACTGTTCGTAAATGGATCGGAGATGCGGTTCGCGGGCAAGTTGCTCCGCCCCCATTCGGAAACGAACCAGAGCGCGATTCATCTCGACCGGAGGCCCATCCGAAGAAAGGTGGATGACACATCTCCCCTCGGACGCCGGCTGGAAAAGCAACTGATATGCCAGGGCTGGCGAGCCGCCCCGGCTCAATCGGCAAAACAACCTCCCCGGATAGGTCCACGAGGCCTCGAAATTCAGTCTGGAAGGCGTATCGATCCTCGCTTCGACAGACGCGGTCGCAGTCTGTCTGGTCCATTTCAGAACATCAGGGGGAAATAGAAAATTCTCGGTCGCTTCGGGATCCAGAGGGCACGCCAGCAGCGCGGCTATCGCCATATCGGTATCGATCGGCAGATGCAGGCTACGAACAGGCCGTAACGATTCGATCTTTTCTGGCCGGTCTGACGCAGGCTCGCCGAGGCAAACCCAAATATAGCCTTCCATTTCTACCGAAGGATAGATGCGAGCGCGTGCCGCGCGCGAAGGCACGTTTCCGGGATGAGCCGGAATTTTCTGGCAATGGCCGTCCGAACCGAACGTCCAGCCGTGATAGGCACAGATCAGGTTATCATTCTGCACAGCCCCATACGATAACCGCATACCTCGGTGCGGACAGCGGTCGCTCCAAGCGCCCACCACGCCGCTTTCGGAACGCCAGACCACGAGATGCTCGCCGTGCAGAATCAACGGCATATTCCGGCCACGCTTAAGATCCGACATTGCTGCAACCGGATACCAGGACCAGGGATTTCGGGCGCCGAGCCCCGGGGTTGCTCGCTCTGATTGGGTCAATTGAAGCGTCATTTCTCGTCAAAAATGCTGGTCACTGTGAAAAGCGCGGTCCGCTACAGTCGCCTTCGGCAACATAGGAGGATCGGCTCAAGCGAGGCAAATCGGGAATTGGCAGTCGTTGGATTAGTTTTTCTGAACGACGGCTGCAGGGATGGCATAACCTTTGCTTGATCTGCTGCGAACTTTGTTTTTGAGAAGGGAGTTCGTCATGGCAAATATGGTGGCTTCATTTGGAGAAACCTTTTCATCGGATTCAGCAGGTTCCTCCAGTTCAGCCGCGGCACTGGCGCTGCCCCGGATCACAATCCGTCACTTGGTGTATTTTGCAGCAGCGGCGAATAATGAAAGCGCCCTGAGGGCTGCAGAAGAGCTGAATGTATCTCCGCCCGCGATATCTGGAGCCATATCTGGGCTCGAGCGGATATTGGGAGAGCGCCTGTTTGTCCGCCGGCACGCCCGCGGACTTACCTTGACCGACGCGGGTCATCATCTTCTTCTCGAGGCGCGCGACATCATCGGCCGCGTCAGGGAAATAGAATCCATTCGGTCTGGCCGTGCCCGAGGCCTGCGCAACCGGATTTCATTTGGCTGTCTGGGGGACATCGCCTCAAATGTAGTGCCGCCGCTGGTCCGAAGTTTCAAGGAGCGATTTCCCGAGGTCGAAGTGCGCTGGCAGACCGATTATCACGCTCCCCTCATGCAAAAACTTGAGGAGGGTACGCTTGACGTCATATTCGTGCTCGATTTCGAGATCTCACCCAACCTTCATTCGACATTACTTCAATCAACGCCGGCTCAGTGCGTTCTCCCTGAAGATCACGTCCTTGCAAGCGGTGGGCCGATCTCGCTGAAAGCGCTCGCCGAAGAACCGTTCATCATGTTGGATGTGCCTCGAACCAGAGACTACTTTCTTTCTGTTTTCGGCGATCTGGGACTGCAGCCGAACATCGCGCTCCGAGCGCAAACGGCCGAGATGGTCCGCAGCCTGGTGGCCAATGGCTTCGGATACTCGTTGCTTAATTTCTGCATGCCCGATCGCAGAAATATCGTATATCGCCCGCTTGAAGGTCATACGCGGCCATCGCATCTTGTTGCCGTACGGCAATACAGGCGCCGCCCGTCCAAGATCAGCGACGATTTCGTGGAGCAGGCCGTCAAGATCGTTCGGCAATCCAACCTAAGCGGATTGACGCAATAGAATCCTGAGAATCTTACCGCTTGCTCGGCAAGCTCCATCCAAAGAACACGCGCTCGATCACGGCCACAACCTGATAGAGCGAAAGCGATATGGCGAGTAGAATCAGAAGCGCCACAAAAGCCTGCGATAGCTTGAACAGCGACGTATACGAGAGGATCATATATCCGAGGCCTTTGTCCGCAGCGACAAACTCGGCGACGACTGCGCCAATGACCGCCAGCGTCACAGACACTTTTGCCGCTCCAATGATGAATGGCACCGCGTAAGGTAGCCGGATTTGCATGTACTCCCGAAGACGGGTTGCTTTCAGCGACCTTGAGAGTTCTATGAATTCTTCCGGAACCGCGCGCAGTCCAGTTGTCGTCGCCACGACAAGAGGAAAAAAAGTAATCAGGCAAGTAATGATGATTCGCGGCATCAGTCCGGCCCCTAGCGTCACGACCAGAATAGGCGCGATGGCGACGATCGGTGTTGACTGGATGATGACAAGCAAAGGCACGACGGTCCGTGACATCAACGGCGAGTTCACCAACATCATCGCCAGCGGAATGCTCAGTGCGAACGAGATCAGAAATCCGATTACGACGATCTGAAGTGTCGCAAAAATGTTGGCGAACCAGGTAATCGGCGATACCTGCCCAACCGCGGCCACGATCTGCGACGGCCTTGGAAGCACAAATGGCGGCACATCGAAAACGCGGCATGCAAATTCCCAAAATACCACGAGGACTGCGAGCGTGATCGCCGGCGCGTGACGTTCTATGACATTCATGGATTGAGCCGCATCATTCTCTGGAGAATACTTTGCGCCGGATATCGTTCGCGATTTCGTTGAAGGAAGGGATGAGCATCGTATCCGGGCTTCGCGGTCTCGGTAAGGGAACGTCCATGATTTCCCGAATCTGGCCAGGCCTCGGCGACATAACCGCTATCCGATCCGATAGCAGAAGCGCTTCTGGAATCGAGTGGGTCACAAACACCACGGTCTTCGGGCGATCACCCAGAATGTTCAGCAGCTCGAGGGAAAGCTCGTCGCGAGTCAAGGCGTCCAAAGCGGAAAACGGTTCGTCCATGAGAAGAATATCGGGGTCCTGCAGCAGCGCGCGCGCGATAGCTACGCGCTGCTGCATCCCTCCCGATAACTCACTCGGAAGCTTATTTTCGAAATCGGACAAGCGCATCATCTTGAGCAACTGCCGAGCCCGCTCGACCGTTTCAGGGCCCACCCTGCCGGTCGTATGCCGGATGGGGAAGGCAACGTTGTCCAGAATGCGCAGCCAAGGCAATAGCGTGGGCCGTTGAAACACAAATCCGATATCGTCCCGAGGCTCCGTCATTCGATGACCGAACACATTTATCTCGCCGGACGTAGGCTTTAGGAGCCCGGCAATGAGACGGAGGATGGTCGATTTGCCGCATCCTGACGGGCCGATGATCGAAACGAATTCACGTCTTTCAATCGACAGGTCGACGTCGACCAGCGCACTGACCAGGCTGTTGTCCCTCGATTTAAAGATATGAGACACCCCTTTCAACGCGACCGCGGAGGGAGACAACTTGGTGAACGAATGCTCGGCTTGAACGATACGTGGAGCGGACTTCAAATGCTTTTTCCCATGCGCAATCCGCCCCGGTTCGTCCACACGCCCGGATATTGGATCAAGCGACATCGGCGGGCAATGAATATTGTCGCGCGCCAAAGTCACAAATCCTGATCCTTTTTCTTTGCCCGCTGGATCAGAAAACCAGAACCTAAAACTTCTTAATCGTTCTTAGCGCTCCGGCTTGCTGCGGCTAGGCTACCGGCAACCCTAACGCAACGTCCTTCCGCGTCCGGTTTCTTTGAGCCGGTCGAACCTGTCAAAAGGAGTCCAAGATGCAAAAACGGCTTATCGGCGCGGTTGCAGCTTCAGTTCTACTATCGACTTGCGTGTCCGCCTCGGCAAACGAGAAGGTCAAGTTCGTTCTCGACTGGTTTCCGGCGGGCTATATCGGGTTTGCGCATGTCGGCGTGAAGGAGGGGTTTTTTGCGGAAGAAGGCCTGGACGTCACCATCGACATCGGCCGGGGCGGCGCCGACGCGGTAACGCGCGTGGCGACCGGAACGGACGATTTTGGCGCGGCGTCGCTTAGTTCACTGATGAATGCGGCGGCAAATTCGCCTCTTCCTGCAAAGGCCGTGCTCGCCGTTTACAGCAAGTCGCCGGACGCTATCGTGACCAAGACCGGATCCGGAATCGACACGTTCAAGGATTTGCAGGGAAAGATACTCGCCACCGCGACGTTTTCGGGGTCCAATCAGGTTTGGCCGTTGATGGCAAAGAATAACGGGCTGGATGCGGACAAGGTCAAATTCCTGAAGGTTGATAACAATGCGCTTGGTCCGATGTTGGCGGCCGGCAGCGCGGACGCCGTCATTTCGTGGGTCACGAGCGTGCCCCTTTATTCGAGATTGGTCGAACCGACGGGCGGAAAGCTCAAGATGATCACGTGGTCTGATTTTGGGCTGTCCGGCTACAATTGGTCGCTGATTGCATCGGACAAAATCATCAAGGAGCATCCGGAGACGGTCGCTCACTTCGTTCATGCTTTCAAGAAAAGCGTTCAATTCGTTCTCGATCATCCGGAGCAGGCGGGAAAAGATCTGCACGATCTGGCGCCTGACACGGAGACGGCAACAAACGTCGTCGAAATAAACGCCATGAAACCGCTTATCGTAAACGAAATCTCGGAGCGCTCCGGAATGGGGGCTTTCGAGCCCGGATTGGTGCAGGAAACCTGGAAATGGGTTGCCGAATCACAGGGATACGCGATCGACAAAATCGACCCGCAGAGCGTCGTTGACCGTTCATTTACTTCCAAACCCTGAGTCCTCTCATTCAGTGCAGGAACCTCGGCGAGATAGGATCTCCAACGGCGCACAAAACAACCATATCAAGGAAGTAATCTGTGCTGTCAGGATAGGTATCGACGAACTTTCATTAGGCGCCAACCTTGTCGCCCGCGGTCGGAGCGCTTGTACCGGTCGACCGACTCACGGTAAGAAAATGCACGCGCGAGCCGCGCGGTATCCCATCCGAATTAGACGCAAATGTCACAAGCCATTTCCGAATTGCCGACCTCCGGTTTCGCGATCGAAGTCGACGGCCGATTGAAGACCCAGTTTGCCACCCGGGAGGGCGCGCGAAATGGTGCTGATGAACTGAAGCGCCGCTTCCCGATGCTTCAGATACGGATTTATGATGCCGCGGCGAAGACCCGACATGATGTCGTCCTCGCCTGATCTCAACTCGTCGCCGCAAGTTGTTCCAGCCGATCTAGGAAGGGACGTTGTCCCTCGAGGATTTTCGTGCGGGCGACAGGCAGCGCGAACCATTCGGCGCGGTCGACCTCTGGAAATGTCTGCAGTCGTCCGCTTCTCGGCGGCCATTCCATTTCGAATGTGTTGCTCACAATGGTCTGCACGTCCAGGTCGCCTTTGACGGCAAATGCATGGACATGTTTGCCGCCACGCTGCCGTATCTCGCCCAGCGGCCGAAGAAGTTCAACGGGAGCGCTGCCGAGCTCCTCCATGAATTCCCGCTGCGCGACGTCTTCCGGGTTTTCGCCGGCGTTGATTTCGCCCTTCGGTATCGACCATGCGCCGTCGTCCTTGTTGCGCCAGAAGGGACCGCCGGGATGAACGAGCAGCACTTCAAGAGATTGCTTGACGTCTCGGTACATCAGGATGCCCGCGCTCGATGCTGCCATGGGATCCCTGCATGATTTTGGCCCAGTGATCGATAACTCCTGGGTGGAGGGGACGTTTCTTGGCGGAAGAACAAGTTCTCCCGGAACATTCATACCCGAAATCCGTCGTTTATTTGCGGGAAAGGGACCGGCCGTGACCGGCCGGTTCCGGAAACATTATTCGGCAGCCTGCATGATCCCGCGAGACTTCGACACTGGGTCGGCGACCGTGCCGATCGATTCCATCGACTTCTCGAACTTGACAAAGTCGTCGTCCATGATCGCGCGGGGATTGAAGCTATCCTCTGCGATGATGTCGTGCACGCGACGGCGCTGCATCCCCATATTGCCGCCGTCATCGTCGATCGCGACAAGTTCAAGCGAACCGCGCAGGCTGCCTGTGGTGCCGTGCTGCTCGATGCGCAGAGCCGTCTTTTGACATGGACCTGGCCGCGTTAATTCCACTCGATCAGAGTGCGCGTGCCGGCGGCGCCATCGACGACGATCTCCAAAGGCTGTTACTCTGACCGCGCCGGATACTGTTCCAGAACACGGTAGACGGTATTTCTTGAGATACCGAGGCGTCGAGCGGTTTCGCTGATGTTGCCGGCGGTCTCGGAGTGGACGGCGAGGACGCGGGCGCGCTGGATATCCTGCAACGAACCGGAGGCCTTGTGCG
>JAQGKC010000180.1 GCA_028290305.1 Bradyrhizobium sp.
GACGATTGGTGGTCCGGTTCAAGAATTGAGGGATCAAGTAGAGATAGGCGGCGAGTATCTCCACTCCGTCGAATCCGGCCTCCATTGCGTTGCGTGCTGCGCGCGCATAATCGGCAACGGTTTGGCGGATCTCGGCGGTGGTCATCGGTCGGGGAGCAACCGTGGGCTTTTTGCCCGATGCGGTCACTGACTCGTGGAGAAGATCGACATCGGATGCCGACAGTGGCTGCGAACCGCCGCGCATGTCGGGATGGGCAATGGCGCCGGTGTGCCAAAGCTGCGCAATGATGCGGCCGCCGGCGGCATGCACCGCGTCGGTGACCTGACGCCATCCGCGCACCTGTTCCGCATTCCATAACCCCGGGGTATCGGCATAGCCAAAGCCGTCAGGACTGATCGCGGTCGCTTCCGCGACGATCAGTCCGGCCGAAGCCCGCTGGGCATAGTAACCGACCTGCAGCGCGGTCGGCACGTGATCAATCGGCCCGGCGCGCATGCGGGTGAGCGGTGCCATGACGATGCGATTGGGCAGATCCAGATCGCCCACGCGGACCGGGGTAAAGAGAGGCTGGACGGACATGACGGCGCTCCTTCGCTTATTGTCAATCTGTGTTTTCATTGCTTGTTTCCATTGTTTGTCATATGTTCGTTTCGTTGGGCTGGCGATGTGGGCCGTGATAGTTATTGTCGAGACGAGTTTCAGACGCGGTTTTAATTTCACGCTTGCCCTCGCGTTGCGCAACGCTACAGTATCGTATCATTAGGAGAAAAGATGTCAACAAAGAAAAAGAAAGGGGCTTCGTCCCCAACCAGCCCTGAACTCGATGCGCGCGTACGGCGCTCCAAGGAAACCGTGCTCGCTGTGACCCATCAGATGATGTCGGAAACAGGCCTGAGTGGGGTCAGCATCGACGAGGTTTCCAAACGGTCCGGTGTGGCAAAGACCACAATCTACCGGCACTGGCCCTCGCGGGCAGACCTGCTGCTGGAGGCTTGCTCCAAATTGGGCTCGAAATTCGAGGTTCCGGATACGGGAAGCTTTCGCGGCGATATCGAGGCCCTCGTCAGGGCGCTCGCTTCATACCTCCGGACAGCACCGGCGACGAAAATTCTTCCTTCAATCGTCGATGCCGCCGAACATGACACCAAGATTGCCAAGCTACTCCACGCTCAGGTGCATGCTTACATCATGGCCCCCCTTTACGAGGTCATCGAACGCGCGCAGAAAAAGGGTGAAATCGGCCGGGATCAGGCCGCATCTCATCTCATTGCCCGCATTGTCGGTCCGCTGTTTTTTCGGCGTTGGTTTTCGGGGGAATCGCTCGATGAAAATTTCGTTCGCGCCATTGTCCAAAGTGCGATTGTCGCCGTAGATACCGATACCCGCCGCCGCTGAAAGGGGATGTGGCTCTCTATCGCTGAAGCTTTCCGCATCGGTTGACCGGGAAACGGGTCCCGCACTACCACATATTGTTAGTGTCCTTCCTCACGGCGTAGCAGGTTTGCCAGCGTGCCTGCTTTATCCGTCTTCCATCATTTGGCGATTCAATTCAAGCTCTTCCGCCGCGTCCTTGATTTCCCGAGGAAAATATGTGGAAGTGCGGGACCAGTTTTTGGGGCAGGCAATTCCAAGTGGAGCTTTCCCGCCGTGGCCTGCAATTGCGCAAGGGAAGGCGAAGCGGCAATAAAATATGGCTATGCCGAACCCCTTTACTGGAGGATTGTGTTAATACTTTGGATCGACCCCTTTAGGATCGACCACTTTACTTTACGGTGGTAGGAGGCTTTCTTTTGGACGATTCAAGAGAAGCGTACATATTGTATAGGCTTACATCAGTGAAGCTGCAGGCAGCTTGTCAGAAGGAAAATCCTCCATCGGCGAGAGCAAAAGGGCCATTTTGCTTGCTCAAAACATAGGCCTCAAGTGAAGCGGAATGAAAGACGTTCAAGAGCGCAAGACAATTTCAATGGTGGGGCAACCCGGTTTGCTGCTGGCGCTCGCCCTGGTCATATTGGCGGCTGTGGGGTGGTTGAATTATCGAGACTCCTCGGCTTACGCAGTCATTGCCAAGAGGCTCTTCACCGTCCAACTCGCCGCCGCCATTCTCGCCTGCCTTCTGCTGCTCTGGGCTTTTGTCCTGCTCAAATGGCAATACCTCGTGCGCTACCGGACGGAAGGCGCCCTGCGCGCCTCCGAGGCGGTCCGCCAAAGCGAGGAGCGGCTCAGTCTGGCAGTCGCCGCGGCCGATCTCGGCACTTGGGATTGGGACATTCGCTCCGATCATTTGGTGTGGTCCCCGCGCCACCTTGAACTCTTCGGACTCAGCTCCGGGACCCCCATAACTTATCAACGCTTCCTGGAAGCGAATCACCCCGAGGACCGCGAGCGTATCGACCAGGCCGTCCGCGGAGCTATCGAGCGGCACGAAGACTGCGATGTCGAGATGCGCACCGTCTGGCCGGACAGCACCATCCATTTTGTCGCCGGACTCGGACGCGCCTACTACGATCCCTCAGGCCGCCCAACGCGCATGACTGGTGTTGCCATGGACATCACCAAGCGCAAACAGGCCGAAGAGGCGGTCCGCCAAAGCGAGGAGCGGTTCAGTCTGGCCATCGCCGCGGCCGATCTCGGCACTTGGGATTGGAACATTCTCTCCGATGAGTCCGTCTCGTCCCCGCGCTGCTATGAACTCTTCGGCCTCAGCTCAGGAGCCCGCGCGACCCGTTACGATTTCCGAGA
This sequence comes from Bradyrhizobium sp., assembly GCA_028290305.1. The sequence goes on from JAQGKC010000180.1 coordinate 2,744, forward strand.
TGCGATTCACCCCGAGGACCGCGATCGTATCGAACGGGCCGTCCACGCGGCTGTGGAGCAGCACGAAGACTACGATGTCCACATGCGCGTCGTCTGGCCCGACGGCACCGTCCGTTCTCTCGCTGCACGCGGACGGGCCCACTATGATCCCTCAGGC
>JAQGKC010000263.1 GCA_028290305.1 Bradyrhizobium sp.
AACCGGTCGTCGAGCGCGTAATCGTCCGGCAGCAAACCGAGCTGGCTGCGCACGAACTCCATGGTCGAACGCGCTCGACCGAGCGGGCTCGAGACGTAGCCGACGCTGTCCGCCCCACGTTCATGGCGTGCAAACAGATCCTTCAGGAGGCCGCCGGCATGCGCCGCCTGTTCGCGGCCGAGATCGTTGAGCGGAATGTCCCGGGAGCCCTGGAAGCGGCCCGCCGCGTTCCATTCGGTCTGGCCATGGCGGATGTAGTAGATGACAGGCTGCGGCATGGAGGAAGCGATCAGTCCTTGCCGAGCGAGATGTCCGGCGCATCCGGGCGCTTCATGCCGACGACGTGGTAGCCGGAATCGACGTGGTGCACTTCGCCGGTGACGCCGCGCGACATGTCGGACAACAGATACAACGCGCTGTCGCCGACCTCGTCGATGGTGGTAGTGCGGCGCAGCGGCGAATTGTACTCGTTCCATTTCAGGATGTAGCGGAAGTCGCCGATCCCCGACGCGGCCAGCGTCTTGATCGGGCCGGCCGAGATCGCATTGACGCGGATGTTCTTCTCGCCGAGATCGGCGGCGAGATAGCGCACGCTGGCCTCCAGCGCGGCCTTGGCGACGCCCATCACATTGTAATGCGGCATCCACTTCTCGGCGCCGTAATAGGTCAGCGTGACGATCGATCCGCCCTCGGTCATCAGCTTTTCGGCGCGCTGCGCGATCGCCGTCAGCGAGTAGCAGGAGATCAGCATGGTCCTTGAAAAATTGTCGGCGGTGGTCTCGAGATAGCGGCCGTCGAGCTGGTCCTTGTCGGAGAACGCTATCGCGTGCACCACGAAGTCGATCTTGCCCCACTTCTCCTTGAGCACATCGAACACCGCGTCGATGGTCGCGGAATCGGTGACGTCGCAGTGGCCGAGCAGGATACCGCCGAGCTCTTTGGCCAGTGGCTCGACCCGCTTCTTCAGCGCGTCGCCCTGCCAGGTCAGTGCGATCTCCGCGCCTGCCGCGCGGCAGGCCTTGGCGATGCCCCAGGCGATCGAGCGGTTGTTGGCGACGCCGAGAATCACTCCGCGCTTGCCCTGCATCAGACCTGGATTTTGCAGACCTGGATTTTGCGACATTCGGTTTCCAATCGACCCTTGACAGGTCTGGAGGTACACTAGCCGTCCCGGCTGGTATAGCCCAAATCCGCCCGGTTCGGGGCTGGCCCCGGCCCTGACAACCGGAATAGCCGTATCCTGTCGGTGTTATGTTGTACGAGACGTTCGCGTTGTCGGCGTGATTGAAAGCCGGCCGGACCAACCCAAAATCGGGCTTCCAAGATCGAGCTGCAATGAGCGCTTTTCGTCAGAGTGTCGAAGCCATGATTCCGGCCCTGCGCCGCTACGCCCGCGCGCTGGCGCGCGATGCCGATATCGCCGACGATCTGGTGCAGGACACGCTGGTGCGGGCGCTGCGTTCGGAACGGCTGTTTCTCGGCGGCGACGTCAGGAGCTGGCTCTACACCATCCTGACAAACCTTAACAAGAATCGCCGGCGATCGCTGGCCCGGCGGCCGCAATTCATGCCGCTGCTCGACAACAATCCCGACGCCAGCGGGACCGAGGCGGAAGGCCGCGACATCGCCCGGGCACTGGCCACGCTGGTGGAGGAGCAGCGCGCGGTGCTGCTGCTGGTGATGCTGGAGGGGTTGAGCTATCGCGAGGTCGCCGACATCCAGGGCGTGCCGATCGGCACCGTCATGTCCCGCCTCGCCCGCGCACGCGCCCATGTGAAAGCCTCGCTCGAAGGCGAGCGCCCCGCACTGCGACGGGTGAAATAATGGCACGTGTTATGCGTTGGAATGAAGATGGATCGAGTGAACGAGTTTGAGTCGAGAGGGTTTTCTTGTCCCGCTCCCTTGTGGAGAGGGAGATCGCAACCGGCCGACAAACAATTTTTGATTGAGATTAGACAGAGACAACGACAATGACCGACCCAAGGATTCCCGTCACCGAAGACGAACTGCACGCCTATGTCGACAACGAACTGCCGGCGGAACGCCGCGGCGATGTCGAGGCTTGGCTCGCGGCGCATCCGGACGATGCCGCACGGGTGCAGTCATGGCGCGCGATGGCCGAGGCGCTGCATGCGCGTTACGATTCCATCGCCGACGAGGCGGTGCCGAAACGGCTTGAGATCGAACGGCTGGAGCGGCAGCCGCGCAAATGGATTTACGGCGCGATAGCCGCGGCGCTGGTGGCGTTCGTCGCCGGTGGCGGCGTCGGCTGGATGGCGCGCGGCGCGGCCGCTTCGCCGTCGACTTTTCAGAACTTCACACTCGATGCGCTGGATGCGCATCGGCTCTATGTGGTCGAGGTCCGCCATCCCGTCGAGGTGCCAGGAAGCGAACGCGCGCATCTGCAGCAATGGCTGACCAAGCGCTGCGGCTGGGACGTCCACGCGCCGGAGTTGGGCGCGGCCGGTTTGAAGCTCGTTGGAGGGCGGCTGTTGCCCGGCCCCAGCGGACCTGCATCATTTCTGATGTACGAGAGCGCATCCGGTGAACGCTTCACAGTCTACGCCGCGCGAGCGACAACCGAGACAACGCAGATGCGGTATGCAACGCAAGACAGTGACGGTGCGCTGTTTTGGGCCGACCGCGGTGTAGGATATGTCGTGAGCGGTGGCAGCGACCGCGAGCGTCTGACGCAGGTCGCGCGGCTGGTCTACGATCAGGCGGAAAAGGCCGGCGGGTGAATACGTCAAGGTCAATGTCCCAATTCCGACATTGAAAATCTTGAATTGGAACATCGGCGCGTCTCAATATCGCACCGGATGCTCACGCGAAAATGAGAAGCGTCAGATCCGCCGATCGGCGCGAGCGGCCTCGATCGGGGTTTACCGCGCTGGTCCCCCGGTCGAGGCTGCACCTTTTGGGGTGACGCGAGACGATCAGCCGAGATCGCTGCGCGGATTGTAAGGATGTCCGTCGCGCCACTTCTGCATCAACGCCTCGAGTTCGGCGTCGTTCCCGTCAGGCAGCATGATGCGGGTGGTGACGAACAGATCGCCAGTGGCACCCGCTTTTGGCAGTCCTTTGCCCCTCAGGCGAAAGGTCCGGCCGCTCGAGGTGTTCTTCGGGATCGACAATTCGACCGCGCTACCCAGCGTCGGCACGCGGACTTTGCCGCCGAGCACGGCTTCATACAGCGTGATCGGCAGATCGAGGCGCAGATCGCTTCCGTCGACCTTGAAGAAGGCGTGCGGCGCGATATTGACCGTGATCAGAAGGTCGCCAGGAGGATGGCCCGGCGCAGTATCGCCCTGCCCCTTCAGCCGGATCTGCTGACCGGCGGTGACGCCGGCGGGAATCTTGACATTGAGTTCCTTGCCGGTCGGCAGCCGGACGCGCTTCTCCACGCCCTTGACCGACTCTTCCAGCGACACTGTCATGGCGACGCTGAGGTCGAGATCGAGTGCGATTCCACCTGGATCGAACTCGAAGGTGGTGCCCGCGCCGGGTCGCGCACCGCGCGCCGCTCCGCTGAACATGCTGTTGAGGATGTCTTCGAAACCGCCGCCGCCGGGGCCGGAACCGCCGGTACGGAACGTGCGGGACTCGAAACCGCCGCCGGAGGCCGCGCGCGCGCGCGGGTCGCCGCCCGGGAAGCCGCCGCCAGGAAAGCCTTGGAAGCGCGGCTTGCCCTCGGCGTCGATTTCGCCGCGGTCAAACTGCTTGCGCTTGTCCTCGTCGCCAATGATCTCATTGGCCGAATTCAGTTCCGAGAAACGCGCCGCGGATTTCGGATCGTTCTTGTTGGCGTCAGGGTGATGCTTCTTGGCGAGCTTGCGATAGGCGCTCTTGATCGCCGCAGCGCTGGCGCCCCGCGGCACCCCCAAGACCTCATAGGGGTCGCGCATCCGTCACGTCTCCTTCAGGCAAATCAAATTTTTGGTGGGCTGACAGCCCTTCGGCATTCATCTGGGGTCTTCGTGGCATTTTTGCAACGGGGCACCGGCTCACCCCTGCTTCCATGGCTTTAGGGTGTGGATTTCCCAGTGGCCCTGACCGGACTGGCAGGCCGCACCCTGCAGCCAGCTTTCCGACCGCCCGTTGACATAGCTCGCCAGAAAATCCCGGCAGGTGCGTCCATCTGAAGAATAGGCTTGGGCCAGCGGTGTTACCGAACCGCGCGCGCCGGTTGCGGGATTTTCCCAGGGCTGGCTGGAATCCTTGTCGCCCTTGGTCAGCACGTCGGAGGCAGCATTGCGGGCAAAAGCCAGATCGCTTTCGGTCGGAGCGGGCGTGATGGGCTGCGCAGATCCTAGCGACCCCGTAATTTCGTCGCCCATCTTGGCGAAGGCATGGTCGGGGCGGGACATGCTGCAGCCACCTGAGCCCACGGCGATTAGAATCAATGTCATCACGGCGCCCGCCGGCCCGATCCCCGATAGGCCAACGCGTCCCCATGTCTTATATAGGGCGAGCCTGTACTGGGGCGGCAACGCGCTCTGGACCACGGGCGGGCGCAACTCGGATCTCCTGACATGACCGACACGACCTCGATCAGACACCCGACACCGTTAACATCCGGTGATTTCACTGCGGCCGACGAGCCATTTGCGCTGTTTGGCGACTGGTTCGGCGAAGCCGTGAAGACCGAGCCCAACGATCCCAACGCGATGTCGCTCGCGACCGTCGACACCGACGGCCTGCCGGACGTGCGAATGGTGCTGATGAAGAGCTATGACGCCGAGGGTTTTGTGTTCTACAGTCACATCGCCAGCCAGAAAGGCCGCGAACTCGCCGCAAATCCTAAGGCGGCTTTACTGTTTCACTGGAAGTCGCTGCGCCGGCAGGTGCGGATCCGCGGCAACGTGTCGCCGGTGACCGAGGCGGAGGCCGACGCCTATTTCGCAACCCGGCCGAAGCAGGCCCAGATCGGCGCCTGGGCCAGCAAGCAATCGCAGCCGCTGGAGAGCCGTTTTGCCTTCGAGCAGGCGATCGCAAAGGTCGCCGCCAGGCACATCGTCGGCGAAGTACCGCGGCCGCCGGGCTGGAGCGGCTGGCGCGTCGCACCGCTGCAATTCGAATTCTGGCACGATCGCCCGTTCCGCCTGCACGACCGCATCGAATTTCGCCGCGCCGCGCCGGATCAACCATGGGCCAAGACGCGGCTTTATCCCTGATGCTGAAAGCCTGAAGGACCTCCATGCCGAATTCCGCCAACACGCCGCGGCGCACGCTGCTTCTGACCGGAGCCAGCCGCGGCATCGGCCATGCCACCGTGATCCGCTTCTCCAGCGCCGGCTGGCGCGTCCTCACCTGTTCGCGCCATCCCTTCCCGGAGGAGTGCCCATGGGGCGCCGGGCCTGAGGATCACATCCAGGTCGACCTTGCCGATCACGCCGACACCACGCGGGCGATTTCTGAAATCCGCGACCGGCTGGAAGGCGGCGCCCTGCATGCGCTGGTCAACAACGCCGCCATTTCGCCGAAGGCGGAAGGTGGCGGACGACTCGGCTCCATCGATACCGACATCGACACCTGGAGCCATGTATTCCGGGTGAACTTCTTCGCGCCGATCATGATGGCGCGCGGATTGATCGACGAATTGAAAGCCGCGAAGGGCTCGGTCGTGAACGTCACCTCGATCGCGGGTTCCCGTGTGCATCCGTTCGCGGGCGCGGCCTATGCGACCTCGAAGGCGGCACTAGCCTCTTTGACCCGCGAGATGGCGTCGGATTTCGGCCGCATCGGCGTCCGCGTCAATTCGATTGCGCCGGGCGAGATCGACACCTCGATATTGTCGCCGGGCACCGAGAGGATTGTTGAACAGCAGATCCCGCTGCACCGGCTGGGCACGCCGGATGAAGTCGCGAAGATCATTTATGTGCTGTGCACGGAAACGAGTTCTTACGTGAACGGTGCCGAGATCCACATCAACGGCGGGCAGCACGTGTAACGCGGTTCATCATTCCGGGGCGCGCGAAGCGCGAGCCCGGAATGACGAGAGTAGAAAATCAATCCGCGAACAACTTGCGCGGGCCACCTCGCAGACGCGGCGCCTCGATGTTGAAGGCGCTAGAACACTCGTCTTCGCTCTCGCCTTCCGCAAGTGCCGCGCCACAATACCGGCAGATCCGCGCCGACATCGCGAGCGCCTTGCCGGCGGCATTGCGGCCCGCTTGATAGCGGACGAAATCGACGACGTTCTGTCCAGGCGTTATGACTTTTTCAACCATTGCTGTCCTCGCGGCGTGAGACAGCGTTATGACAGAAAGGTTTCGCTCAAACGTTCAGCGCAACGCTCAAATTTTATCGGAGAAATTGAGGCAGACTGCTGTCCTTTCCCGCTTGCGCAGACCATTGCCCGAGTCACTGCCGCTTTAACCTCCCTACAACCACTTCTTCCATTTGAAGAACACGTAAGGAAGCACGGCGGCGAGCACCATCATCACCAGCGCCATCGGATAGCCATGGGTCCAGTCCAGTTCCGGCATGATCTTGAAATTCATGCCGTAGATCGAGGCGATCAGGGTCGGCGGCATCAACACCACCGCCATCACCGAAAACAACTTGATGATGTTGTTCTGCTCGAGGTTGACCACGCCGAGCATGGCATCGAGCACGAAGGTAATCTTGTTGGAGAGATAGGAGGCGTGGTCGGTCAGCGAAGTCACGTCGCGCTGCATGGTCTTCAGCTGCTCACGCATCTCCTTGGACCATTTCACGCCGTCGACCGCGGCGGCGACGAAGGTCACCACGCGCCCGATCGAGACCAGGCTTTCGCGCACCTTGGAGGTCAAATCGCCCTTGCGGCCGATCGCGATCAGGATGTCGGAATAACGCTTGGCGTGGCCGGTGCGCGCCGCGCCTTCGGGCTCGAAAATATGATGGCTGATGGTATCCATGTCACCGCCGGCGCGCTCCAGGATGTCGGCGTTGCGGTCGATCACCGCATCGAGCAACTCCATCAGCACCGTTTCGCCGGTGATGCCGGGCGCACAGAAGCGTGCCAGCTTGTTCTCCACCAGCATGAACGGCTTCGGATCGTCGTAGCGCACGGTCACCAGGCGGTGGCCGGCGAGAATGAAGGTCACCGCCGTGGTGCGCGGGGTCTCCGTATCCGCCGCGCACATCAGGGTCGCCGTCATGTAGCGCGCGCCGTTCTCGATATAGAGCCGGCTGGAAATCTCGATCTCCTGCATGTCCTCCCGGGTCGGCACTGCGATCCCGGCCAGCTTTTCCACAGCATGGTCCTCGGCCGCGGTCGGTTTGACGAGATCGATCCAGATCGCGCTTTCCGGCAGCGCGGCGAGGTCGGCGGATGCGACTTTCTTCAGCGAGGATTCCGCAGGGACGAACACCGACAACATGAAGAACTCCAGAACTGAGCACGAGACCTACCAACAGGACTTAGCTCGATTCTGGCAAGCGCTTCATGACGGGCGGACTAACCGCAAATCCACATTTAAGGCGGGCGGATGGCGGCAGCATGGCGTCGATTCGACGCTCGTTTCCTGCCCTGCCCAAAAATCAGCCGGAAACTGGAAAACCTGCGGCAAAAAGGACACAGGGAACGTGTCGCAGCGCGGGAGAGGCATCTAAGCTCTGGAATTATGGCAGATTTCGGCGATAATGCGATTAACAGAATCGTCGCGTTTAGGTCGCAATGTTGGAGCGCGAACGCCGGGTTTTCGATCGGAAGTGAACATGCCGTCGCTGAAAGTAAAGTTGGGAATTCTGGCTGCCGGCCTGATGCTTTCGGGTTGCATGCAGGCCACGACCTATGAGGCGACCAACCAGAACAATTTCAAGCCACACGACAAGGAACTGCTGGCCAAGATCCGTTACACCAATGTTCCCGTCGCTGAGCCGTTCCGCCGCGCCATTGTCGACTATCACCGCAAGGAAGCGCCCGGCTCGATCCTGGTCGATTCCGACAATCATTATCTCTATTACGTACTCGATAACGGCAAGGCGATCCGCTACGGCATCACCGTCGGCGAGGAAGCGATGGCGTGGTCGGGCATCGCCAAGATCGGCAGCATGACCGAATGGCCGGCTTGGCATCCGACCAAGGGCGAGATCGAACGGCTTGGCGTTCCCACTTTCGTGGCGCCGGGACCGGACAATCCGATGGGCTCACGCGCGCTCTATCTCTATTCGGGCGGCAAGGACACCCTGTTCCGGATTCACGGCACCAACCAGCCGGAATATATCGGCGCATCGATCTCCTCCGGCTGTATCCGGATGACGAACGAGGACGTTATCGACCTGTATAATCGGGTGAAGATGGGCACTGTCGTCGTCGTGCTCGAACCGCATCATGGCGACTCGCCGTACAATTCGCAGATGGCGCTGCAAGGCGGCGGCAATAGTCTGATGATGCAGTAAACGCTGCATCGCGTCTTAACAGTCAAAAAAGCGCCGGCTTACCGGCGCTTTTTTGTTGCCCGCTTGTTTGTTGCCGGCCTGGTCTCGCTGGGGTTCGGCTCCGTCGTATCGGATTTGACGGCACCTGATTTCGCCGCATCGGATGTGGCGGCGACTTCGCGCGGCGGCGCTTCATCCGGACGCGCGGCGGGCAGCAGCGGGGCAATCTGCGGCAGCGGGTCCCATACGTTCCACTGGCAGATCTTGTAGTTGTTGTGCCGTTCCATCAGATCGAGATGGATGTGGTCCTCATGGTAGCCGTCCGAGCCCGGCCCGAGCACCGTTGAAAACCGCTCGCACACCGAATGCAGCACGCTCTCGCGCAGTTCGTGCGGTACCGTGCGGTCGGTGAGCGAAATCGACCGGCCGTTGGCGAGTTTCAGGGCGCGGACGTCGAGCGCGTTGGCGCGGCCATGTTCGGACAGTTGAGCGCCGACGATGCGGTTGCGGCCGCGGCATTCGAACGAGTCGAAATTGTCGAGATCGCTGATGACGCTGCCGAGGTTCACCGCCAGCGGCGCCACGTCGGTACGGATCCAATCCGCGATCGCCAACGCCATGGTGCAGCGCAGGATCGCCGCGGGTTTTACCGCGACCTGCCGCTTGTCCGGCAGCACCACAGCCTCCAGCCGCACCAGATCCTCGCCGCCGCAACCGCCGGCGCCGTGGATGTCGGGAATGCTCGGAGCAATGGCGATCGCATCCGATAGCGCCAGCCGGCAGGCCGAGGGTGGCGGCGGCGCGGGCGTGGCGGCGTGTTCGGCTGGCTTGTCAGGTGGGGCGGTTTCGACCGCAGGCGTATCGGGGGCGGTCGCCGGCGCATCTGCCGGCCGCGGCTTCGGCAATGGCACCGATGCCGGCAGCGCGGCCCGATGCAGCTTCTTCGGCCTGTGCTCCCCGAACAGGTCGCTCCAGGGCGCCTGAGGCCAGCTGGCGGGCCTTCGCGCTGCCGCAACGGGGGTGGTTTGCGCGCAAAGCGTCACCAGCACGGCTACGGCGGTAACCATTATTGCCGCTCCGGTGCGGCCTAAATGGTTACAAGGCCATTTGCGGGTTGCCTTCTCCACGCTAAAGTTCATGGCAATTCCGTGAAGGGACACGCGGCAAACGACAAACACAATCTGGAGGAACGTCGGTATGCTTGGATTGATGCAAGATTGGCCTTTGCTTTGTCACCGGATTATCGAGCACGCCGCGACATTTCACGGCACGCAGGAGGTGGTGACGCGGTCGGTCGAAGGCCCCATTCATCGCACCAATTACGCCGAAATTCGCGATCGCGCACTGAAGGTCTCGCAACGTCTCGATCGCGACGGCATCAAGCTCGGCGACCGCGTCGCGACCATCGCGTGGAACACCTGGCGCCACCTTGAAGCCTGGTACGGCATCATGGGCATCGGCGCGATCTGCCATACCGTCAATCCGCGGCTGTTCCCCGACCAGATCGCCTGGATCATCAACCATGCGGAAGACCGCGTGGTGATGACCGATATCACCTTTGTGCCGGTCCTGGAAAAAATCGCCGACAAGCTTCCGAGCGTGGAACGCTATGTCGTGTTCACCGACAAGGCGCACATGCCGCAGACCACGCTGAAGAACGCGGTCGCCTATGAAGACTGGATCGCGGAAGCCGACGGAAATTTCAAGTGGAAGACCTTCGACGAAAATACCGCGGCCGCGATGTGCTACACCTCCGGCACCACGGGCGATCCCAAGGGCGTGTTGTATTCGCATCGCTCCAACGTGCTGCACGCGCTGATGGCCAACACCGGCGATTCCCTCGGTGCGAACGCTGCCGATACAATGCTGCCGGTGGTCCCGTTGTTCCATGCCAATAGCTGGGGGATCGCTTTCTCGGCCCCCTCGATGGGTACCAAGCTGGTGCTGCCCGGCGCGAAACTCGATGGCGCGTCGGTGTTCGAGCTATTGGACACCGAAAAGGTGACGCATACCGCCGGCGTTCCAACGGTGTGGCTGATGCTGCTCAATCATATCGCCGCCAACAATCTGAAACTGCCTCACCTGAGAATGGTGGTCTGCGGCGGCTCGGCGATGCCGCGTTCAATGATCAAGGCGTTCAACGACATGGGAGTGCAGGCGCGCCACGCCTGGGGCATGACCGAGATGAGCCCGATCGGCACGCTGGCCGCGCTGAAACCTCCCTTTGCCGAACTCACCGGCGATTCCCGGCTCGACATTCTGCAGACCCAAGGCTATCCGCCGTTCGGTGTCCAGATGAAGATCACCGACGATGCCGGCAAGGAACTGCCGTGGGACGGCAAGACATTCGGCCGGCTGAAAGTGAGCGGCCCGGCGGTGTCGAAGGCTTATTTCCGCGTCGATGCCGACATTCTCGACGAGGACGGCTATTTCGACACCGGCGACGTCGCGACCATCGATCAGCACGGATACATGCGGATCACCGATCGCTCGATGGATGTGATCAAATCCGGCGGCGAATGGATTTCGTCGATCGATCTGGAAAATCTCGCGGTCGGGCATCCCGCGGTCGCGGAAGCTGCCGTGATCGGCATCCATCATCCCAAATGGGACGAGCGTCCGTTGCTGATCGTGCAGCTCAAGCAGGGGCAGACCGCGACCCGCGAGGACATCCTGAAATTCATGGATGGCAAGATCGCCAAATGGTGGATGCCGGACGACATCGCCTTCGTCGACGGCATTCCGCACACTGCAACCGGAAAAATCCTGAAGACCGCGTTGCGCGACCAGTTCAAGGCCTACAGCTTCCCGAACGCCGCGGCTTGAGCTTCTTAGCTCTCCCCGCTTGCGGGGAGAGCTAAGAACGTGGGACGGCCCGATAAACGGCACAGTCTGGAAATAGCCCACCCCAAGCGTCTTCGGGCGCCGAAGTCCCTTGAATTCGCCGCAGGTCCGTGGTCTCAAGCGGGCCAGTTCGCAAGCCCGGCGCATTTCGCCCGGCAAGGTTCCAACCGGCAGAATTGAAGCGATGGCCCGCAGGTTTTCCGCTCCCTATCAGACGGAGCCCGTGTCCAGCCTGGCCTCCTGGGCACGCAATCTTGCGGTGTTCTCGGTGGTCGCGGTATTGGTCTCGATCCTCATCGTGCGCTTCGGCTTTCTCGAAATGAAACCAGCGCTGGCGACGTTTTTCGGCGCGCTGGCCTGCGCCGGCCTTTCCATCCTGGTTGGCCTGGCTGCCTTTGTCGCGATCTGGCAAAACGGTTCGCGTGGCATGAGCCGCATCCTGCTGGCGCTGCTGATCGACGCGGTCGTGCTTGCATATCCCGCCTATCTCGGCCTGCAATACCGCAAGCTGCCTCCGATCCACGACATCACCACCGATCCAATCGATCCGCCGCGCTTCGATGCGCTGGCGTCGCTGCGCATCGGCGATGGCGCCAACACCGCCGTCTACGCCGGGCTTTATTCCGCCGAACAGCAGCGGCTGGCCTATCCCGATATCGAGACCGTGGAGCTCGAAGTGCCGGTGCAACGGGCCTATGAAGTCACACGGCAGCTCGTCACCAAGCGCAAATGGCTTGTGATCGACGAACGCGCCCCGCAGCCGCCGCGCCGTATCGGCCACATCGAGGCGGTGGCACGGACGCCGATCATGGGATTCCGCGAGGACGTGACGATCCGCGTCGTGCCCGACGGCGAGGATTCACGCGTCGATATCCGCTCGTCATCTCGCTATTTCGAGAGCGATCTCGGCAGCAATGCCGCGCGCATCAGCAAGCTGATCGACGACATCAACAGCGCCGTCGACAACGCCAGCCTCAAGCCGGTCAAGAAGCCGCAACTGCCGGTCAAGCTTCCGGCGAAGACGGTGAAGAAGTGAAGGGGTTGGCTCGTCGTTCCGGGGCGTGAGAAGCACGAACCCGGAATCTCGAGATTCCCCGATGTGCAATTGCACATCTGAGGTCTGCGCCAAGAGGCGCATCCCGGAATGACACCCCTACGTGTCCGCCAATCTGTACGTCCCGCCGATCACCGGATCACCATCGGTCGCGACAATTCCACGCGCGACCAGATCTTCCAGGTGCGCCAGCACGGAATAGCCGGCTGCTCCCGTCAGCCGCGGATCGATGCCGATGTAGATCGCGCGCACCATGGTGGGAATATCCGCTTCGCCCTTCGCGAGGCGATGCAGGATGGAGGCTTCGCGGGCCTGACGGTGCCGGATCAGGAAGCGCACATAGCGTGGTCCTTCCTGGATTTCCGGTCCGTGCCCCGAGAAATACAAATCCTCGTCGCGCTGCGTCAGCCGCTCGAGCGAGGCCATGTAGTCGATCATCGATCCGTCCGGCGGCGCCACGATCGACGTCGACCACCCCATGACGTGATCGCCGACGAAATTCATTTTTCGTTCGGGCCACGCGAACGCCAAATGATTGGCGGTATGTCCCGGTGTCGCCATCGCCTGCAACGCCCAACCGGAGCCTTCGATGGTCTCGCCGTCGCGCACTTGAACATCCGGCTTGAAATCCCGGTCGGCGCCGGATTCCGAGGAGATTTTTTCGCTCTCGTAGCGCGGCCGCGACGCACGATGCGGACCCTCGGCATACACGGTGGCGCCGGTGGCGGCCTTGATCCGCGCGGTGTTCGGCGAATGGTCGCGGTGGGTATGGGTGACCAGAATATGCGTCACGGTTTCGCCGCGCACGGCGTCCAACAGCGCCGCCGCGTGGGCTTCATCGTCGGGGCCGGGATCGATGATCGCGACCTTGCCCTCACCCACGATGTAACTCACCGTGCCGGTAAAGGTGAAAGGGCTCGGATTGTTACAGAGAATCCGCCGCACGCCGGGTCTGATACCATCGACCACGCCAGGCTTGAGCGGAAAATCGCGGTTGAACGGAACGTCGTCGTTATCGGCCATGAGATTCACCCGCGATTTCAGGATTTTCGATTGAACTTTAAGTTCGTCATGCCCGGCCTTGTGCTGGGCATCCACGTCTTTCTTTTGGAAGCCGAGGTTTTCTTTTGGGATCCAAGACGTGGATGGCCGGGACGAGCCCGGCTATGACGAATCTTAGTACCGTGGCGCGGAACTCGTAGGATGGGTAGAGCGCCGCGATACCCATCACTCACTCAACGCGTAAAGATCATGACGATGGGTTTCGCTGCGCTCTACCCATCCTACACGTCGCCGTGTTCGTTACGAAAACGCCTGAATACCGGTGATGGCGCGGCCGAGGATCAGCGCATGGACGTCGTGGGTGCCCTCATAGGTGTTCACGGTTTCCAGGTTCGCGGTGTGGCGCATCACGTGATATTCGATCTGGATGCCGTTGCCGCCGTGCATGTCGCGGGCCATGCGCGCGATGTCGAGCGCCTTGCCGCAATTGTTCCGCTTGACGATGGAAATCATTTCCGGCGCCATCTTGCCTTCGTCCATCAACCGTCCCACCCTGAGCGAGGCCTGCAAGCCCAGCGCGATGTCGGTCTGCATGTCCGCCAGCTTCTTCTGCACCAGCTGGGTCGCCGCCAAGGGGCGATTGAACTGCTTGCGGTCGAGGGTGTATTGCCGCGCGCGCGCCATGCAGTCTTCGGCGGCGCCCATCGCGCCCCAGGAAATGCCGTAGCGGGCGCGGTTGAGGCAGCCGAACGGCCCTTTCAGGCCGGACACGTTGGGCAGCAGGGCGCTCTCCGGCACCTCCACGCCTTCCATCACGATCTCGCCGGTCACGGACGCGCGCAAGGAGAGCTTGCCGCCGATCTTCGGCGCCGAGAGGCCCTTCATGCCCTTTTCGAGAATGAAGCCGCGGATCTGGTTGTTATGCTCCGCCGATTTCGCCCACACCACGAACACGTCGGCGATCGGGGCGTTGGAAATCCACATTTTGGAGCCGGTCAACCGATAGCCGTCGGAGGTTTTCTCGGCGCGGGTCTTCATGCCGCCAGGGTCGGAGCCGGCGTCGGGCTCGGTCAGGCCGAAGCAACCGACCCATTCTCCGGTGGCGAGCTTGGGCAGATATTTCTTGCGCTGGTTCTCGTCGCCATAGGCATAGATCGGGTGCATCACCAGCGACGACTGCACCGAATTCATCGAGCGATAGCCGGAATCGACGCGCTCGATCTCGCGCGCCACCAGACCATAGGCGACGTAGCTCGCATTGGCGCAGCCATATTCTTCCGGCAGCGTGATGCCGATCAGGCCGAGTTCACCCATCTCGTTGAAAATTTCGCGGTCGGTCTTCTCTTCGAGATAGGCCTTGGTGACGCGCGGCAGCAGCTTGTCCTGCGCATAGGCGCGGGCGGTGTCGCGGATCATGCGCTCGTCTTCGGTGAGCTGCTCGTCGAGCATGAACGGATCGTCCCACTGGAAATTCACCGGGGACGGCTTGTCCTTGGCCTGAGGGCGCACGCTCATGACAATTCCTTTCGCATCACTGCCGCGGGCATTAGCGCGACCGCATCAGGTTAAATCTTTGGAGTTTAACCTTCAAGCTGTTCGTTGGAGACGATCTCAATGCCGAAGCCGGACAGTCCCTTGTAGTCGTGCGTCGATGACGTCAAATGACGGATCGAGGTGACGCCGAGATCGCGCAGGATCTGCGCGCCGACGCCGACCTCGCGCCATTGCTTGTTGCGGTCGGCTTCGGCGGATTTGTCCTCCGGAAGCGGCGCAACCGGAACGCCGGCGGCGCCGTCGCGCAAGTAAACCAGTACGCCGCTGCCGGCCTTTTTGAAATGTTCGAGCACGGCCTGCATGCGCTTCGGCCCGGTGAAGATGTCCTTGACGATATTGGGCTTGTGAAACCGGGTAAGCACGTTCTTGCCGTCGCCGATGCCGTTATAGACGAAGGCGACATGCGCGATGGAATCGAACGGCGAGCGATAGGCGTAGCCCTGCAGCGGCCCGATCGGGCTTTCCGTGGTGAAGGTCGAGACCCGCTCGATCAGCTTTTCGCGCCCCTGGCGGTAGGCGATCATATCGGCAATGGTGACGTGCTTGAGCTTGTGGGCAGCGGCGAACCGCGCCACCTGCTCGCCCTTCATCACGGTGCCGTCGTCGTTCATCAATTCGCTGATGACGCCGATCGGCGGCAGGCCGCTCAGCTTGCAGAGGTCGACCGCGGCCTCGGTGTGGCCTGAGCGCAGCAGCACGCCGCCGTCGCGCGCAATCAGCGGAAACACGTGGCCGGGCCGCGCAAAGTCGTTGGCGCCGACATTGGAGTTGGCCAGCGCCCGGCAGCAGGAGGCGCGTTCGTCCGCCGATATTCCGGTACCGCCATCGGGCTTGTAGTCGATCGACACCGTAAAGGCGGTGGTGTGGTTGGATTCGTTGTGCGCCACCATTGGATCGAGCCGCAGCCGCCGTGCATCTTCGGTCGTGATCGGCGCGCAGACGATGCCCGAGGTGTGGCGGATGATAAACGCCATCTTTTCGGCGGTGCACAGCGACGCCGCGACAATCAGATCGCCTTCACCTTCGCGGTCCTCGTCGTCGGTGACGACGACGAGTTCGCCGTGGGAGAAGGCTTGCAGAACTTCCTGGATCGGGTCGGCCATTACGGATCTCACATTGCGCAGGGAGCATTAGCCGGACTCGTGGACCCGCGCCAGCATCATTACGCAGGGCAGAACGGCTCCGGCGGCGCAGCGAGACAAGCGCTGCAGACTTGTCTAAGATCAGAACCAACAAAAACAAGGGAGACGCCGTCCATGACCTCGGCAACGTTCGACTTCGCACCGCTGCTTCCGGCCGGACTGCCCGCGCCCGCGGCAAAGTGGACGGGGCTTGCGAAATACAGCTTCATCGGCGGCAACAACGACCCCGACCAGGTTCCGGTTGAGGGTCTGATCGACGCTGTGAACGCCGTTCTGAGGCGGGAAGGCAAAACGCTCGCCACCTACGGCCTTGCCAGCGGTCCGCAGGGCTACCGTCCGTTGCGTGAATTCATCTCGACCAAGCTCAAGCGCGACGCCGGCATCGGCTGCGTCGCCGACGACATCCTGATCGTCTCCGGCTCGCTGCAGGCGCTCGACCTCGTTAACCAGACCCTGCTGGCGCGCGGCGATACCGTGATCATTGAACAGGACACCTATCAGGGCGCGCTGAACCGGCTGACCCGGCTTGGCGTCAACGTCGTTGGCATTCCGCTCGACCAGGAGGGCATGCGGATGGACGCGCTGGCGACCGCGCTCGCCGACCTCAAGCGCCGCGGCATCACCCCGAAATACATCTATACCATCCCGACCGTGCAGAACCCGACCGGCACCATCATGCCCGAGACGCGCCGCGCCGAACTGCTGAAACTCGCAGAACAATATGGCGTGCCGATTTTCGAGGACGATTGCTACGCCGACCTGATCTGGGATGGGCAGCGCCCGCCGGCACTCTATGCGATGAGCAGGAACGCTGGCGTCATCCACATCGGCTCGTTTTCCAAATCGATCGCGCCGGCGTTGCGGGTCGGCTACATCGTCGCACCCTGGAACGCGCTGTCGCGGATGCTGGCGCTGAAGACCGACGCCGGGTCCGGCGCGCTCGAGCAGATGGTGCTCGCGGAATACTGCGCGCCACATTTCACCACGCATGTGCCGAAGCTGACGCGCGGCCTCCGCGCCAAGCTCGACACCCTGATGGAAGCGCTCAATGAGCAATTCGGCACGTCGGCGGAATTTTGGGATCCCAAAGGCGGCATCTTCCTTTGGGTGAAACTGCCGGACAATGTCGACACCCTAAAACTCTATCAGGCCGCGCTCGCTGCCGGCGTCGCCATCAACCCGGGGCCGGAATGGTCGACCGACAAAGCCTATGCCGGCAGCCGGCTGCGACTGTGTTTCGCCAGTCCATCCCATGAGCAAATCCGCGAAGGCGTCGCCGTGCTGGCCGAGGTGTGCCGCAGGGAATTCGGCGTGCCGGCCCGGATCGCCAATGTGGAGCGGCAGGTTCGCGCATGAATTGGGTCGCGTGCACTGACCGAGGCAGCTTGTCTACCGCACCGCGAACGGTGATTGATAGGGCCGTCCGAACGGCACCCCGTTGATCACGGTCTGAACCGGCTTCAGGTAGGCCTTGCCGTCGCGCCTGTTGTTGCGGGTATCGACGAACGACACCGGCCCCTCCACCAGCTCCATGACCGCAATGTCGCCGGGAAAATTGCGGCGTGACAATGCGGACATGCTGGCCCCTCCCCCAAAATGTAATTTTTTATCTGATGATGATGCGCCGGACGCTGGTGTTCCGCAAGCCGCCTATGACCGGCTCAGTGCATTTGCCCGCCGCGATCGAAATCGTTAGGCTTCGATCGTCGATCATTTCACGAAAGTGGAGCGCGCGATGTGAACGGACATTTTACGCGATCGGCGCTGGCAATCCTGATTTCCCTGATGCTGATGCTTGACGCGTCCGCAGAAACCGTGGCCGAGACCGCGCGCAAATGGGGATTGATCGGGCCCTGGTCGCTGGACTGTTCGCTCGCTCCCGACAGGAATGAAGGCGCGGTGCTTGCCTATGAGATTGCCTCCGGTGACCGGGTCATGCACCGGCGCAACTTCGGCGACGGCACGGATGAAGGCGAGGTCGTCAACGCCGAGGTTTCCGGGGATGGCATGCTGAATTTACGCGTTTTCTTCCCCAGGCTCAAACAAACCCGCGAGTACGGATTTGTCATGCAGCCGGACGGCACCATGCGCACGATGTATAATCGCAACCGGAAGGGCAAATACACCATCAGGGACGGCAAATTCACCGCCAACGGCAACCCAGCGCCGCCCCAACATAAATGCGGCTAGAAAACAGCCCGGGGCTGAGTAACCGAACAGCGGTCGACGATGGCTCGGACCGCGCTCGTACGCGATCAGCCCCCATGAAAACGAATGCAAACGCCGCTGGTCTCTGGGCACGCGTTGCCATAATCTTCTTCCGTAATCACAAGGGCCGAAGAGCCCAAACGGGAGACGTCCATGGCTGCCTTACGAATTCTCGCAACCGCGCTTTGCCTGCTGGCTTCCGGCGCCGCGTTCGCCGAAGACCCCTTGCCGCGCGCCAAGCCTGAAGACGTCGGCCTCTCGTCGGAACGGCTGGCGCGGATCGGCGCAACGCTGAAAGCCGACATCGACGCCGGACGCATCCCCGGTGCTGTCATCGCCATTGCCCGGCACGGCAAGTTAGTGGCGCTCGATGCCTATGGCTGGCGCGACAAGGCGGCTGGCATCCCCATGACCACAGACACCATCTTCAATATCGCCTCGATGACCAAACCGATGACGACGGTCGGCGCCTTGATGTTGTACGAGCAAGGCAAGATCTTGATCGACGATCCGCTCAGCAAGTATTTTCCGAAATTCGCCAACATGCGCGTCGCCGCGCGCGACGCGAATGGCGAGCCCACTGCGGAAACCGTGCCGGCCAATCGCCCGATCACGATTCAGGATCTGATGCGCCACACCTCCGGCCTGATCTACGGCGGCCGCGGCAACACGCTGGTGCACAAGATGTATCCGGCCGGCAGCGGCGATGCCTCGCACGATTATGACGGCGCGGCCTTCCTGGATAAATTAGCGTCGTTGCCGTTGCTGTATCAGCCCGCGACCGTGTGGGATTACGGCTTCGGTCTTGATATCACCGGCCTTGTCATCGAGAAAATCAGCAAGCAGACGCTCGGACAATATCTACAGGCCAGTCTGTTCACGCCGCTCGGGATGACTGACACCGGTTTCTCGATTTCCCCGGATAAGGCCGCACGCTACGCCAAGCCACTGCCCGCCGATCCCGACACCGGCAAGCCCCAGGCCCGCACCCCGGAATTAACGGAGCCGCTCAAATTCGAATGCGGCGGCGGCTGCGCGGCCTCCACCGCGTCGGACTATCTGCGCTTTGCGATGATGCTGATGAACCGCGGACGCTCGGGCGAGACCAACCTGCTCGGCCGCAAGACCGTCGACTACATGTTGTCCGACCAGCTCGGCCCGAACATCAAAAACCTCGTCGGCAACGCCGATCCCACGCGCGCCGATTACGGCTTCGGTCTCGGGCTTGCGGTGCGTACGACGCCCGGTGTGGTCAGGATGATGGGATCGGTCGGACAATTCTCCTGGCCCGGCGCCAGCGGCACCGACTGGTGGGTCGATCCGAAAGAAGAGCTCGCGGTGGTTTACCTCTCGGCGGCGCCCGGCCCGCTCCGCTGGCACTATCGCCAAAAGATCAACGCGCTGGTGTATCAGGCGATCGTCGAGTAGCGCGCGATCGGCGCGGACACGCTGTTGCGCCTGCACTATTCGTAGCTGAATAACTGTTCAGAATTCTCTTCCAGTTCCGCGGGAACGTTGCCCCGGATGCGATGTTAATTTCCCAGCGTAACTGGAGGAGGACAGCATGAAGAAGTTTGGATATGTTATTGCCGCACTTGGCACGATTGCTATTGCAGCGCCGTCGATTGCAAGCGCTGAAACCGTCATGGTCAGACACGGCGATCATCACCGTTTCGGCGCACGCGCTGAGTTTCGCGAACATGGTGATCACGGCTGGCGCCACCATCACGACAGGGTGGTGATCGTGAAGCATCGTCGCCACGAATACTGAGACCGACACAAAAAATGGCCCCGCGAGGGGCCATTTTCCTTTTGCCTCAATCCCAAGTCTGCTTCAATCCCAAGTCTGCTTCAATCCCAAGCCGGCGCGAAGCCGGGGTTCACGAAGCGCTTGTCTTTCGGCAGCGCCGCGATTGCTTTCCGGTCCTCGTCATCGAGTTTCACTTTCAGCGCGTCGAGGTTGGCCTGCTGGCTTTCCGCGCGCGACGCCTTCGGAATCGCGGCGACGCCATCCTGATCGAGCAGCCACTTCAGCGCCACCTGCGCCGCGCTGGCGTTGTGCTTGCGGCCGATCGCGATCAGCGCTTCATCGCTGGCCGCGCGGCCCTGCGCCAGCGGGCAATACGCCACGAGCGGGATCGATTTGGCGCTTAGATATTTGGCTACCTTGGTCTGATCGAGCATCACGTGATATTCGATCTGGTTGCAGGCGATCGGGGCTTTGATTTCCTCGACCACGGTCTTCAGCAGCGCGATGTTGAAATTGGCGACGCCGATGGCGCGGGTGCGACCCTCTTCCTTCAGCTTGATCAATGTCTCGAACATCGCCGGCAGATTCATGTTCTTCGACGGCCAGTGCACCAGATAGAGATCGACGTGATCGAGCCCAAGCTTCTTCAGGCTGGTGTCGAACGCTCTACGGATCGAATCCGGTGCAAGGTTTTCGTGCCAGACCTTCGTGGTGACGTGCAGATCCTTGCGCGCGACGCCAGATGCGGCGATGGCCGGGCCGATGGCGTCTTCGTTGCCGTACATTTCCGCGGTGTCGATATGCCGATAGCCGAGACCGAGCGCGCTCTCGACCGCCGCACGGCAGGCATCGCCCTGCATCCGAAACGTGCCGAGCCCAAGCCGGGGCAGGCTGATGCCCTGGGTTTGCAGATATTCCATGATGACTCCTGAAGACTTGAATTGAAGATTTGGATCGCCGGGTGCGCGCCCGGCGATGCCGCGTGAACGGCATTTTGTTGATGGCACGGACGAGGCCGCGGATCCGCCGTTGATAACCTGCCCGGCGAGCAGAGTCCAAATCGCGACCGGGTTGGCGCAACAATGGTCGAGAGTCTAATTCCCTTGCCGCTGCCAGTTGCAAATGCCGCCCGACCTGCACGGCCAAACCTGAATCCGCGTGTCGAACGCCTGGGCATCGAGCGGATTGCCGTGTCGTCGCGCCAGCCTGGTTCGAGCTGCGCCGTGCGGCTTCTCCGGGCGCACATGCGCCGTTCTGACCTTGGGGACGACGATGTGCGATGCGGCCTTCGGTTCTGCGGATGTCCGCGCGGTCGGACTTCCGGAATCGGCCTCGACCGGAACCGGCGCGAATTGCGTTTCGGGTCCAAGGCGCTTCGGCGAAAGTACCGCCTTGGAAAGGTCAAGGCCGAGGAATTCGCCGGGCCGATATTCATCCGCGAGCGACGGACCACTCCAGGCCAGCAACGTGGCCCCAACCAGGGCAGCAAAAATGCTTCTTGGGACCATTGGAGGCCTCCTGAATACTCAAAAACCCCAATACCCCTCACTTAAGCAGGGAAATACGCAATTCCAGCCGAGATCGCCGGCAAGGTTACCGCGCGCCTTCTCGGCCGAGCCGAACGATCGGCAGGCCTCAGCCGCCCGTGGCGAATCCTGGGTAGAGCGTCATGCCACCATCGACAAAAAGGGTCGTACCGACCACGTAGTCGGAGTGATCCGAAGCCAGCCAGACAGCAGCGCGGGCGATATCCTCCGGTTCCCCGATGCGCCCATACGGAACCAGCGTCATCAGCGCATCATAGGCCTCTTTGGTTTGCCAGGCCGCCGTGTTGATCGGCGTTCTGATGGCGCCGGGGGCAATCGCATTGACGCGGATCCGTTTCGGCGCGAGCTCCTGCGCCATACTCTCCATCAACAATTTGATGCCGCCCTTGGATGCGGCGTAGTTCGCGTGGCCCGCCCATGGAATCTCCTGATGAACGGAACTCATGCAAATGATTTTCCCCGCGGCGCTCGATACCGAAGGCACGACGCCACGGCGGAGAAATTCCCGGACCGCTTCGCGCGCACACAGGAATTGCCCGGTCAGGTTAACGCTCAGAACCGTATTCCATTGCGCCAGGGTCATTTCGTGAAAGGCCGAATCCCGCTGCAAGCCGGCATTGCTGACGAGAATGTCGATGGTGCCGAACTCCTGCATCATTCGCTTAAACATCGCGGCGACCTGATCTTCCGATGAAACGTCGGCCTTGTACGCAAAGGCCTTGGCGCCGGATCTCTTGATTTCCTCGACCACGGCTTCAGCGGCGACATCGTCATTGGCATAGTTGACGACGACGTCGGCGCCGGCCTCGCCCAAGGCGATCGCCACCCCCTTGCCGATTCCCGAGCTGGCGCCGGTCACCAGCGCCTTCTGGCCGGTCAGAAGCTTATGAACCGCAACCGGTGGCGCGGACGATTGAGTTGGGAAGGTCTCGGTTGAATTCATTGGGCTCGCTCCGGTTCAAAAGGGTACCGACAACCAGTCGATGTCGAAAATCCAGCAAAGGCAAGTTGAGAGACAGAAAAGGCCAGGCTTTCGGCCTGGCCTTTTCCAACTATGCGAAGCCGATACGCTTTCCAGTATCGGGGGAACCGCAAATCATCCCTTCGCCAGCGGCACTGCGACGAACCTCGTCGCATCCGCCGTCTTCACACGCATCAGGACGCTATGCTTGCCGCTTTCCTTGGCGGCCGTCAGTGCTGCACGAACGTCGGCGGAATTGGAGACCGTCTTGCCGCCGACATTGAGAATGACGTCGCCGGTTTTGAAGCCGTGCTCTGCCGCCGGGCCTTGGGGATCAACGGCCGTCACCACGACTCCCATGTCGCCAGAGCCATCGACCTCGCCCGCGGGAGCAAGCTGCAACCCGAGATGCGGCGTGCCCGCCGTCTCCTTCGACTGCGTTTCGCCCGCATTGGCCTGACGGTCGTTCGGCATTTCACCAAGCGCCAGCGTCACCGTCTTGGCGTCGCCCTTATGCAGGATGTCGAGCTTCACGGAAGTGCCCGGCGCCATCATGCTGATGTTGCGGGCAAGATCGCGTGCATCCTTGACTTCAGCTCCATTGACCGCGGTGATGACGTCACCCGCCTCGATGCCCGCTTTGGCCGCCGGGCTGCCGTCTTGCGGATTATCGACCATCGCTCCCCTGGCCTGCTTCATGCCGAGGCTGTCGGCGATATCGGCCGTGACTGGCTGCACCTGAACGCCAAGCCAGCCGCGCGTGATATAGCCCTTGTCCTTGAGTTGGGCGACGACGAGTTTCGCCGTGGCGGCGGGAATATCGAAACCGATTCCGACCGAGCCGCCCGAGGGCGAGAAGATCGCGGTATTCACGCCGATGACGTTGCCGTTCGTGTCGAAAGCCGGACCGCCGGAATTGCCCTTGTTGATGGGCGCGTCGATCTGGACGTAGTCGTCATACGGCCCCGCGCCGATGTCGCGTCCGCGCGCGGAAACGATTCCGGCCGTGACCGTGCCGCCAAGGCCGAAGGGATTGCCGACGGCGACCACCCAGTCACCGACGCGCGGCGGCTGGTCTGCGAACTTCACGTAGCTGAAGTCCTTCTTGCCATCGACCTTGATCAGCGCAAGATCGGTCTTCTTGTCGGTACCAATGACCTTGGCCGTATAGATCGTGCCGTCGTCGGTCGTGACCTGCACCGATTGGGCATGATCGACCACGTGATTATTGGTCACTGCATAGCCATCGGGAGAGATGAAAAAGCCCGAGCCTTCACCGGTGATGACCTGATGACGCTGCGGCATGCCGTTCGGGCCGCGGAAACCGAATTGTTGCGAAAACTGGTCGAACGGTGAACCGGATTGATCCTGATTCATGTCCTCACCATCGCGCTGGGAAACTGCCGCGTTGTCGGCGTCACCATCGATTTTGACGCGCACCGATATCACCGCCGGTTTGACCTTCGCAACGAGGTCGCCGAAGCCTGCAGTATTCGGAGCCGTTTCGGCCGCGTCGGCCGACGCCGTCAAGGCTGGAAGCGGCAGGTAACCGCTCGGCCCGGCGACGAGAACGGCCATGCCAAGGCCGGCAGCCGATGCGAGCAACGCAAGACGGCGTGGCTTGAGGATTTTTCGTGGCGCGCGATGCGAGCTATTCGATTGATCATTCATTACGACATCTCCAATATTGGGTGGGGGAAATCCCTGGGCCCAACATGGCGCATGCACATTACGAGGTCCTGTGCACCGGATTAATCTTTCGACAGAACCATGCGACGAAGCACCGCGGCCACGCGTTTATTAGTTCAGCGAAATGAATTTCGCTCCGGCGGATCGGCGCGACGAATATGAAAAATCTTTAACGAAACAATTCTTTGAAAATGCCCTGTGTATCCGTGCTCGACTTCTACACCGTGTCGTTTGGACTTTTCCTTTTTGTGTCGCCTTGGCTTTTTGCCTATGCCAGCGAACCGGTCCGCATTGACATTTGGGCCAGCGGCGCCGCGATTGCGGCGATATCAATCGTAGCATTCTCGGACTGGGAGGAATGGCTCAATTTCTTGCTCAGCATCTGGTTGATGGCATCGCCGTGGGTGCTGGGGTTTATGCATACCGAGGCGATGCATGTCAGCATTTTCGTCGGCGCGATGGTTACGTTTGTCGCAGCTCTGGAACTTTGGCTCATCCACTACGATCCCGGATATGGTTCGATTGAGCATGGCCAATCATAGGGTTCCGGGCCTCTGAGCCCAGTTGAAGCCATCGGTCGGCCCTCAGCTTGAGGAGTTGACGATCGTCAATCCGCGTTAAATTTTGAATGAGGAAGTGAACGATTTTGCCCGCGCGGGAGTTGGGTGAGTGACGCCGTTTTGCGCGGCGAAAACCTGTTGCCCGTCATGATGAATTTAGCTGTTGTCCGGATTGTCGATTTCTGCGCCCGCTACCGGTGGACGGTCATTATTGCCGGCACGCTGCTGATGCTTGGAGCTGCGGCTTTCGATGCCGCTCGTTTCTCCGTGAATACGGATATCGAGGGGTTGATTTCCCAGAATCTTCCCTGGCATCAACGCCAACAGCAGATGTCCCGGGCATTTCCGCAAAAAGGCATCTCGGCCGTTGTGAAAGCGCCGACAGCCGAAAACGCCGAGCTGGCAACTAACGAACTGGCGCAAACCCTCTCAAAGAATCCAAAGCTGTTCCCCATGGTCGGACAACCCGACAGCGGAGACTTCTTTGAACGCAATGGCCTATTGTTCGGTTCTCCGGCCGAGGTCAAAAAGAGCGCCGAGGGACTGACGAACGCACAGCCGTTCATCTCCGGGCTCGCCGGCGATCCGAGCTTCCGAGGCGTGATGAAGGCGCTCTTGTTTGCGGCCGAGGGTGTTCAGGCCGGCAAGATCAAACTGGAGCAATTGGCATGGCCGCTCTCGCTCGCAGATCGAACGTTGAGTGACGTTCTCGCCGGCAAGCCAGCCACATTTTCCTGGCAGGAGCTCCTCCAGGGCCGCCCGGTGCCGGCCAATCAACTGCGGCACTTCATTGAGATTCAGCCTGCGCTCGATTTTACGGCGCTTCAGCCGGGACACAAGGCGACCGAAGGGATTCGCCGCGCCGCAGCCGATTTGAATCTGGAAGGCAAATTCGGAGCCACTGTCGATCTAACCGGCCAAGTGCCGATGAATGACGACCAATTCTCGGTCATCCGAAACAGCGCTTTGCGCGACACCTTGACGGCGGTGCTCGGCGTCCTAATCATTTTGTGGCTGGCGCTTCGCTCCTGGAAAATTATGGCCGCGGTGTTCTTCAGCCTGATGGTCGGGCTTGCGGCGACGGCAGCCCTTGGCCTCGCCATGGTCGGGGCCTTCAACCTGATCTCGATCGCATTCTTTGTGCTGTTCGTGGGCCTGGGAGTGGATTTCGGCATTCAGTTCAGCGTGCGCTATCGCACCGAGCGGCATGAACACGATGACCTGCGAGAGGCCCTGCGAAGCGCCGCCCGAAAGGCGGGCACCCCCCTCACCCTGGCCGCCGCAGCTACGGCTGTGGGATTTTTCGCGTTCCTGCCCACCGACTATCAGGGCCTTTCGGAGCTGGGACTGATTGCCGGTTGCGGCATGTTGATCGCGTTCATCTGCAGCATCACGCTGGTACCGGCGATGCTGGCGGTACTCAATCCGCCGGGCGAAACCACGGCGGTCGGCTTCAAAAGCCTCGCGCCGCTGGACGATTTCCTTCAGCGGCATCGCATTGCAGTGATCGCCGGCACGATCCTTCTCGTTCTGGCGGGTTCGCCGCTGTTGCTGCATCTGCCATTCGATTTCAATCCGGTCAATCTGCAAAACCCGAACTCGCCTTCGGTCATGATCTATCGTCAGTTGCAGCGAGATCCGGAAACCAGCGGCAACGATTCCGAGGTGTTGGCGCCGTCACTCGAACAAGCCGACGCCATCGCCAAGCGTCTGGCTCAGCTACCCGAAGTTTCACGTGCCCTGACGCTGAGCAGCTTTATTCCAGGCGATCAAGACCGGAAGATCGCCGCATTGAAGGCCGCGTCGCAGAAGCTTGGCACTGCGCTCAATCCCCCGAAGCAGCAGGCCGCTCCGAGCGATCAGGAGGTGATTGCTGCGATCCAAAATACAGCCGACAACCTTTCCAAGGCTGCGGGAAATGAAAAAGGGGTCGGCGCCGACGCTGCGCGGCACGTTTCCGATCTGCTCAAGCGTCTCGCCAGTGCAGATGCCGGCGTCCGAAGCAAGGCGGAAGCGGCGATCGTGCCACCCCTCGTTCACGATCTCGACCGGCTTCGCAAGAGCCTTGCGCCCGAGGCGATAACGATCAAGACGCTGCCGCCAGATCTGGTCCGCGATTGGGCATTGCCTGACGGCAGAGCCCGCGTTCAAGCCATGCCGAAGGGCGATCCCAACGATACAGATGTGCTGCGAACATTCGCGATCGCCGTTCTTCGCGCCGAGCCGTCGGCCACCGGGGCGGCGATCAGCTACTACGAGTCCGGGAAAACAGTCACGTCGGCCTTTATCGAAGCAGGTATTCTGGCGCTGATCGCGATCTCGATTTTGCTGTTTATCGCATTGAGGCGCTTGACGGATGTATTGCTGACGCTGATCCCGCTCCTGGTCGCCGGCGCCGTTACACTCGAGATTTGCGTGCTCGACGGGCTCGCGCTCAATTTCGCAAACATCATAGCGCTGCCTCTGCTGCTCGGGGTCGGCGTCGCATTCAAGATCTACTACATTATGGCGTGGCGCGCCGGGAAGACCGGCCTGCTGCAATCGACGCTGACCAGAGCGGTGATATTCAGCGCCATGACCAACGCGGCTGCATTCGGCAGCATGTGGGCGTCGAGCTATCCCGGCATGTCGAGCATGGGCAAGATGATGGCGCTGGCGCTGCTCTGCACGATGGCCGCCGCTGTGCTGTTCCAGCCGGTGCTGATGGGGCGCCCGCGGCAAGTGCAGGCCTTCCCGGAATCGCATCCGCATCTTCCCGAAGCCGCGGAATAGGCTGCATATCGCGGCCGATGCCTGGCACCAACCGCGTAAAAAGCGCGGGCAAGACCCGACAACCGTTCAGCGCATGGCTTGTCTCCCGCCGCGGTATTACGCGCCGACAACACACCCCAATCCGCATCAAGCGTCAGCCTTGCAACACGGCTTGCCGTGCCTTCATGGTTGATAAGATGGATGCAACACGACCATCGACAAGTGCACGCAAATCTCAGAAATCGCTTTGTCAGGATATTACATTTAGCTACAAGACGACGATGCCCTCCAAAACCACCAAACGTGAGAACAAATCTCCGTCGCGTCCCTCGCGAAGCCCGCATCCGGGGCTGGCGATCGACTTTGAGCGTTACATTCCGACCGCCTTGTCCAGTCTCGTAGCGAAGCTGAGAGCGAACGCGAATGTGTTTTTCTCGCGGAGTTACGGGGTTTCACTCGCGGAGTGGCGCATCTTGTCCTTTCTCGCCGAGCACGGACCGGCCAGCGCCTATGATATCTGGACGAAGGCAAATCTGGACAAGGCCGTTGTCAGCCGGGAGACTGGCGCGCTCAAGCGAAAGGGTTTGGTCAAGATCGAGCCCGTCAAGGGCGATGTCCGCAATAGATCGGAGATCCGGCTATCGAGGACCGGGACGGAATTACTGGACCGCAGCTTCAACGAGGTGCTGCGGCGACACGACAACCTCACGGCCGGACTCGATGCCAAATCGGTCGAGACCTTGCTCCGCGTGGTTCGTCATCTCGAAAGCCGCATCCCGCACATGAGTGAAGAATCCGACCTTCCCTTTTCGAAACATGCTCCTTTCAAGCGTATCACGCGAAACACATAGCAGGGCGTATCGACTGCCGGCGCCCAGACATTCATCGCCTAAACTTGCATCGCAGCCATCACGCTATCGTCTTCATGGAACAGCTTTGCGCGATCAAGCACCACCTGGTGGGCTCTGATCCGATAGAGACGATTCTCGCGGGTCGGTAGCGGCCGTTCACCGGTCTCCTGGAATTTACGGGCTTCGGCCATCAAACGCCTCCGCATCTTCACGATGGCGATGTCGCTCGTTCCCAGATGTTCCTGGCTGCGATCGACGATAGGCCCAGCCGATTCCGTCACCATGGCATCCTGCGCGCGGATACCTTCAATGCCGGTGAAGGATATCGTCTTTTGCACCTGACGGTCGATCCGGTAGTCGTTGGCTGCGGTTTCCGTCGGCGTCGTGGTGCCGGGAACGACACGGCGGTGGGTGTTCTCGCCATTGCGCCACGCGCGCACCTCTTCCGCGCCCAGCGGCCGGTCGCGCCGGAAACTCACGGCGATCACCCAGCAATGGGTGTCGTCTTTCGGCACCCACATGCGCGTCATCAGCGCCGCACCGGGCGGCGGCGTGATCATCGTGTAGAACGGCAGCAGAAACTGATTCAGGCGCCAGTAGGACTTGTCGTCGTCGACATTGCGTTGCGAGGCGGCGATAAAGCCGTAGTCGGTGTCCTTGACGTGCCAGCGCGGCGAGCGGTCTTCCTGAAAATAACTTCCGGACAGCGCCTGCTTTTCGTTGTCGAGCTGATCCAGCTTGCGATGCAGGAAACTGACATGAGAGGCGTCGAGTTCTCCCTCCATGGCTTGAATCGAATTGCACTCCTGCTCCCACCGCGATGCGAATAGATGCCCCTCCGGCAGATCGATCCATTCGAAATCGGGCATCGCTGCGAGACTGGCCTGATCTCCCATGAAGACCCATAGCAATCCGCCCGCCTCCCGCGCCGCATAGGCGCGCGCTTTCACCTTCCTGCGGTAGTCACTCTCCGGCGGTTCGCTCGGCATATCCAGGCAATTGCCGGCGGTATCGAATTTCCAGCCGTGATAGACGCAGCGGATGCCGCATTCCTCGTTGCGTCCGAAGAACAGGCTGGCGCGCCTGTGCGGGCAATGCTCGTCCATCACGCCGATATTGCCGTTGGTATCGCGGAATACGATCAGGTTTTCTCCGAGCAGGCGCAGCCGTACCGGGGCTTCGTCGCGGCCCGGCACTTCGCCCAACACCATCGCCGGAATCCAGAACGAGCGCAGATACTCGCCCATGAAGGTCTTACGGTCGGTACGGGTAAGGTTTTCGTTGTCTTCGGCTGACATCATCTGGACGTCTCCTTGGGGTATATCGACCCCTTTTCCACGATCGAATCTTCACGCCACCGGCGAGCCATCGATCGTCCTTAATCGATCGAGATCTTCGCGGCCGAGGCAATCTCCTGCCATTTTACGATCTGTTTCCGAATCAGGGTGTCGAACTCCGCGGCCGTTGAACCCACTGGCTCCATGCCAAGTACGGTTGCCTTCTCGGCAAATGCCGGGGAACGGATGTAACCGGCGAGATCCCCCGAGAGCCTGCTGACGAGTTCGTCAGGTGTCTTGCCTGCCACGACCACACCGAAGATCGAGTTCGCCTCATAGCCGGGAAAGGTCTCGCCGATGCGCGGATATTGCGGCGCGTTGGGAATTCGTGTGGCATTGGCAACACCGATCATTTTCAGTTGCTTGCCTTCCACATACTGCTGAACCGAATGCCAGATGTCGAACATCAGCGGCACACGATTACCGAGCAAGTCGGTCAGGGCCGGGGCACTTCCATTATAAGGCACGTGAAGCATCTTGATGCCGGCAACTCTCTGCAACAACTCACCCGCAAGATGCGTCGAGGTCCCCGTGCCCGGAGAAGCGAACGCCAAAGGCTCTGTGGCCGACCGCGCGACCTTGAGGAATCCTTCGAGGTCATCCGCCGGAAACGACGGATTCGCCACCAACACCACATGCGCTTCTGCTAGTTCGGTGATGCCGCGAAAATCCCGCAGCGTATCGTATGGCAGCTTCTTCCGGATCGCGGGATTAATGGTGTGAGCCGAGATCACAAAACCGAGCGTATGCCCATCGGGTTGGGATTTTGCAACTTCAGCGCTGCCGACAATCGTTCCGGCGCCGGCCCTGTTCTCGACGATGACAGGCACCGACCACTTCGCAGACATGGCATCGCCGATCAGCCGTGCCACAACGTCAGTCGGTCCTCCCGCCGAAAACGGAACGACGAACCGCACGTTGCCTGAAGGAAACCGGGTGTCTGCCCGGGCACGCGAGATGTAAGGAGCACCAAGCGCCGCGCCCAAGCCCACGACGAACTGCCTGCGTCGCAGCACGACTCCCTCCTTACATTTTTTTCCGGCCTCGGTCCGCCAACGATGCCGAGCGCCAAGCCAGGATCATATGGTTGTCATGACACCTATTGCAAGAAAATCTTTATTTGCGGCGCAGCAACGGCCACATCCCTCACGGCCATCCGGACGCGGCGCGGCGAAACGCCGACGCGAGCGCTCGGTGTGGGCGGACGGCCAACCTCCATTTTATGATGGCAGGCGATCTTCTCGCGTGGATGACGAGAGCTGAAAACTTGCTTGGCCGGCGGTCCGGTCAGCGGGACATCGTGAAGCTTTCCATCCGCGCCCTGTCCGCTTCAGGGAGAGACGCAGTCCATTTGGCTTCATCGCCGGGTTCTGGAAGGACGTGCCCGAACTCGGCCATTTGTCTCGGTACGAGATCGCTGATGTAGACCCAGATGTTGTTCGTCGGTAGCTGCGCCGCTTCTGCGAGTGCGGCGAGCATGGCGGCAATCAGGGCATCCTTGCTTTCCATGCTTCGTCCGGCGCGAATTTGCCCGTTCACGAACACTTGCTGCCCGTGCAGCGGCACGCCGCCCACAAAGTATTTGCCAGGAGCGACCTCGACAAAAATGACCTGCGCGAAATAGGTCGGCGCGCCGGTCGCCTCATTGTGAATCCGGGTGATCTCGCGGGCGATCTTCGATCGCTTGCCGTCATCGAGACAACCTTCAAGGGTTGTAACCGTATAGGTCGGCATGAATGCTCCCAGTGTTATTGTTGCTTGCAGCCGCGAATATCGATAGTTGTATCTACAATCACTCTTCCCGGCTTTGTCAAGATGATTGTAGGTACAATTATTTGGGTGGCCGGGATGCCAGCTAGTCAGGAGAAAACCCGTGCCGCCCCTATTCACGGATTGCTATTGCACCCAGTTCCGCCGGACCTCCGGGGCTCTGACCAGGATCTACGACGAAGCGCTCAGGCCGGCCGGACTGCGGATCACGCAGTTTTCCCTGTTGCGAGGTTTGGGCCGCCTTGGCCCCGCAACCGTCACGCAGTTGGCCGAGGAGTCCGCGCTCGATCTGACGACCATCTCGCGAAACGTGAAATTGCTGGTGGATCTCGGCTGGATCGAGTCGTCCGCTGGCGACAAGGACAAGCGCGAGAAAATCCTTCGTCTGAGCGAGTCAGGACAAAAGATCATCAAACGTGCATTGCCGTACTTCAACAAGGCCCAGCGCCGCATCGAAGGTCAGATGCGGAAATACCTGCGGACGCCTACCGAGAGCCAATTGCTCGAGGCGCTCCAGGGGCTGCAAGGGGCTGCACGCTAGCTGTAGCGGATCTGGCTGCGACAGACAGGCACAACGCCTGCCCGATCAGCTACGCAGGCCGGGAGCCTCCTGGCCGGTGCGCGCAACATATTCCGTGTAGCCGCCGCCATATTGTTGAATGCCCTTCGGCGTCAGTTCCAGCACCCGATTGGACAGCGCGGCCAGGAAGTGCCGGTCGTGGGAGACGAACAGCATGGTGCCTTCGTACTCCGACAGCGCGGCGATCAGCATTTCCTTCGTCGCCATGTCCAGATGGTTCGTGGGCTCATCCAGCACCAGGAAGTTCGGCGGGTCGTAGAGCATCATCGCCATCACCAGCCGTGCCTTCTCGCCGCCCGACAGCACCCGGCATTTTTTCTCCACGTCGTCGCCGGAGAACCCGAAACAGCCGGCCAGCGCGCGCAGCGAGCCCTGCCCCGCCTGAGGGAACGAGTCCTCCAACGACTGGAATACCGTGCGCTCGCCGTCCAGCAGATCCATGGCGTGCTGCGCGAAGTAGCCCATCTTCACGCTGCCACCCAGGGCCACCGTGCCATCGTCGGGCTGCGTGGAGCCCGCCACCAGCTTCAGCAGCGTGGACTTGCCCGCGCCGTTGATGCCCATGACGCACCAGCGCTCCCTGCGGCTCACCATGAAGTCGAGCCCCTCATAGATATTCCGGCTGCCATAACCCTTATGCACATTCTTCAGGCTCACCACGTCTTCACCCGAGCGGGACGCCGGTAAGAACTCGAACGATACCGTCTGGCGACGCTTGGGCGGCTCTACACGTTCAATCTTGTCCAGCTTCTTCACCCGGCTCTGCACCTGCGCGGCGTGCGAGGCGCGCGCCTTGAAGCGCTCGATGAACTTGATTTCCTTTGACAGCATCGCCTGCTGACGCTCGAACTGGGCCTGCTGCTGCTTCTCGTTCAGCGCGCGTTGCTGCTCGTAGAACTCGTAGTTGCCGGAATACGTCGTCAACGCCCCGCCATCGATTTCCACCACCTTAGTGACGATGCGGTTCATGAACTCGCGGTCGTGCGAGGTCATCAGCAGCGCGCCCTCGTATCCTTTCAGGAATTCCTCCAGCCAGATCAGGCTCTCCAGGTCCAGATGGTTGCTCGGCTCGTCCAGCAGCATGGCGTCGGGGCGCATCAGCAGGATGCGGGCCAGCGCCACGCGCATCTTCCAGCCGCCCGACAGCGCGCCCACGTCGCCTTCCATCATCTCCTGGCTGAAGCTCAGGCCCGCCAGCACTTCGCGTGCCCGACCCTCCAGGGCGTAACCATCCAGCTCCTCGAAGCGCCCCTGCACTTCGCCGTAGCGCGCGATGATGGTTTCCATGTCGTCCGCCCGGTCCGGATCTCCCATGGCGGCCTCCAGCTCCTTCAACTCGTTGGCCACGATGCTGACGGGTCCGGCTCCGTCCATCACTTCGGAAACAGCGCTGCGGCCGGACATCTCGCCCACATCCTGGCTGAAATAGCCGATGGTGACGCCGCGATCGACGGCGACCTGGCCCTCGTCGGGAAGCTCCTGGCCCGTAATCATCCGGAACAGTGTCGTCTTGCCAGACCCGTTGGGACCGACGAGGCCGATCTTCTCGCCTCTCTGGAGCGCCGCAGAGGCCTCGATGAAGAGGATTTGGTGGCCGACTTGCTTGCTGACGTTGTCGAGACGAATCATGTGCACTTGAGCCTTAAAAGAAGTTTCGGCCGCTCTTATGCCATGTGGCGCGCCTGCGGAAGAGTGTCCGGAAAAGCCAATCTCGCGATCGACGACGAACTCCCTGCCATACCAGGCAAATCCCATTCAAGGGGTCACTTGTGCGAAATCGCGAATGACGGTCTAATGACTATTGAGGCGTTTCACGAGACGCCTGATTGCGCGCTCCAAGGCTGTGGCGTGCCCATAAGGCGATGCTTGCCGAACCCACTGCGGAGGGGAGGAAGTTTTCGCCTTGGCGGGCGGCTTTCCCCACGCAGAATCCGTGGAGATGCGCGTATGAACCTCGATGCCTACCTGATCGTCTCGGAACCCTTCTATCAGCCGGTGGGCGATGAGATCGCGGTGTTTGAGGCCGCCTTTGCCGAGCGTCTGCCCGTAATGTTGAAGGGACCGACAGGTTGCGGCAAAACCCGGTTTGTCGAACACATGGCCTGGCGTCTGGCGAAACCCCTGGTGACGGTCGCGGCACACGAAGACATGACCGCTTCCGATCTTGCCGGCCGCTATCTGCTGGAGCCGGACGGCACCGTCTGGCACGATGGCCCGCTGACGATGGCGGTCCGGCATGGCGCGATCTGCTATCTCGATGAAATCGTCGAAGCCCGGCAAGACACCACCGTCGTGATCCACCCGCTGACGGATACACGACGAATCCTGCCGCTGGAGAAGCACAACGAGATCGTGCCGGCCCACGCCGATTTCCAGCTCACGATCTCCTACAATCCCGGCTACCAGAGCGCGGTGAAAGACCTGAAGGAATCCACCAAGCAGCGTTTCCTCGCGATCGATTTCGGTTATCCGCCGCCGGCGGTCGAAGCCGCCATCGTGGCGCGCGAGGCCGGAACCAATGTCGAACTGGCCGGGACCCTCGTCGCCATCGCGGAGCGGTCCCGCAATCTCCAGGGCCACGGACTCGACGAAGGCGCCTCGACCCGCATGCTGATCCATGCGGGACGGCTGGTGCGCGCCGGCCTGTCGCTTGAAGCCGCCGTGCGATCGAGCATCGTGCTGCCGATCACCGACAATCACGACATCCGTGAAGCGCTCAGCGCCGCCATAGAGGCCTGCATACCGTGAGCGCTGCCGCCCGATCGGTGCCGCTGCGAGTCATTTCGGCGCACTCCGATGGCGCCACCCGTCGCGTTCATCTGCTGATGCGGCAGCGCGACGCGCTGAGGCCGCTGTTTCGCGCGGCCTGGGACAATCTCGCGGCTCGCTTTGATGACGACGAACTCGAAAGCTGGGCGGCGGGCGTACTGGCCCTGGCCGACGTCAACGCCGGTCCGTCCTGCCTGGTCGCGTTCTGGGAGATCAGCAGAAACCAGCCGACCGAAGAAAGTATCGCACCCCTGATCGCGGCGGCACACACGGCTGCGAATGTTTGCCGCCACGCCGGCGCGCAGGCGGCCGCCCGCACGATCGTCTCTGTCGCCGTCGCGCGTCGGATTCTGGGCGCAGGTCCGAATCTCGCGCGCTGGTGGCGCGTCATGGACGACCTTGCGCTGCGAGCGCCGGAATCGGTCGAGGCGACCGCCTTGCGAATGGGTGAAATCCTGTCGGCGGGTAACATCGATGCCTTCGAGAGCTTCGTCGCCGCTGGATTGAAACTGGCGGCCGGCGACAGGCGCAGACGGCTGGCCTTCTTCACGCTGCAGGATGAGCTTGCGCGGCGACTGCTGGAGCGAGCGTCGGCCGGCGTCGGTTTCGCCGAAACCGAACGCCAGACCAAAGCGTTCCTGACTTCTTTGTGGGGCCGGCCACCGCTGTTGCGCAGTTTTCCTGTGGGCTCCGCTCAGGCGCCCCAACGTCGCGCCGGGATCGCGGGGCCGCTGATCCGCATGCCCGAAATTTATCGCGGCGTGCAGGGTGATGCCGCCTACGCTTTATATAAAGCGGCGGCCGCGCACGCCCAGGCCCACCTCGTGTTCGGCGGACCCCGATTTCCCGTTGGTACGCTCAAGCCGCTCCAGACCGCGCTCGTCACCTTGATCGAGGATGCACGCATCGAGTTGCTGGCGATGCGCCAACTGCCGGGGTTGCGCAAGCTGTGGTCGCCCTACCATCTCGCCGTGCCAGCCGGCGTCGCCACGGCCCCTACTCTGCTGGCGCGGCTCTCCCGCGCTCTGTTCGATCCGTCCTACGGCGACGATGACGGCTTTGTCGCCAAAGGACGCGCGATGGTCGAGGCCCGGCTGCCCCGTCTGGAGGACGCAGGCATCAGCCGCGAGATCGGCATGCTACTGGGCAACGATCTCGGCCAGATGCGTGTCCAGTTCAACGCCAGGACCTATGTCGTCGAGCCGCTCTATCGCGACGATGGCCTCGGCCTGTGGGACTTCGGCGACGACGCGCCTTCCTCCGGGGAGCCGCTCGACCTTCCCGTAGATGCAGCCCGCGTTGAGCAACGGGAAGATCCGGACCAAACCTCCCTGGGCCCCGATGGGTCCGAGGACGAAAGCAGCGTCGGACGGGCGCGGCCTGTCGCGCCGGACCAGCGCGGCATTGTGATTGCAAAATATCCCGAATGGGATCTCGCGCATGGCGTCGAACGGCCGGAATGGACAACGGTACGTGAAGTCGCCCCACGTTTAGGCGATCCGCGCCTCGTCGAAGAGGCGCTCGACCGCGCCGATGTTTTACGCAACCGGATTCGCCGGCTGGTCCGCGGCGTGCGCGTCGGCCGGACCATCCGCTTGAAGCGGCAACTCGACGGCCATGATCTCGACGTCGATGCCATGCTCGAGGCAGGGATCGCGTTGCGGATGCGTCAGGAGCCTGACCCGCGTATATTTCGCACCACGACCTCCAAGCATCGCGATCTTGCGGTTTTGCTGCTGCTCGACCTCTCGGAATCGACCCGCGATCGCCTCGCGTCCGGGGCCTCGATTCTCGATGTCGAGCGCCTCGCAGTGGCGGTTCTCGCCGAAGCCATGAGCGCGCTTGGCGATCCCTTTGGCATGCTCGCATTCGCCTCGAACGGGCGCGACGATGTCGAGATGACGACGCTCAAGGCCTTCAACGAACCGTATGACCGCACATGCGTGGGGCGGCTGGCTGCATTGTCATCCGGCCTGTCGACGCGGCTCGGCACAGCACTTCGTCATGCCGGTGAAGTGATCAGCCACGCCCGAAGTTTTCGAAAGCTCGTCATCGTCCTGACCGATGGCGAGCCGTCCGACATCGATGTTGCCGATCCGCTCGAACTTGTCGAAGATGCGCGCCGCGCCGCGGTCGGATTGAGGGCACGCGGCATCGACGGATTCGGTGTGGTGCTGGGATCGGGCGCCATGAATTCCGCTATACGCATTTTCGGACGAGGCAATACGATGCTGGTGCCGCGTGTCGAGGACTTACCGGTCCGGCTGTCCGAACTCTATTTCCGGCTCGCACGGCGATAGAGCGGAAAGCGTTCGGCGTAGTGTCGTCATCCTTCGAGACGCGCGCAACTGCGCGCTCCTCAGGATAAGGTCTTTTTCAAACCCTCATGGTGAGGAGCGCGGCAACGCCGCGCGTCTCGAACCAAGGAAGCAGAGGATGCGTCGCAATCGATCTAGCGATGCGTGGTGGCCTTGTTCGGAATTCCTTCGATCGGACATTCCTCGACGCCCACGGTCGTTCGCGTGAACGACTCCACCATCTCGCGGGTGCCTTCGGGATCGGCGATCCACTTGCTATAGAAATCGTACGGACATGCCGCGACGCCGCGATCACCCTCGCCGGAATTGATCATGCCGGTGTAGCCACGATGCACCAGCTTGAAGAGATGGTTTTCCGATTGTCCGGTCCGGCGCGCGTCGCGGATCAGCGACTTGGAGATGGCGGCGTACTGGATGCCGTAATCTTCCTCGCCGCATTCTCCGAGCGTACGACCGTCGAAGCCGATGATCGCGGAGTGGCCGAAGTAGGAATAGACGCCATCGAAACCCGACGCGTTGGCGACCGCCACATAGACGTTGTTGGCCCACGCCATCGCTTTCGCCATCAGCACCTGCTGATCTTTCGCGGGATACATGTAGCCCTGGCAACGAACGATGAGTTCGGCGCCCTTCATGGCGCAGTCGCGCCAGATTTCTGGATAGTTGCCGTCGTCGCAGATGATGAGCGAAACCTTGAGGCCCTTCGGTCCCTCTGAAACATAGGTGCAGTTGCCGGGATACCAGCCTTCGATCGGCACCCATGGCATGATCTTGCGATACTTCTGAACGACTTCGCCCTTGTCGTTCATCAGGATCAGGGTGTTGTACGGCGCCTTGTGCGGATGTTCCTCATGGCGCTCGCCGGTGAGGGAAAACACGCCCCAGACCTTGGCCTTGCGGCAGGCTTCCGCGAAGATCTCGGTTTCCTCACCAGGCACCGACGACGCGGTATCGTACATCTCCTTGGAGTCATACATGATGCCGTGGGTCGAATATTCCGGAAAGATCACGAGGTCCATGCCCGGCAGACCGGACTTCATGCCGACCAGCATGTCGGCGATCTTGCGGCAATTGGCCAGCACTTCCGCCTTGGTGTGAAGCCGAGGCATCTTGTAGTTCACGACGGCGACGCCAACCGTGTCATTGCTCGATGAAATATCGCCGTGCATCATGATGTTCTCTCCGGATGATTGACAGCCAAAACAAAAAAGCCCGACAGATCCTCGCGGATCCCTCGGGCTAACCTCGCCAAGCCTGACCAACATCCTTGGTGGTCGGGCGAAAAACTACGCTCAGGACAGCATCGTCCCACTGCAGTTGCACCGAAAATTAAACATCTTTCGCACGGTACTGCAAGAGTTCATTTGCGTGGATGATCGCCGCGGCCATGTCATCCATCGACAACCGTTTCGCCATCGCCTGGCGGCGGATGCTTTCGTAAGCTTCGGCTTCGCTCAACCCCTGGCCATCCATCAAGACCGCTTTGGCCTTCTGGATTCGCTGCAGGCCCGAAAGCTTGCGTTCCAGTTTACGAATTCGCTTTTCGGTTTCGCGTTTTTCGAGCCAGATGCTGCGGGCAATCGTCAGGTTGGTGAGCAGGCCGAAGGGACGGATCGGCCGTTCGATAACGGCTACCGCGCCGGCCTCCAGCACCAACTGAAGCGTCGACGGATCTTCGTAACCGACGATGGCGATCAGCGTTGGCCGCGGCCCGTCGCTCGACTTCAGGAGACGCACGATATCGCTGCGCACGTCATGTTCGATCGCAAGCAGCATCACGTCCGAATTGTCGGACCAGTGTTCCGGGACCGGCCATTGCGTCTCGACCATGCAGCCGATGCGGCGCAGATGCTCGACCAGCCTGACGCGTTCATTGTCCGGCGGATGAACCACCTGGACGCGTAGGCCGCGAAGATCGCGAAGGATTTGGATCGCCACCGCCTGCTCCCGCGCTCAGAACCTCAGTGGTTGACTGTCTGAAGGTCGTCAGCCGACCAGTCGGCAAGGCTCTGTACGACGCAGAAGGGGTCCGGCTTGATCCGAACACCCGGATTCCAGACGGTCCGGAATCGACATGACTTGTCCAGCCTCGCGATCCGCGGCCAGAGATATGTGTGGTT
>JAQGKC010000296.1 GCA_028290305.1 Bradyrhizobium sp.
AGCTCGCCCCATCTCGAACCTGAACAGGGCGAAAATGCCGCCGCACCCGGCGTACTCTGGGAACGACCGCGCTGCGCCGATTGCGGATGGGCGGGCAGGCCCGTCCCCATCCTCAACATCGAGGATGGACAGCCCATCATCACTCGCGAAGGCGAAGAATCCGACGAGCACAGCATCATGACAGTTCCGCTGCGCACGATCCTTAGGCCGGGTGATCCGCCGATCGAGCCGCTGGAGAAAACAGAGACCGGACCACCGGAGCCAGTAGTCTATTTTGCCTACGGGTCCAACATGTCGACCGCCCGGCTGCGTAAGCGCATGCCGAGCTGCACGCCCCTCGGCGTTGCTACCTTGCCGGGTCATGGGCTTCACTTCCATAAGCGCAGCACGGATAAGTCAGGGAAGTGCAACGCATTTGCCAGTGGCAACAACAATAGAGTCATAGGGGTCCTGTTCAGCTTCGATCCTGCCGAGCGTGCCAAGCTAGATGAGGCCGAAGGTGTCGGCAGCGGCTACGAGCACGCGATGGTCACGGTCATCAACGAGAAAGGTCGCAGGCAGAAAGTTCTTACCTATCTCGCCACCCCTGACTACATCGACGACAGCCTCAAACCCTACGGCTGGTACAAGGACTGTGTCATCGCCGGTGGCAGGGAACACGGCCTGCCGCCGGAATATATCGCAGAATACATCCAGTCGGTTGAGGCAATCGAAGATCCCAACAAGACACGGGACAAGAAGCAGAGGGCCACGCTTGGAAGTCCCAGGCGGTGAGGCCATGTTCTTGGTGCGAGTTGCGCGTCCAGACTTTGCACGCGATGTCCGCTTCTAGTATCGCAGTGATTTGGGGCAACTTGGAACAGAAATGTTTTTCTCTTTGGGACTCAACAGCCCAAATCACACCAAATCTAGCCCGTCGGGCGCGCATTTTTTC
This sequence comes from Bradyrhizobium sp., assembly GCA_028290305.1. The sequence continues at coordinate 935 of JAQGKC010000296.1, forward strand.
GCGTGAGATCGTTCCGCGATCACGGCACGCGCGGAAAAACTTCGACACGTTGGGCAAATCACCGGCGTTCGCTCATCAACGCAGGATATTGGAAGATCAAGCCCCTCGGCGCAATGACTGTTGGTCTCAGCCTTTCGAGCGGCAATCGGCCTAGATCGGGACACGTACCAATTTTGCACACTCAACCTCGCGGACTGCGTATGCCGGATCAGTACGATCTCTTACTCTTGAACATTTCCCATTTATCCGTCTGCGATCTCGCCAAACCAAAAAGCGCGACCGAAAATAGGTCGTGTGGTTCGACCCGCTGATTGAAGACAGAAACGTTCTTGCTGATGCATTCGTTGGATTCATCGATCCATCGATGGCGCGCTCACATACCCCGATCGAAAGGAGATACTGACCGCGTTCACTGTTATATCTAACTGTAGACACTTCCCCCCGGTACGACGGTGGCAAAAAAAGCCCCATCGACATGCGGCGTAGTCCGCGTTCAGTAAAACCGCCTTTACCGAGAGCTTATCGCCGATCTCCGCTGCCAACTTGGCATCCCCAATAGTCCTTTCGATCAAACACCAATTTATGCGAATCAACCGACAAACAACTGAGCAGGTTAACGCTTATCCTGTTTTGATTGAGCGAAACGGCCGCCAACAGTTGGTCAGGATTTGATCCGGCGTCCAACGCGTAAAGCGCTACGAAGAAACCGATCAATAGCACCGAACCTACCCCCCAAACATCGCGGCGCCTCGACAGCGAAGGTAGTCGCCAAGCAAACATGCAATTAGATACCCATGAACGCGCTAGAAGTCATCTTGACGGCCGCGTCATCGATTTCAAGAATTGACTTCCGGTTCTGTCCCTTGAGCCGCTTAGGCGCGCCCCTTGGCTGCGCGTCAGCTTCCAGAGGTGAAGTAGACCAATTGTGCCCGGTGCGAGTTCTTCTCATTTTGACCCGCTGCGGACCTCGGTGAGAGCCAGTGCCTTGTAGAACCTTAATGCAGTCGATGCAGTTTGCTATCGTGCCGGTAAGCGGACCGAAAGTCCGACCGGTGTATCAAATCATGTATGGATCGCCGGGTTTAGGATGCGCAAGGAACGCCAGAAACCGTCCAAGTTTCGTCCGAGCCTCATCGACAGGATGCAGTTGGCGGCGTCCTTCAGTCGGCAGGTTGATGGGATTTGGATCGGCAATTACTTTGCGCCGGAGCACTTGTCGCTCGTCGAACGTGCGCTGCTTCTCGTAAAGCAGCACAGTCCCTTGCACTACTCCCGCATTATCAGGGATCTTGAGCGTGTTTGGATTAACCTGCTGCCTGACGGGCTTGCCCATTACAAGCATTCTCTCAGAGCCTGTGTGCTCGACGAGCGATTCGTCGCCGATTCGGCAACTAGTGTAGAGCGGATCGCTTCAACTATCGTACACGAAGCCACGCACGCAAGACTAGAGCGATGCGGGATCGGATACGATGAGGATCAGCGCGCGAGAATCGAGGCGATCTGCTTTCGTCGAGAGTTAGCTTTTGCTGTTCGATTGCCCGACAGCGCGAGACTGCAGAAAGACATTGCAAGATATTTGGATTGGTATCCTGCGAATCCGGACTATTTTAGCGACGCTCACGCTAGCGAGCGCCATACCAATGGTGAAATTGAGATGCTTCGCCATATCGGGGCGCCCGACTGGCTCATCCGAGCTACGCCCAAGCTTAAGTCAATCATGCGCCAGGCAACGAGATTGTTCCGCGTCACCTCGCGTTCGGGCTGTAGCGGTTAGTGTAAGATCGCAGGCCGTCGCGGATTATCTGGCCGTAGCGCACGATCCGCCGTGCGGCACCCTAGCGCCGCGGCGAGCAATCGTGCCCCATCTTCATCGGCCGTGGCACCACCGCGTCCCGCGCGGGAGCAACCAAATGGCGATGATCCGGCAGGGCTCCTTGCTAGTAACTCGTCCGCTCTTGGCACTTCTCAGACGTGGCACGGCGTCCGCGTTAAGCCTGTTGTGCGCAGCAAAGCGGACGTGACGAGATTGCGCGATGTTAGCGGCGGGCTGGATGATTTGAGCGCGCTGTGAAGATCGATGTTGCAGTGAAGCCCGATGCGGGCATTTTCCGAGATCAGCCTGTTAACGGCGAATGACCCGAGCAAAAGTGCTCTGCGTGAGTAAATCGACCGTCGCTTGACTGTGAGCTGCCCTTAAAGGGTGCGCTATCGGTTCGCGACAAACGGCGAGATTTTAATTCGTAGTCGGAAGCCGACGATTGTTCGCGATCTAGTCGACTTCATCAAAGCCGCGCGGACGTACCAGTGGGCGCTTATGAGTATGCTGGACCGGAGCCCAGCGGATTTACCATATCACGAGATATCGCGAGATCGCCGCTCGGAAATCCCAGCTTGCGCCTTGTTTGATGTCTCAGTTGGCAAACTACAATCCAAGTGCGGGTTCACCGCCACATGAATAACGGGAGACGTGTCATGATGCTGAAATTCGGCAGGCGAGTCGTCGTGCTCACGGCGGTCCTCACATTGGTTGCCGCCTCAATCCCCTCCTTTGCCGAAGCACAGGGCTATGGTCCTGCGGGTGGCTGGGGTGGCGGCTCTTGGGGTGGCGGCGGCTATTACGGGGGCGGTTATTACGGAGCCGGCTATAATGGAGCCGGCTGCGGTTGCGCTCCGCCGCCTCCGCCGCCCTGCTGCCTTCCGCCTCCGCGGCCGTGCTGTGTCTATGGCGGCGGTTACTACCCGGACCCGGTCTGGGCCGAACCCGGCGGCTGGGGCGGAGGCCGCGGCGGTTATGGTCGCGGTGGTTATGGTCGCGGTGGTTATGGCGGCTGGTAATTGCAGATCAAAAGCTGGCTGCCGTAGAAATCAGTTTCTTGGCCCCAAGCCAGCACGCGAGTCGGCAGCCGGGCTGTGTCGGTGATCCAATCGATGACATCGCTGTCGTTTCGGTTAGACTTGTCCCGGCCCCATGTGCCTTTTCTATCATGGAAAGCCGAGTTGCCGAAGGAACCGGCACGCGCGTGCCCGGCGAAGGCGGCGGCATTGGCTCCCAGCACAGGCTACGGAAAAAGCGGTCAGCGGTCGTCCGAAAAGGCTGCGCGCAAAGAACAACTTAGAGCGCGATAGTCGTTGCGCGCCACGCCCGCAAACTGGACCGTAAACGAATCTTTGAAGCCGCCTCCGGGCGGCCTTCTTTTTTCGCGAATGACTTTGGCGAATAATCCGGTGTTTGCTAGAGAGCATGGTTCGGGACCGTTCGCTCTGACGTCGTCGCGCTCCAGTACCTGCGACCTGGGCCCTTTTTTATCCGCGAGGAACTTATATGCGCGCGCTCTTGTTTTGCTTGGCCGGTCTCTCGGCCGGTCTGATGGCGGCCTCGGCGGATACCGCCACCGCCCAGATCAAGCTCCAATCGAAGGTGGACCCGAACGCCACGGAGGTCAGATATTTTACCGCCATCGACGGGCTGATGGACGGCAACGCCGACGTCATCCTGAAGGAGACGCGCCAAGGCAAGACCGTCAGCGCGGCGACGCTGGATGTCTGCTACCCGATCGCAAAGAACTCCGATCGCAAGGACCGCTTCGTCGTCAATCTCGCCGTCAGCGGCCAGACCTTGAGCGGTTCCACCCAGAGCCTGGGCGAGAAATCGCCGGTCACGGTCAAACTGGTTCGCAAGCAGACCGGCGACACCTTCGATTTCAGGGGCCAGATCGGCATCGGCCAGTCCGTGACGGAAGTCGCCTCCAGCGAAAACTCCGACATCAGCGAAAAGGAATTCCAGGACAGCCAGACCATCGATGACGGCATCACGGCAGCTCCAAAGGATTTTACCGACGTCTCGCCGGAGTCGATCGGGGTGCGCATCAAGCTCGACGCGGCGGTCGATTTCCTCAAAAGCCTCAAGGGTCAGGACGTCGAGGTGGCGTTGAACAGCCTTGCCGTGACCTGCGACGCGCTGCGCGCCGGACAGCAGACCATCAGCCTGTCCGTCGATCCGGAACGGGCCGCGGCGCTGATCGCGAAGGCGAAGTCCATGCCCGGCGTGGTCGCGGCCGGCTGGACCGCCGGCGTCGTCGAGATGGATCGCGCGATCCGCTTTTCGGCCGCCGATTGGCGCGACGGCGACAAGATCAACAGGGACAAGCTTGTCGCCGCGATTTCGGGCGTGCTTGCAAAAACGCTGGCAGCCAAACCTGCCTCATCGAGCTGGAGTGCGACCACCGGAAAACTCCGCCTGAGTTTCAAGCGCCCGAGCCGGCTCTATCCCGCACTGGACCTCACCGATACGGTCGAGGTCGCGGGCCTCGTGGCGCCGGATAAGCCCGGCGGATCGGACCGCCTGATGCTGTGGATCGGCAATCCGGTCACGACGACGGCCGACGAGGGCGCGGATCCGAAACTCAATCTGTCGGACGAATCCTCCAGCGATGAGGAAGCCGACACGCGCGACGACAGCGGCTCGATCGAGGCGCTGGCCAAGGAATTGAAGGGCCAGCGCTGGGACGCGGACAAGTCGGTCTGGAAATGATCGTGGCGCAGGCGGCTTGAGCATGATCCCGTCGAGGAAATCGTGCTCGATCAACAAGCTCGAGCGCGATGAAGATCGCGTCTGGAGCATCGCGTTCTCCCCGCCTCAGTTCGTATTGAGACGGAAGCGCAGCGTCCTGCTGCCGACGAAAGCGACGGAATCGCCCTGACGCCGCCAGGTCGTGCTTTCGGTCAATGCCGCGACGAGGTCGTCATCGGCCTGGGCGCGGGCCGGCGGACAGGCGCGATCCTGCATCGGACCGGCGACGAAGACCACGGTGTTGCCGGCCACCGAAAACTGGCCTTTGCCGCCCTTGCACCACAGCTCCAGCACCACCTCGCCGTTGTCGCCGATGTCCAGGTCCGGGATCCGCTTCGATCCGGGCTGCGGCAGAGCGTCCAGGGTCATCTCCATGCCGAACGGAAAGCCTTCTTCCGCGCGGGCCGATATCGATGAAACGGAAGTGAGCAAGAGCACCGCGACGCCGGCCGCTCTCAACGCGAATTTGACTGAACTCATAGAACCCCTCAACCCCTGGAAACGCCTTTAAGCCTGATGCCGTTTTTGGCGCGCAGCCATTTATCGAACGAATATGACATTGACCAGATTTGCATCGGCATGCCTGCGGCGCTGAAATATCGAAATCCCCGCGGGCGCCCGGACCCACGAGGATTTTGACGGAGATAAGGCGAAAAAACTTATTTCAAGACCATCGCCGTGAACGGATAGACGTAAGCCTGCAGCATCACAAAGAGACCGACGAGACAGGCCAGCGCGATCGAATGCTTGAACACGAAGCGCAAGATCGTGCCTTCATGGCCATACCAGTTGGTGGCGGTGGAGGCGACGACGATCGACTGCGCGTCGATCATCTTGCCCATGACGCCGCCGGAGGAGTTTGCCGCACCCATCAGGACCGACGACAGGCCCAGTTGCTCCGAGGTGATCTTCTGCAAATTGCCGAACAGAATGTTCGACGCGGTATCCGATCCGGTCAGCGCGACACCCAGCCAACCGAGCAGCGTGCCGAAGAACGGATACAATACGCCGGTCGCGGCGAAGGCGAGACCGAGCGTTGCGTCGACGCCGGAAAGGCGCGTCAGCGTTCCGATCGCCAGCATCGCCGAGATCGTGATCAGCGAGATCGCACACAACTTGATGGTGCGGCCATACTCGGTGACAAGCTTGACCGGCGAGAAGCCCATCAGCAGGCCAGAGATAATGGCCGCGATCAACATACCGGTGCCGGTGAACGACAGGTAGGTGAAGCCGAAAATGGCCCGTTCAGCGGTCGCTTTGGCCGCCACTGGCGGCACCTTGTTGATCATCTTGTCGAGATCTGGAATCTCATAGTTCCAGACGAAGATCTTGTTCGCCCAGATCTTGAAGTCACCAGTGCCCCAGATCAGCATCACGATGCAGACGATGATCCATGGCAGCAAAGCACTAAAAAGTTCGCCCTGGGTCAACGGGGTCTTGTCCAGGG
>JAQGKC010000330.1 GCA_028290305.1 Bradyrhizobium sp.
GAAAAGGTGAAGCGCTGGGTGCTGGCCGGCACCGACTACGTCTATCCGCGCACCACCAACAAGATCCTCGAAGCCTATTTGAAGTCGAAGGGCGTCAAGGATGAAGACATCATGATCAACTACACGCCGTTCGGTCATTCGGACTGGCAGACCATCGTCGCCGACATCAAGAAGTTCGGCTCGGCCGGCAAGAAGACCGCCGTGGTCTCGACCATCAACGGCGACGCCAACGTTCCCTTCTATAAGGAGCTCGGCAACCAGGGCATCAAGGCAACCGATATTCCGGTCGTCGCGTTCTCGGTGGGCGAAGAAGAACTCGCCGGCATCGACACCAAGCCGTTGCTCGGCCATCTCGCTGCCTGGAACTACTTCGAGTCGATCAAGACCCCGGCGAACGAGAAGTTCATCAAGGAATGGCAGGCCTACACCAAGAATCCGAAGCGCACGACCAACGATCCGATGGAAGCGACCTATATCGGCTTCAACATGTGGGTGAAGGCGGTTGAGAAGGCGAAGTCGGTCGATGCTGACAAGGTGATCGACGCGCTCCCCGGCACCAAGACGGCTAACCTCACCGGTGGCACGTCCGAACTGCTTCCCAACCATCACATCACCAAGCCGGTGTTCATTGGCGAAATCAAAGCCAATGGCCAGTTCGATGTGGTGTGGAAGACGCCCGGCCTGGTCGCCGGCGACGCGTGGTCGAAGGAGTTGCCGGATTCGAAGGACCTGATCGGCGATTGGGTCGGCAAGAAGTGCGGCAACTACAACACCAAGACCAACAAGTGCGGCGGTCAGGGCTCCTGAGTCATTCCTGAGTCCGAACAAACCAGGGAAGGCGGCGATATCCGCCGCCTTCCCTCTGCTTCTGCCGGGGTCGTCCAGTGCTTAGCAATGCCTTTAAAAACTTCCGTGCGCTGCCATTCGCATTGTTGCTGATTTTCGCAACCGTACTGCCTGTCCTGGCGGGTCCTTTCGAAGACGCGGTCGGTAAATTCGCAAACGACGAGTTTTCTGACACGGAAGAAGCCGTGGGCGCGCTCGCGACCGGCGGTAATCCGCTGGCCTACACCATCATCAGCGCGCTTCAGGACGGCCGGTTGATGGCCGATCCGGACACCAAAAAAGTTTACGTCACGCAGCCCGACGGCAAGATCATAGATGCCACAACCGGCGCGCCGGTCGCCAGCATTCCCGATAGCGCCGCTGCCGTGCGGCTCAACAACCGCCTGCGCCGGACCGTCGAGGCCGCGCTCGGCGGTTTGACGCTGTTGTCGCCGGACCCCGCCAAGCGAATCCAGGCCGCGCAATCCGTCTTCAAGACCCATGACGAGACCATGCTGCCGGTGATCGACGGCGCGCTGCAGAAGGAGACCAACAAGGGCGCGAAGCTGGCATTTACCGAAGCGCGCGCGGCGATCCTGTTGTTCAAGGAAGACGCCACCGATGCCGAAAAGCTGGAGGCCATCGCCACCATCAAGGCGCGTGGCGATCAGGAAGCGCTGGCGCTTTTGACCGGATTGACCGGAGACCAGCCGCCTGCGATTGCGCACGCCGCCGCCAATGCGACCTCGGCAATCCAAAGTAACCTTGCGCTCTGGTCCATGGTGCAGAATGCCTGGTACGGCCTGTCGCTCGGCTCGGTTCTGCTGCTCGCCGCGATCGGTCTCGCCATCACCTTCGGGGTGATGGGCGTCATCAACATGGCCCATGGCGAGATGGTCATGATTGGGGCCTACGTTACCTTCGTGGTGCAGGAAACCATCCGTAGCCATTATCCCGCACTGTTCGACTATTCGCTGATCATGGCCGTGCCGCTGGCCTTCATCGTGGCCGGCGCGATCGGTATCCTGATCGAGCGAAGCATCATTCGTTTTCTTTACGGCCGGCCGCTGGAAACGCTGCTCGCAACCTGGGGTCTGTCGCTGGTGTTGCAACAGGCTGTGCGCACCATGTTCGGTCCCACCAATCAGGAGGTCGGCAATCCCTCCTGGATGAGCGGCGCGTTCGAGATCGGACAGATCACGATCACCTACAACCGGCTGTGGATTCTGTGCTTCACGCTGGCGGTATTCGCGATCCTGCTGGCCATGCTGCGCTATACCAGTCTCGGACTTGAGATGCGCGCGGTGACGCAAAACCGCAGAATGGCGGCGTCGATGGGGATTGCGACCTCGCGTGTCGATGCGCTGACCTTCGGCCTGGGCTCGGGCATCGCCGGGATTGCCGGTGTGGCGCTGTCGCAGATCGACAATGTCAGCCCCAACCTCGGCCAGAGCTACATCATCGACTCCTTCATGGTGGTGGTGTTCGGCGGCGTCGGCAATCTGTGGGGCACGCTGGTTGGCGCCTTCACGCTCGGCATCGCCAACAAGTTCCTCGAACCGGTCGCGGGCGCAGTGCTGGGCAAGATCGCCATCCTGGTCCTCATCATCCTGTTCATTCAAAAACGCCCCCGCGGCCTGTTCGCGCTCAAAGGGCGGGCGGTGGAAGCATGATGCCGCACGTGCTCACGCGCTCGCTGGATCGCAGCGCGACCGTGTTTCTGATCGTGGTCGCCGCGGTTGGTGTTCTGATCCCGCTGTTGAACCTGCTGCTGCCGGCCGGCTCCGTATTTCAGGTGCCGACTTACCTGGTATCGCTGTTCGGAAAATATGTCTGCTACGCCATTCTGGCGCTTTCGATCGACCTGATCTGGGGTTATTGCGGCATTCTCTCGCTCGGTCATGGCGCGTTCTTCGCGCTCGGCGGCTACGCGATGGGCATGTATCTGATGCGCCAGATCGGCAGCCGTGGCGTCTATGGCAATCCCTTGCTGCCTGACTTCATGGTATTCCTGAACTATCCGAAGCTGCCATGGTACTGGCACGGCTTCGACATGTTCTGGTTCGCGGCCCTGATGGTTGTTCTGGTTCCGGGCCTGCTGGCATTTGCCTTCGGCTGGCTGGCGTTTCGATCGCGCGTCACCGGCGTCTATCTCTCGATCATCACGCAGGCGATGACGTATGCGTTGCTACTGGCATTTTTCCGCAACGATTTCGGTTTCGGCGGCAACAACGGCCTCACCGATTTCAAGGATATCCTCGGCTTCAACGTGCAGGCCGATGGCACCCGCGCTGCGCTGTTCGCGTTGAGCTGCCTTGCGCTGATCTTCGCGTTCCTGATCTGCCGCGCGGTGGTGACCTCGAAACTCGGCAAGGTGCTGATTGCGATCCGCGACGCCGAATCCCGCACGCGATTCCTCGGCTACCGCGTCGAATCCTACAAGCTGTTCGTATTCACGCTCTCGGCCTGCATGGCCGGCGTCGCCGGTGCGCTCTATGTGCCGCAGGTTGGTATCATCAATCCCAGCGAATTCGCGCCGGGTAATTCCATCGAAGCGGTTATCTGGGTCGCCGTCGGCGGTCGCGGCACGCTGATCGGCGCGGCGCTCGGTGCCATCGTTGTCAACTACGCCAAAACCGTCTTCACCTCCGGTCCGTTGGCGCCGTACTGGCTGTTCATGCTGGGCGCGCTGTTCATCCTGGTGACGCTCTTGTTGCCGAAGGGAATCATCGGCACCTTCAACGCCTGGTGGGAGCCGTGGAAGGCGCAACGCGTTTCGGCCAATGCCGTAAGCGCCGCGCGCGAAGATGGCATCAGCGAACCGAACCCGGCGGAGTGAGCGCATGAACGTCATGGACACCCGCGCCACTTCCGCGCTGCTCTATCTGGATGGCGTGCACGTTTCGTTCGACGGCTTTCACGCCATCAATAATCTGTCGTTGACGCTTGCTCCCGGCGAAATGCGCGCCATCATCGGCCCGAACGGCGCCGGCAAGACCACAATGATGGATATCATCACCGGCAAGACCAAGCCGGATGAAGGCGAGGTGCTGTTCGACGGCGTTACCGACCTGACCCGGCTCGACGAAACCAGGATCGCCGAACTTGGAATCGGCCGAAAATTCCAGAAGCCGACGGTATTCGAAAGCCAGACCATCGAAGACAATCTGTTGCTGGCGCTCAATGTCGATCACCGCGTCAAGGGCACGCTGTTCTGGCGGGAAACCAAAGCCGAATCCGAGCGCATCGAGCGGGTGCTGGAGACGATTCGCCTGAAGGATGCGCGCAACCGCCTGGCGGGGAGCCTGTCGCACGGCCAGAAGCAATGGCTCGAAATCGGCATGCTGCTGGCGCAGGATCCGAAATTGCTTCTGGTCGACGAGCCGGTCGCCGGCATGACCGACGTCGAAACCCATCAGACCGCCGAACTGCTGAAAGAAATCAATCGCGAGAAAACGATCATGGTCGTCGAGCACGACATGACCTTTGTCCGCGAACTCGGTGTCAAGGTGACCTGTCTGCACGAAGGCACCGTGCTGGCCGAAGGAACCATCGACCAGGTTTCCTCGAATGAGCGGGTGATCGAAGTGTATTTGGGAAGATGAAGATAGCGAATAGTGAGTGGCGAATAGCGAATAGAACTAAGGTGCAAAAACGATGAGTCCGGGAATTTCAACTATTCGCTATTCGCTATTCGCCATTCGCGCGACCAGAGCCCGCCCATGCTGAAGGTCGACAATATCAATCTCTTTTACGGCGCGGCCCAGGCGCTGCGCGGCGTCTCGATCTCGGCTGAACCGGGCAAGGTGATGTGCGTGCTCGGCCGCAACGGCGTCGGCAAGACCAGCCTGCTGCGCGCGATGGTCGGCCAATATCCGATTGCCAGCGGCTCGATCACCTTCGACGGCGCCGACATCTCCGGCCTCAAGCCCTATGAGCGTGCGCGGCGCGGCATCGGCTTCGTGCCGCAGGGCCGCGAGATTTTTCCGCTTCTGACCGTGGAGGAAAATCTCAAGACCGGCTTTGGACCGTTGAAGCGCGAAGACCGCAATATCCCCGATGACGTGTTCTCCTTGTTTCCGGTGCTGCAATCGATGCTCGGCCGCCGCGGCGGCGATCTGTCGGGCGGCCAGCAACAGCAACTTGCGATCGGGCGTGCGCTGGTGATGCGGCCGAAATTGCTGCTGCTCGACGAGCCGACCGAAGGCATCCAGCCGTCGATCATCAAGGACATCGGGCGCGCGATCTCCTATCTTCGCAGCCTCGGCAATATCGCGATCGTGCTGGTCGAACAATATCTCGACTTTGCCTGCGAGCTCGGCGACAATTTCGCGGTGATGGATCGTGGCGCCGTGAAATTCGCCTGCGATCGAAGCAATCTCGATCCCGGCGAAATCAGTCGCCAGATGGCGCTTTAATCTAATATGGCTTTGTGACGCGGCCGGCGAAGGTCGTGTCCGGGGGACGGATGCGGACCGATACCACGAGCGCGGCTTCGACGATTTTCGCGGCCAACCGTGCCCAGGGCGCGGTGAAGTTCGATGTGCACCAGGTCGAAGGTGTCACCCGCCGCCGCCATCTACATGAATCCGGCTCGCTGCGCGTCCGTTTCCCTTCGCCCGAGGCGGAGGGACTTTCGGCCGTTTTCGTCAACACCGCGGGTGGCATCGCCGGCGGCGACCGTTTCGACATCGACATCGCAACCGGCGAAGGATCGCGTCTCACGGTGACGACGGCGGCTGCGGAAAAAATCTACCGGGCCCAGGGACCGGCCGCGCAGGTCAACATTGCCTTGAAGGCCGCAGCGGGCTCGCATCTCGCCTGGCTGCCGCAGGAGACCATTTTGTTCGACCGGGCGCGGGTATTACGCAACATCGATATCGATCTCGCAGACAGCGCTTCGCTGCTGCTTTGCGAAATCGTGGTGTTCGGTCGCGCCGCGATGGGAGAGCGAATGCTGCAGGGCGAATTCGTCGATCGCTGGCGCCTGCGATGCGGCGGCAGGCTGGTGTTCGCCGAAACCATACGGCTCGAGGGTGACATCGGCGACAAGCTGGCCAGACCTGCGATCGCAAAAAGTGGCGTGGCTATCGGCACCGCGTTGATCGTGCCGGGCGATGAGGCGATGGTGGAGCGGATTCGCGCGCTTTCCGAATCGTTCGGGAGTGAGGTCGGCATATCCACCTGGAATGGGTTTGCAATGGCACGCTTCTGTGCCCAAGATGCGGCCCGGCTTCGCGCCGATATGATGGCGGTGCTCGGCCGTGCCAGTGGTTCGGCACTGCCGCGGCTCTGGCTCAATTAAATGGGCTCAATTGGATTGATCAGGATTGTTAGAGTGCTCGCATGAATCTGTCTCCCCGCGAAAAGGATAAGCTTCTGATTTCAATGGCGGCGATGGTGGCGCGACGGCGGCTGGAGCGCGGCGTCAAGCTCAATCATCCGGAAGCCATCGCGATCATTTCCGATTTCATCGTCGAGGGCGCGCGCGACGGCTGCACCGTGGCCGAGCTGATGCAGGCCGGCGCCCAGGTGCTGACGCGAGCGCAGGTGATGGCGGGCATTCCGGAAATGATCCACGACATTCAGGTGGAGGCGACGTTTCCGGATGGCACAAAGCTCGTCACCGTGCACGAGCCGATCAGGTGAGATTGGTTAGTCATTCCGCGACGGCGCAGAGCGCCGGACCCGGAATCCAGAGGTTATTGTTTCGAGATTCTCCGATGTGCAATTGCACATGATAGTTCGCGTCTTCGACGCGCCTCGGAATGACGGAGGAGGAAAGATGATCCCCGGCGAGCTATTCATCAAGGACGGCGAGATCGAGCTCAATGCCGGCCGCAAGACGGTGACCCTCACCGTTGCCAATTCAGGCGATCGTCCGATCCAGGTCGGCTCGCACTATCATTTCTTCGAAACCAACCCGGCATTGAAGTTCGACCGCAAGAAGGCCCGCGGCATGCGGCTCGATATCGCGGCCGGCACCGCGGTGCGGTTCGAGCCAGGCCAAACCCGCGACGTGCAACTCGTGGCACTCGCCGGCAAACGTGTTGTCTACGGCTTCCGCGGCGACGTGATGGGGAAGCTGTGAGAGCGTTGGAAGCAGTAGGGGCTGAACAATGTCAGTGAAGATCAAACGTTCCGTCTACGCCGACATGTTCGGGCCCACCACGGGCGATCGGGTGCGGCTGGCCGATACCGATCTCATCATCGAGGTCGAAAAGGATTTCACCGTCTATGGCGAGGAGGTCAAATTTGGCGGCGGCAAGGTGATCCGTGACGGCATGGGCCAGTCGCAGGCCACCAACAAGCAGGGCGCCGCCGACACCGTTATTACCAATGCGCTGATCGTCGATCACTGGGGCATCGTGAAGGCCGACGTCGCCATCAAGGAAGGCTATATCAGCGCCATCGGCAAGGCCGGCAACCCGGACATCCAGCCCGGCGTGACCATCGTCATCGGTCCCGGCACCGATGTGATCGCGGGCGAGGGCAAGATCCTCACCGCAGGCGGTTTCGACAGCCACATCCATTTCATCTGTCCGCAGCAGATCGAACACGCTTTAATGTCCGGAGTCACCTCGATGTTAGGGGGCGGCACCGGCCCGTCGCACGGCACCTTCGCCACCACCTGCACGCCCGGCCCCTGGCACATGGCGCGGATGATCCAGTCGTTCGATGCGTTTCCCGTCAATCTCGGCATTTCCGGCAAGGGCAACGCCTCGCGCCCCGCGGCCCTGGTGGAGATGATCAACGCCGGCGCCTGTGCGCTCAAGCTGCATGAGGATTGGGGCACGACGCCCGCGGCGATCGACAATTGCCTCAGTGTCGCCGACGATCACGACATTCAGGTGATGATCCATTCCGACACGCTGAACGAGTCGGGCTTCGTCGAGGATACCGTGAAGGCCTTCAAGGGCCGCACCATCCACGCTTTCCACACCGAAGGCGCCGGCGGCGGTCATGCGCCGGACATTATCAAGATCGCCGGCTTGAAGAACGTCCTGCCGTCCTCGACCAATCCGACGCGCCCGTTTACCCGCAACACCATCGACGAGCATCTGGACATGCTGATGGTGTGCCACCATCTCGATCCCTCGATCGCCGAAGATCTGGCCTTCGCCGAAAGCCGCATCCGCAAGGAAACCATCGCGGCCGAGGACATCCTGCACGATCTGGGCGCGCTTTCGATGATGTCGTCGGACTCGCAGGCCATGGGCCGGCTCGGCGAAGTCATCATCCGGACCTGGCAAACCGCAGACAAGATGAAGAAGCAGCGCGGCTCGTTGCCGCAGGACAAGGGCAACAACGACAATTTTCGCGTCAAGCGCTATATCGCGAAATATACCATCAACCCCGCGATCGCCCATGGCGTGTCGAAGCTGATCGGCTCGGTGGAAAAGGGCAAGCTCGCCGATTTGGTACTGTGGTCGCCGGCCTTCTTCGGCGTCAAGCCCGATTGCATCATCAAGGGCGGCTCGATCGTCGCAGCTCCGATGGGCGATCCCAACGCGTCGATTCCGACGCCGCAGCCGGTGCACTACCAGCCGATGTTCGCGGCTTATGGCAAGGCGCTGACGGCCTCCTCCGTGGTGTTTTCATCGAAGGCGGCGGTGGCCTCTGGGCTCGCAAAGAAGCTCGGCATCGACAAGAAGCTTTATGCGGTCGAAAACACCCGCGACGGCATCTCCAAGAAGAGCATGATCCACAACGGCGCGACGCCCAAAATCGAGGTCGATCCGGAGACCTACGAGGTGCGCGCCGACGGCGAATTGCTGACCTGCGCGCCCGCCGAGGTGCTGCCCATGGCGCAGCGCTATTTCATGTTCTAAGGTTCATCCCGGCGATCAAAGCCAGAACAACAGCCGGGAGGATTTTCGTGATTTACGTCGTTGCCACACTAACCGTGAAACCTGAAACGCGCGCCGAATTCATTGCCGCCGCTACAGCCTGCATCAAGGAAACCCGCAAAGAGCCCGGCAATATCGCCTACGATCTGCACGAGAGCGTCACTGATCCGGCCAAGATGGTGTTCGTCGAGCAGTGGGAAAATGCCGAGGCGCTGGTGCCACACCGGACCGCCGAGCACATGAAGGCGTTCGGCCGAATTGCCGTGAAATGCATGTCCGCGCCGCCGAAAATCGAGATCATCACGCCCGCAAAAGTCGACGTCCGATAATCGGGAAACGAAAGGCCGATCCATGATCTATGTCGTCGCCACGTCTCAAGTGAAGCCGGAATCGCGAGATGCTTTCATCAAGGGCGCCAAGGAATGCATCGCGGCAACCCGCAAGGAAAAAGGCTGCATCGCCTATGAGAGTCACACCAGCATCAACGACCCCAATCTGTTCGTGGTGGTCGAGCGCTGGGAAACCCGTGAAGACCTCAATGCGCACGGCCGCGCGCCGCATATGAAGGTGTGGCGTGAATATTCCGCGCCGCTGAAGGTATCGCCGACCGTGATCGAGATCATCAGCGACGGCAAGGTCGAGAAGTTGTGAGAACGTTCGCATGATCCGCGCGACCCAGGTCCGTGCACACCATCACTGGACACAGGCGCCAGCCGACACCGTCGTGCTCGATTTCGACGATCGACACCGGCGGCGAATGGCGATGACGGGCACGCGCGGGCTTGAGTTCCTGCTCGACCTGGAAAATGCGGTCGCGCTACGCGGCGGCGACGCGCTGGTGCTGGACGATGGCCGGTTGATCGAGGTCGTCGCGGCGCCGGAGCTGTTGGTCGAAATTCGCGGCACCGACCTGCAGCATCTTGTTCGGGTTGCCTGGCATCTCGGCAATCGCCATTTGCCGACGCAGATCATGGCCAAGGGCCTGCGGATCCGGCGCGATCACGTCATCGAGGCGATGGTGAAGGGGCTGGGCGCTCGCGTCATCGAGATCGAAGCGCCGTTCGATCCCGAAGGCGGCGCCTATGCCGGCGGCGGCCACGCGCATGCGGGCGAAAACGATCCGCACGGCCACGCGGCGCATGATCATTCATCGCACGATCATCATGGCCATCATCACCATGATGACGGTCATCACCATGACGAGCATTGCGATCATGACCATCAGCACGGCCATTCCCATGCTCATGACCACAAGTAAGCCGGCCAGGCCGCGGCGGCGCGCGGCTTCGGCGGTGCTTGCGCCTCAAAAGGCCGCGTCTCCCGAGATGATCCCGGACTCCGATACTTATTCCGGGGGCCCCTCTGCGGATGAGGCCGCGGCGCTGTACCGGCTGATGACCTGGCTGTCGCCGTCGTTTCCGGTCGGCGCGTTCTCTTATTCCAGCGGCATCGAATGGGCAGTGGAAGCCGGCGATATCGTCGACGCGGCATCCTTGCGGGATTGGCTTGGTTCGATGCTCGCCGATGGATCGGGATTTTGCGACGGCGTGTTTCTGGCGCATGCGCACCGCGCGGCATCGGCTTGCGATCCCACGGGGCTGCGGGATGTCGCGGAGCTTGCCGCAGCTTTCGTGCCGTCCCGCGAGCGTCAGCTCGAGACATCAGCGCAAGGGCGCGCGTTCATCGACATCGCGCGCTCGGCATGGAATTGCGATGGCCTGGATCAGATGATCGCGCATTGCGACGGGGTCATCGTTTATCCCGTCGCGGTCGGTCTGGTCAGCGCCGCGCATGCGATTCCGCTGGCGTCCACGATGCACGCCTTTTTCCACGCGCTGGCGTCGAACTGGATATCCGCCGGTGCGCGGCTCGTTCCTCTCGGGCAGACCAATAGCCAGCGCGTGCTGGCCTTGCTGGAGCCGACCGTCGTCTCAACTGCAAAACGAGCGCTGATGGCGTCGCTCGACGATCTCGGCAGCGCGACCTTTCGTGCCGACCTCGCCAGCATGCGGCACGAAACGCAGTACACCAGATTGTTTCGGTCATGATGAGTTCAGCGGCGTGTTTTCCGCGCGTCGTCCCGGCGAACGCCGGGATCCCCAGCGTGAGCGCAACTGCGCTCATCGCGGCGCGTGTCATCTCGTGTTGGCACTGGGACGGAGGCCTTCCGTCATCATGAACGCCAGGGGTTATGGATCCCGGCGTTCGCCGGAACGACAGAACAACGAAAAGAGTATCTAATGTCCAATTCTCACGGCCCGCTTCGCATCGGAATCGGTGGTCCCGTCGGATCGGGAAAAACCGCGTTGATGGACTTGCTTTGCAAGGCGATGCGGGAGCGTTACGACATTGCCGCGATCACCAACGACATCTATACCAAATGGGATGCTGAGTTTCTGGTGCGCTCGGGGTCGCTGACGCCGGATCGCATTGCCGGCGTCGAGACTGGCGGCTGCCCGCATACCGCGATACGCGAGGACGCCTCGATGAATCTCGCCGCGGTCGCCGACATGCGTGCGAAATTTCCTGATCTCGATCTGGTGCTAATCGAATCCGGCGGCGACAATCTCGCCGCCACCTTCTCGCCTGAGCTCGCCGATCTCACGATCTACGTTATCGACGTCGCGGCCGGCGACAAGATCCCCTCGAAGGGCGGCCCCGGCATCACCCGGTCGGACCTTCTCGTCATCAACAAAATCGATCTCGCGCCGCATGTCGGCGCCTCGCTGGAAAAAATGGACACCGACGCCAGGCGGATGCGTGGCGAACGGCCATTTGTCATGACCAATCTCAGGAAGAGCGAAGGCCTGGATCGCATCATCGGTTTTATCGAGGCCAAAGGCGGTCTCAGCCCTTCGGCGCAAGCCAAAGCGGGCTGAGCGGATTCGTTAACACTTGTGGCCCGCGGACCCCTGAGATGAGCCGCGTCAAAAGAATTTCCCCGTTGGCCGGAACAAAATTGCTGCGCGCTAATTAACATTATCCTGTCTTGCCAGGCCGACACGCCCGGCAGCGATATTCGTCCCCATCGCCTACCGTAGTTGCGTGCTGATGATCGCTCCTTCATTATATCAGACGGTTGGCTCGCATCCTGTTTCAGTTTGTTGCCGCCCCGGCGGATGTCGCATGTTTGTTCTATTTCTTCGCCAACTCTTCATTTCCGAGTAAGCGAGTGGTTCGGCTGGGTTTCATCATCGGTTTCATCGCGCTCATCGGGGTTCTGCTCTCCGGTCTCGCGGCATATCGCGTTCACGATCAGGAATTGACGGTCGATGGAATCGCGATGGCGCGCGCGATCGACGTCCACGCCAGTCTGGTTCAGGACCGGCTGACCGAGCGCGAACTGCTGGCCCGCGTTGCATCCGGCCTGTTCCATACGCCGTCCGTGATAAAGGCCAATATGCTGCAACCGCTGCGGTCTTCCATCTATGCCTTCAAGACCGATTTCGTCGTCGCGGCCTGGATCGCGCGACTTAAGCCGAGCGAGCTTGACGCGGCGCGCGCCGAGCTGGCGAGCGCGGGATTTTCCAATCCGACGATCCGCAATTTCGATGACAAGCCGCGGGATACGCGGTCTCTCGACAAACCGATCGACGTGTTGATGGACGTCGAACCCCGCAATGCAGAAACGATGACTTTTCCCGGCCGTTCCCTTGATCAGCACCCGATTCTGGGACCGATGTTCACGCGGGCGATGACCGACGGCAAGCCGGTGGCGTCCGATCCGATCCCGGTGTTGCGCCGGGATGGGCCGATCGGTCTCGTTCTTGCCGCGCCCGTCCTGCAGGACGGCGGCGCCTCGCCGGCGGGATTCGTGACTTTTTCTTATGAACTCGCGCCGCTGATGCTGGCGAATGACGATCTGTCACTGTTTTCGGTGGTGCTGAAAGATCCGCGCAGCACGGACGGCGAATTGATTGCGAACGATCAGGGCATCGTCACGTCGAGGACGGTCAACCCGGACGGTCCGCCACCGTCGGCGACAAGAACGGTGACGTTCGGAGGCCGCGACTGGTCGCTCGGCTATTACGCCAAGACCAATGCATTGAAGCGCGCACAGCAGACCGCCGCTGTCGTGGCTGCCATCGGCCTCGCATTGACCGGCATCGTCTGCGGGCTGTTCGGATATGTCGCCTATAATAATCTGCGGCTCAGCCGTGAAATCCAGGTGCGGATTGGATTCGAGCGCCGACTGACGGCGGTCATCGACGAACTCAATCACCGGGTCAAGAACATCCTCGCGGTGATCCAGTCGATCGTGACGCGCACGCTGCGTCATGGATCGGATATCGATGTCGCCCGCGAACTCCTGATCGGCCGGATCCATGCCATGTCGAACGTGGTCTCGCTGTTGAGCGAAAGCCAGTGGCAGGGCGTGAAGCTGAAAGGCCTGTTCGAGGCGCGCGCGATCCCCCACGCCGAACGCATCGCGGTGAGCGGCCCCGATATCGCCGTCAGCGCGCGGGCAGCCCAAAGCCTTTCGCTGCTGTTCTTCGAACTGGCGTCGCATTCGGACGAGGGGCTTTCGCTGGTCGGCAAGCATCCGCACATCGTTGCGCATTGGGAAGTGACCGGCGAGGATCCCGACACCACGTTCCATTTTCGCTGGGAAGAATTCAACACCAGCGCGGCAACCCGTCGCGAAGACAGCGATTTCGGCGTCATCCTGCTCGATCGCGTCGCGCCGGAGGCGCTTGGGGGCATATCGAAGCGCTATTTCACCGACGTGAGTTATGTATACGAACTCACCGCACCGATGGAGACCGTCGTCGACTTGACGGAGAGAGACCGCACCGAGCAATTGTCGCGCCGCTGAAGCCGGCCCGTGACCAGCCCCGCAGCCCGAGTTCAGATGGCGCATCCCCGATGCGCAATTGCACATCGGGGATGATGCGTGTTGAGTTGATCCAACCCGAACGAGTTGAGATCATGATCCGACTAGATTGAACCGGATCAAGATCTCATCTCCTTGTTTGAGCATGATCTCCGCGCAAACGCCTAGCGTTTGTCGCGAGGGAAAACCGGTTCCCACTTTTCCGGATCATGCTCTATCGTAGGTTTGTCTTCGTTGTAACTTTGCAGCATGGGCATCTCGGGAGTCTTTTGGCGAGGGCGACGATCAGGTGTTGTCGGGTCGTCGCAATCGAGTTCGGAACGTGTCGTTGGGTCCGCAGCGGCGGAACCTCTGGGTCGGTAACCTTTGGGAACGGCAGTTGTCTTGAACGGCCTGGCGGGACGAGAGCCTGAGGGGGGATCGTCTCCCTCTCGGAGACCAGGAATCCGTAAGCGGCGATGCACAGCGTGGCGTGATGATGAAAGCCGCGCCATCCGCGGCCTTCGAAATGCCCGAGCCCGACCTCTTGCTCCTGATAGTCGCGCTCGATGGCGCCGCTCGGCCGTTATCCGACCATCCGCTCGCGCCCGACCCAGAAGCCCGCCTTCAGCACCTTCTTGTCGACCTTGCCGACCCCGGTCATCGGCAACTCCGTGACGAACTTCACATGCTTGGGCGCATGCGCCGAACCTTTTCGCGCTTTCACGAGATCGATCAATTCCTCCGCACTCGGCCGCGCGCCTTCGCGCACGACCACGATAGCGGTAACGGCCTCGCCCCATTTGTCGTCGGGTACGCCGACCACGGCGACCATCACGACATCGGCGTGTTGCGACAGCACGTCCTCGACCTCGCGTGGAAAAATATTGAATCCGCCGCTGACGATCATGTCCTTCTTGCGATCGAGAATGAACATGTAGCCGCGCTCGTCGGCGCGGGCGATATCGCCGGTATGCAGCCAGCCGTTCTTCAGGGTATCCGCGGTCTGCTCGGGCCGCTTCCAGTATTCGGCCATCACATGCGGCGCGCGCACGCAAATCTCGCCAGGTTCGCCGGTTTCGACTTCCTGATCTTCATCGTCGAGAATTTTGACTTCGCAGGCGGCGATCGGGAAACCGCAGGACAGGAATAATTCCGGAGTTTTGGGATCATGGTCCGCCTTGCGCAGCACCGAGACCGGATAGCACTCGGTCTGCCCGTAAAGCTGCGAGAATACCGGGCCGATCCGCTCGATGCCCTCGACCAGCCGGCTCGGCGACATCGCCGAGGCGCCGTAGAGCAGCAGCTCGAGCGAGGAGAGGTCGGTTCTGTCGAGCGAGGGATGGTCCAGCAGCACGTAGATCATGGTCGGCACGAACAACGTGAAGTTGATGCGCTCGCGCTCGATGGTCTTGAACACCGCATCAGGATCGAAGCCTTTGAGCATGTGCACGGTTCCGCCGCGCATCAGCGAGGGCAGCACCTTGGTGCCGGCGACGTGGCTGATCGGCGCGACCGTGAGATAGCGGGGCGTATCGGGAATTTCGAAATCGGAAAGGATCGCATTGGCGAAGCCGCCATACTCCCGATGGGTGCGCAACGCGCCTTTCGATTTGCCGGTGGTGCCGCCGGTGTAATTCAGGGTCGCGATATCGTCGGGGCCGGCAAAACAACTCGGCGTTGCGGTACCCGCGCCGTCGGCTGCCGCAAGCAGATCGACGCCATAATTGGCGGAGCCGAGCGTGAAGATGTTTTTCAATTGAGATGCCCTGGTAGCGAGGTCGCCGCCGCGATCCCTGAACGTATCGGCGTCAACGACCAGCATCTGGGCTTCCGAATCCTCGATCTGAAACAATTGATCGTCGAGCGAGCCCAGCGGGTGCAGCCAGGTGATCGATAGCCTCGACAGCTGCGCGGCGACGCCCGCGCACCAGGTGTCGGCACGGTTGGCGGTGAGGAATGCCACACGCGAGCCCGGCGCCAGGCCGAGTTGCATGAACACCTTCTGGATGCGGCCGATCAGTTCGGTGGCGCCCCGGTAGGTGATCGATCCGCCGGGCCAGCTGAACGCAACCCGCGACGGATAACGCGCCAGCGCCCGCAACGTCTGGCCGCAGACGGCCGGAAAGGCATAAAGCGGATCGGACATGTTTTCTCCAGCGGATTTTGTTGCTTACTTTGTCTTCGGCCTTCGGGCGTGCCAATGTTGCCTAACGCTAGCATACTGAATTCAAGGCGTGGAACGACAAACCCACCCACGGCAGGAAACATTTGTTGAATTCCCCCGATCCTCTCTCGCACTTTCGTGACCGCCTGAGCCTGCCGCTGATCGCGGCGCCGATGTTCCTCGTCTCCGGCCTCGATCTCGTGGTGGCGGCCTGCCGCAACGGCGTGATCGGATCGTTTCCGACGGTGAATTGCCGCAGCCCCGAGCAACTCGATGGCTGGCTTGGCGATATCGAAGGCCGGTTGCGCCGTTATTCTGAGGACAGTGGAAAGCTTGCGGCTCCGGTCTGTCCGAACCTGATCGTGCACCGTTCCAACGCGCGGCTTGCGGAGGATCTGCAGGTGCTGTTGCGGCACAAACCTGAGATCGTCATCACCAGCGTCGGATCGCCCGCGGGCGTGCTTGCGCCGCTGCATGACGGCGGCGCGCTGGTGCTTGCCGATGTCGCCACTATCCGCCACGCCGAGCGCGCCATAGAGGCCGGTGCCGACGGGCTCGTGCTGCTGACCGCCGGCGCCGGCGGTCAGACCGGCTGGCTCAACCCCTTCGTGTTCGTCCGCGCGGTGCGGGCGTTTTTTGGCGGGCCGGTTGTGCTGGCGGGAGGCATCGGCGACGGCCATGCATTGCGGGCGGCTCAGGCGCTCGGCTGCGATCTCGCTTATATGGGCACTAAGTTCATCGCCACCCGCGAGAGCATGGCCGACGTCAGATACAAGGAGATGCTGGTCGCGAGCAGCGCCGACGATATCCTTCTGACCACAGCCTTTACCGGTCTGCAGACCAACATGCTGCGGCCCTCCATTGCCGCCGCCGGCCTCGACCCCGACGACCTGCCGCAACGCGGCGCGATCGACATCGGCAAGGACATCGATGTCGGCGTGCGCGACACCCGCCCGGCGCGCTGGCGCGACATCTGGAGCGCGGGCCATTCCACCTCGGGCGTGACCGAAGTGCTGTCGGTCGATGATCTCGTCGCGCGCACCATCGCGGAGTACCGAGCCGCCGACATGCGCGCCGGGTAGCTGCATCTGGTTCGCGAAGAGGTGCCAAGCCACTTGCGTTCCGGGCCGCGCGGCCAAAAGTTCCGGCCTTAACGCGCCATTAACCACTCTCGCCCCAACAATCATGTTGAGGCCGTTTACCGCTTTCCGGCGGCGGCCCCGCCAAAAAACCGCTGTCGAAGGGGATGCGACATGGAATTCGAGACACTCTTTGCAAAAACCCCGGCAACCCTCGATGAGATCAGGGCCCGCGTCGCCTATGCGCTTGAGCGGCATCCGCTGTGCCGCAGCGTGCAATTCGACATCGTCAGCATGCCCCGCACCAGCAAGGGAAACTGGACCATCAGTCTGCGGTCGGTCACGCCCGACGCGCTGTGGGAGGCATCCGATATTGTCGCCGACATCCAGGATGCCTACGATCTTGCCGTCGCGGCCTGATTTTCAGCTTTCCCGGCGCTAATCCTGCGCCATCGAGTCCGCCGCCGCCGCGGTGGTGGCACGGTTAAGCCTTAATTAGTGCCCAGTTTTAGGGAAAGTCACCGTGGTTCGTCGAGGGAAACGGAGAACTGCTTGACGAGAGCCATTACGATCATCGCGCTGGCCTGTTTCCTTGTCGCCGGCGCGGCCGCCACCAGCATTCTCAGTCGCGACAGTGTGCCGGTTGCCCGGTCGGAGATGGACTCGCCCGTCGTCCAAAACCCTGTTTCGAACAAAGAAGGCAAGAGGGACCGGCTAGCGGTCGCGGCCCTTGCGCTGGCCTCGTTCGAACCGCCGCAAACCGCCACCTTGGGCGAGCCGCTGCGGCAGGCCTTTGCATCCAGCACTTCCGCCGACATCGAGATGCCGAAGATTGCCGCGCCGGCGCCGTCTCCAATGCCGGCTGAGCCGCAGAAGCCGAAGCTTGCCGCCAAGCCGCCAGTGCAGAAATCCTACGCGCTGCTCAGCGACGCTCAGATCGCCGGCATCAAGGAGCGCCTCAAGCTTTCATCAGACCAGGAATCGTATTGGCCGGCGGTGGAAAGCGCGCTGCGCGCCGTGGCCCGCAAGATCCACGCGACGCGGCAGGCCGATCCGAACGGTGCGCCGATCGATCCCGACGCCGCGGAAGTCCAGCAGCTGAAATCGGCCGCGATGCCGCTATTGTTTCAGCTGCGCGAGGACCAGAAGCGCGAAGTGCGCACACTCGCCCGCCTGATCGGCCTGGAAAAGGTGGCGTCGCAGATTTGAACGACGCGCGGGGCTCAAAACAGCGCCGCCAGACCGGCTGGCTGGCGTGACTGCATGATTTCAACAGTTGCGGAGCGGCCGGCCACGAGGGTTGTATCGGCCGGGATGCCGTCGAGCGAGATACGCACTGGAACACGCTGCGCCAGACGTACCCAGCTGAATGTTGGATTGACGTTGGCAAGCAGGTTGGTTCCCTCGCCGCGATCACGATCCTCGATGCCGGCTGCGATGCTTTCCACGTGACCGGTGAGCTGTGTGGCATCGCCCATCAGGTGGACCGCGACCCGGTCGCCGACATGGATGCGTGGCAGTTTGGTTTCCTCGAAATAGCCATCCACATGCAGGGTGTCGGTATCGACCAGAGCCATCACGCCCTTGCCCGCCGTTACATAAGTCCCGGGGCGAAGATCCATATTGGAGATGGTCCCGTTCACCGAGGCATGAACGTCGCTCCGATCGAGATTGAGCTGGGCCACCGCCCGGTCGGCAACCGCCTGATCATAGGCGGCCTTGGCCTGAAGCTGGGTGGCCAGCACTTGTTCTTGCTTTTGCTGCGAGACGGCATCGGTGGTGAGCCCGCGATAGCGCTTCAGGTCGCTGTTCGCCTGATCGAGCGAAGCACGGCGGCCGGCGATGACCGCGTCGGCCTGCTGCAACGCCAGTGCAAAGCGCGCCCGATCGATGCGGAAGATCACATCGCCGCGGTGCACCTGTTGATTGTCGTGCACCAGGATTTCGGTGACGAAGCCCGACACATCAGGCGCAATCGTAACGACATCAGCGCGGACCCGGCCGTCGCGTGTCCACGGCGCATCCATATAGTAGACCCACAGATAACGTCCGACGACGATTGCGGCCATCACGGCGATAGCCGTGACGGCGAAACGACGAGCCAATGCGAAAACGTTTTTCACGACAGAAACTCCGAGGACAGGTAAACGACGCCCCCCAGCAGGCAGACGAATACAGCGAGATCGAACAGCGCGCGATGCCAGAGAAACCGATAGAGGCCGGCTCGCTGCAAAACCCGGACGCAGCATGGCGCACAGCGCAGAGGTGACGAGAAGCCATAGCAGCAGTGCGGGGACAAGGACCCCGAAGACGTCGATTTCGTATCTCATGCGGCGACGCTCCTGACGCGTGCAGGATCGGGAACCTCAGGCCGATAGGCCGGCGCGTCCGGAAACAAGCCGCGCCGGATGCCCACCAGACCGATCAGCGCATCCTCTCGTACATCATCGCCGGACTCGGTCATCGCTTCGGCCAGCGCCAAATCGATGCTCGGGAGCAGCTCGGGTGGCATCGGGCCGCCGTCATGCCCGCGGAACGCAGCAGCAAGCCGGTCCAGCATGGCGTCGATCGCGCGCAGCGTCCGCGGTGCCAGCCCGTGACGGGCGCGGCGCAGATCGACGATGTTGAGGCCTACGCGCAATTCGCTGAGGCTGTCCGCGTCGCGAAGATCGCTGCCGGCAATCGCGGCGAGGCGCGGTGCCAGCAGGCCGAGACGGTTCAGCATCACGCCGGCAAACGCCGCCCTGTCGCGTTGGCCGCGCCGTTCAGCCGGCGACGGCCAGCGTGATCCAGTTCGTTATCATCAGGCGCCGTGCGCTCCATTCGGCGCCGACCGACCGCGTCAGTCGCGTCACGATCACGGCCGCCGCCGTCCCGATCACAAACGACAACCCGGAATTGGCAAACGCGGCAAAATCGGCGCTATAGGTCGACTGTAGCGCCAGCAGACTTGCGGTGTTGGCGGCGAGCGCCATGCCGATAAAGGCTGTCGCCGGGCGCGCGATGAGGACACCGAACACGAGGAAGGATGGCGCCAGCATCGCGATCAGCATCTCGACATTCGAGAGCCGTGGCAACACGGCAAACAAATAGACCGCGACAACGGCCATGGAGACGATCGACCACCATGTGAAGCCGCGGATGCCGGGCGCAGGATCGTCCTGGGCTGCAAAGAAAGAACAGGCCACCGCAGCCATCATTGGCGCCGATGCGCCGTCGGCCCAGCCGGTTGCGATCCAGTATCCGCAACAGATCAGGATCGCGAGCATGGCGCCCGCCGCGGACCACAACGCCATGCCGTGGTCGCGATGCCTGACCAGCGCGGCACCGGCCTCGGGACGAAATGCCAATTCAACGCCTGATGCGTCGTCACCAGCCGCGATGGCGCGCCGGAGAGCCCGGCAGTCGTGAGACAGATCGACCAGTTCGCGCAGCCGGATCAGCAGACTGGCGGCCATGATCTGCTGCCACGACGCTCCGGCATCGAGTGTCGGCTGTTGCGCGGCGATCGCGGCACGAAGCCTGTCGGCCGGTTGCCGCTCAGGGGTGTCGGTTGCGATCCAGCGCGCCAGATCGTCGAGCAGGCGGGCGAGGTCCGGCTGCGTCGTTTGCAGACGGTCCCCGAGCGCCGCGATGCGATCGCTGATCGAGGCCAGCAGCGGCAGCAGCATGAGCATGTGCAAGCGCAGCAGCCGCAGCCCGCGTGCGGCATTGGCGTCGACCAGTCTGTCGTAGGCCAGGTGGCTTGCCAGCGCGTCTATTTCGACGGCGTCGGCGGCAAGGCGCAGCCGCCTATCCCGTGACTCCTGTTCGGCGCCGCATCCGCTGAGCACGTCCTGGCTGAGACGCCGGGCGTCGGACAGCCAGTTGTCGACCCGCGCCGCAACGGCGGGCGCGACGCTGCGGGGGAAAACCACGGTCGACACCAGACTGGCGCAGATGATGCCAAGCGTGATCTCCTCGACCCTTGCCAACGCCGTGTCGAAAATACTCGCTGGATCCGAGACCGCCGGGAAACCGATCAAGGCCACGGTGTATCCAGCCAGCATGAAGATATAGCTGCGCGGCGTGCCGTCGATCAGCGACAGATAGAGGCAAACGCCCAGCCACAGCGCCATGACCAGGCACAACAGTTCCGGCGCATTGACCAGGTTGGGCACCATCGCCACCGTGGCCGATGCGCCGAGCAGCGTTCCCATCACGCGATAGAACGCCTTTGAGCTGGTCGCACCGGCAAGCGGCTGCGAGGTGATGTAAACCGTCGCCATCGCCCAGTAAGGACGCGGCAAATCCATCCAGAGCGCGATCACCAGCGCCAGCATTGCCGCCGCGAAGGTCTTGAGAGCAAAGACGATGTCGGCGTGACGGACCAGGAAAGGCTGATCCGTGCTCATAACTGTGTTTTCTCCAGAGCAGCCTCAAGCAAGCGACTGGTCTGCTGCTCGATCTGCTGCAGGACCTCGAACGTCACGGCAAGGTCTTCGCCCGGGATGTCCTTCAGCAGATAGGCCCGCACGCGACGCAACACCCGGTTGATCTCGTCGGCCCTTTTCTCGCCCAGGACCGTAAGATGCAGCATTTTGGCGCGCCGGTCGGTCGGGTCTTCGCGGCGTTCCACCAATCCTTCAGCCTGCAGCAGATCGATCAGCCGCACCAGAGAGGGCCCTTCGATGCCCATCTCATCGGCCAGCACGCCTTGCCGAACGCATTTTCCGCGGCGCGACAGAATCATCAGAGGAATTGCCGTTGCCTCCGACAAACCATGCGCGGCAAGCGCTTGATCCGCCTCGCGCCGCCACAGCCGTCCGATCCGCGAGATCAAGAGGCCGATTTCGGCATGGATGCTTGCCTGGGAAGGTGCCATGCGAAATTAGATAGCATCCTAATCATTAGCTTACAACTATATAGGATGAAATGTGTCGATAATCACGAAAAAGCGACAGCGGGAGGTCGCATCATGGAACCCTGCCTGACCAAGACCTGCCTGACCAAGAGATGCCGCGCCTCTTACGCCGGCCCGCCGTCATGACGATGCCGGACGATGTCCCCTTTGCCAGCCGCACCCAGGTGCTTGCGCTGCTTCCGACCTTCATCGTCGTCGCGGTCGATGCCACGGGAATGGGAATCATCCTGCCGCTGTTGCCGTTCTATTCGCAGCGGCTCGGCGCCACGCCGTTCATTGTCGGGGCTCTGATCTCCGTCTATGCCCTCTGCCAGCTGGTTGCCGGACCCGTGGTCGGGACGTTGTCGGACAGATACGGACGCAGGCGCGTCCTGATCGTCAGTCAGATCGGGACCCTGGCCGGCTTCGTGCTGCTTGCGTCGGCCAACAGCCTGATACTGGTCTTCCTGAGACGCATCATCGACGGGCTGACGTCGGGCAACATCTCGGTCGCCCACGCCTATGCGGCCGAGCACAGCGCGCCATCAGCACGGAAGCAGGCGCTTGGCACGACAAGCGGTGCGATCGGAACCGGTTTGCTGGTCGGCCCGGCTCTGTCCGGATTTTTGGTCCAGTTCGGGGTCACGGCGCCGATCTGGGCCGCCGCAGCGCTATCGCTGATCAGCATCATTGCCACGATCAAGCTGCTTCCATCGGACGCCCGCGCGTCCGGAATGCCTGACACTCGAGGCGACATCACCCTGGAGCCGAAGGCTGCGCGCGTATTGCTGTCGCTGCCGTATGCCTGGGGTCTGCTCGGCCTGCTGATTCTGTTTTTCTTCGCCAACTCGATGTTCATATCTCAGGTCGCGCTATTCCTTGCCGCTCGCTTCAGCTGGCAGGGGCATCCTTTCGGAGCCAGGGAACTCGGCGCCGTGTTCGCTTACGCCGGCTTCGTCAACATCATCGTCCAGGGTCTGTTGATCACCCAGGCCAGTCGTTTCACGTCCGACAGAACCATCGTCGTGGTCGCCTTCGCGATCATGGGCGCGGGATTTTCCGGCATAGCCATCGTGGGCAGGACCGGTCTTCTTGCCGTTTTCCTGACGCTGATCATCCTTGGCACTACATTTATTCGAACAACGCTCACGGCGGAATTGTCGCGCAGCGTCCCGCTGCATCGCCAAGGCATGATCATGGGCCTCAACCAGTCGCTGATGTCGAGCGCCAATATCTTTGCACCACTCCTGAGCGGCGCACTGATCGATCGCCGGTTATACGCCACATGGGCATTGTCCATGGCCGCCATAGCGGCGTGCGGCGCCATCGCGGCCGTCGGGTTACTCGCCTCGTCCCGTCCAGAGCCCGGAATACTGAACAAATCTCATATTCATCCCGAGCCGGTCTGAAGGCAGCTGATTCCAAGAGCGCCTCAAGCTTTCTTCGGACCAGGAATCCTATTGGCCGGCGGTGGAAAGCGCGCTGCGCGCCGTGGCCCGCAAGATCCACGCGACGCAGCAGGCCGATCCGAACGCGACCGGTGCGCCGATCGATCCCGATGGCGCGGAAGTCCAGCAGCTGAAATCGGCCGCGATGCCACTATTGTTCCAGCTCCGCGAGGAAGCGCGAAGTGCGCACGCTCGCCCGCCTGATCGGCCTGGAAAAGGTGGCGTCGCAGACTTGAGCAGCGCGGATCTTATCTACTCACATTTTTTGATGTTCGCTAACGACGCGCAATGTGGCCCTATGACATGCCGTCGCCAGTAAAACGCACTCATGGGCGGCCCGTGTTCTCGAGAACTGAGGGACCGCGATAGCCAGGATCGCGCAACGTGCGGGGCCGCTTGCTTCCGCTTTACACTCGTGAACGGACTTCGTTCCCGGACTGCAAGACGTTGCAAAAGCCACAAGCAGTCGTTCCCGCGGTAGCTTTGATCTCGCACGTTATGATAGAGTTGACGGTCAAATGCCCGTAGCCAATAGTGGTCAGAAGATTTCACTGCTATTCGCCCTTCAAGAATGGCCGCGGATGGTCGTGGTGTGACGGGTCTCGGCGCTTCCAAAAGGAGCATGCACGATGAACTCAAAAAATCATTTGAACACGTCGTTCGGCCTGACAACGGTCCGGAAGTCGAAGCGCATGCTATGTCTGTCGCTGGTAGCGGCGGCGCTTTCAATCGGGCTTGGTCAGGCGAGCCTTGCGCAACAAGAAGCGCTGGAACTGGTGCCCGAGGTGGCTCCCGCCACTTTGACCGCCGGCGACGCGACGCTTTTTCAGAACGTCCGCATCTTTGATGGCAAGAGCGCCGCGCTGTCGGCGCCTTCCAATGTGCTTGTGAGGGGTAATACCATCGATCGCATATCGGCGAGTCCGGCTACTATCGAGGCGGGTGCCGATGTCCGCATTATCGACGCAAACGGCCGCGTGCTGATGCCAGGCCTCATCGACGCGCATTGGCATATGTTCATGGCGGCGGTAGCTCCTGTGCTCCTCGCGACTGCCGATCCGGGCTACCTCAACCTGTTGGCTGCGCGACAGGCCGAGGCTACGCTGATGAGGGGTTTCACCACGGTGCGCGACATGGGTGGTCCCGTGTTCGGACTCAAGCGCGCCATCGACGAGGGCGTCGCGGTTGGTCCGCGCATCTATCCGTCGGGCGCAATGATCTCGCAAACTTCGGGCCACGGAGACTTTCGGTCTCGCTACGAAGTTCCGCGGACATTGGGAGGGCCGCTGAGCCAGTCCGAGGTCGCGGGCGTCGCCGCCATTGCCGACAGCCCCGATGAGGTACGGCTGCGCGCGCGCGAGCAACTGAGACAGGGGGCGAGTCAGATCAAGCTGATGGCAGGCGGTGGCGTCAGTTCTCAACACAACCCGATCGAGTCAACGCAGTTCACCGAAGCAGAGCTTCACGCCGCGGTCGAGGCGGCCGAAAACTGGGGCACCTACGTGGCCGTGCACGCGTATACCCCGGTTGCGATCCGACAAGCGATCGCCGCTGGCGTCAAATGCATTGAACATGGCCACCTGATCGACGAGCCTACGGCCAAGCTGCTGGCAGACAAGGGCATCTGGTGGAGCTTGCAGCCACTGACCTACGATGCAGACGTTTTCGCGCGAATGAGCCCGGTGTCGCAGAAGAAGGCGCTGGAAGTGTTCGCGGGAACGGAGAACGCCTACAAGCTCGCAAAGAGGTACAAGATCAAGACGGCCTGGGGCGCTGATATCCTGGGCGATGCGGGGGCTGCCAGCCGACAGGGGCAATATCTCGCGATGATGGTCCGCTGGTACACGCCTGCCGAAGCGCTCAAGATGGCCACCGCCGACAATGGCGAGTTGATGGCTCTTTCCGGGTTCATCAATCCCTATCCCGGCAAGCTCGGTGTAGTCGAAGTGGGGGCGCTTGCAGACCTGCTGCTCGTCGATGGCAATCCCCTCGAAGATATCAATCTTGTCGCAAATCCCGACAAGAACTTTGTCGTCATCATGAAGGATGGCAGAATCTACAGGAACACATTGAACAAGTGAGGTCCGATCAGCATACGTTCCTTGTCGCCCTCGCGAGGGACGCCAACATGCGTCCGGCGGTTGAGGCGAGCGGGAGGAGCCACTGAGTTCACTTCGCAGATTCCTGTCCAGGTCTTTCGGCTGGCTGATCGCGGTAGTCTGGTTTCTGTGCCGGGCCGTGCCCATCGTGTGGGCCACCCTTGCCATCTACTATTCGAATCTGCCGCTGGCCGGACTGCGTCTGGGGTTGGCGGGCGCCTTTGCGGCGTTCGCCATCTGGGCTTTCTGGCTTTCGCGTCAACGGCGTATGTCCGTGATCGCGATCGTGCTGTTTCTCGGCGTGGTCGCGGGATGGGTCTCGATCCGTCCCTCGCACGATCGTAACTGGCGACCGGAAGTCGCAGTGATGCCGCGAGCAATCATCGACGGCGACCGCGTGCGCCTCGCGGGTGTCCGCAACTTCGACTACCGTACCCGGGATGATTTCACGGTGCGCTATGAGGAGCGCGAGGTGTTGCTGTCGCACCTGACGGCCCTCGATTTCTACGTGTCCTACTTTATGAAGGGGCCGGTCGGACACACGTTCCTGAGTTTCATCTTCGACAACGCGCCGCCGCTAAGTATCTCCATCGAGACGCGGCCGGAGGTCGGCGAGGGCTTTGCGCCCGTCGCCTCCCTCTTCAAGCAATTCGAGTTGATCTACGTGGTGGGTGACGAGCGCGACCTCGTCGGCGTGCGCGCCAACCACCGAGGGGAAGCGGTGTACCTCTATCGTCTCAACACCTCGGCCAACGATGCGCGCCGACTGTTCCTGGTCTACCTGGCGCGGATCAACGAACTCGCCGATCGACCGGAGTTTTATCACCTGCTGACCAACAGTTGCACGATCAACATCGTGCGTTACGCGAACGCCGCCGGCCGGGTCGGCCGCTTCGACATCCGCCATCTCTTCAACGGACTGGTGGATAGCTATCTCTACCATTCGGGCCGGGTGGATACGACGCTGCCGTTTGAAGAACTGCGGCGACGCTCCCTGATTAACGAGGCCGCGCAGGCGGCCGATGGCGCGCCCGATTTCCCGCAGCGCATTCGGACATCCCTGCCGACAATCCCTCGCTGATCCCTTCCACCACCCCTTTGCGTTGACACGGATGAGAACGGCCAGGAAAACAATACTTGGTGCCCCTGGCCGATAATCGCCTAGTCTCATAACCATTTGAATTTGAAGTAATTTTCATCGTTGATTGTTGCCGATACCAACAGAAATACCAACAAGCTGACGCACGGTATTAGCTGGCAAAAATAAAACAGCAGGCTCCCCGGCAGCAGGCACGCCCCTATGCTAAATCGCGCCGACCGGAATCGAACCCGGCTCTGACTCGAAATCCCGGCGGGCTGGACGACTTCGGGGGTCGCCTCGCTTGCGCTTGGCGGAAGCTGGCGCCGAAAGCACTGATCGCGTGACGCTCATCCGCGACCAGCACGCTCATTGCCGACGCTTTGCGTTTCGTTCTGCACAAGAAAACGCGCAGGGCGGAAGTGGACCCAAGGTTTAGCGTGATGCAGCTTCGCGGCTTTCAGGATGAGGACCTTGGTTCAGGTGGCAAGTTCACCACGCGATGGGGTGCCGATCCCATACGGCAGAACTCGGGGACGATGGGGCCATTCCTGCGCCCGACAGACTTGCTCGCCCTCATCGACGATCCAAAGCCGCCTCGGAAGGACTTCGCGGCTGCTTATGTGCCCAGCATAACGATCCCGCTGCGGGATCTTCGCGAGGAAGAGGAAAAGCAATTCAAGGAGGGTGGGCCCAAGGAGCCTAAGACTGCCTATGAGACCATAACGGCTGCGCTGGCCACCTATGTTCCACGTTTCGATGTCGAGAGTGAGAAATGGTTCGTCGATGTGGCCTTGTATCCCGATCGCATGATCGAACCGTTCGTCCGGTTCGGGCTCGTCAGATATCAAGCCGAGGCCAAGGAAGGTTTGTGTGCCTCGGCCCCTGTCACGAACTGGGCGAGAACCACGCCGACGTACTGCAGACCGGGCAACGTGATGTCCACTCCGATCAGCGGATCCGTCGGGCGTCCACCGTTGTTGGGATCCGCGGTCCGTGCGGCTTCGACCGTGTCCCCGCGCGCGAACCAGAGGTCGGTCGACAACGTCGCGAGCTTCGGTTTCGTCGGGTCCGCGAGCACCGCGAGCAGATAGGCACCACCCGGATTGCCGAAGTCGAACAGGACGGCGGGCCGCCAACCGGCGTAGATCGTGGCGCGAAGTCCGAGAGCGTCGATTATCTTATTGTCGCTGCCGTCGATGCGGCCGGCCGGCGTGAGGATGATCTGGCGCAGCTGCCACGTCGCGGGATCGACGTGCACCTCGATCGCCACGTCGGGAATCGCCATGGGATTGTTTGCCCGCAGCGCGGCAATCGCATCGGCGAGCTTGCGCAGCTTCGAGTGCGGACGCCGCTCGCTTTCATACGTGTCCAGCAACGCATCGTGAGCCCGACCCTTGAGAACCATGACGAGCTTCAGGCGAGGCTGGCCGCGTCGCACATGCCGGCACACATTCCTTGGCCAAGGAATGGTGGCGTTTGATGGCAGCTGTCACCGGCGAGCAGCGATGGGCCCCGGCGCCATCCGCGGGCAAGCAGCGAGTGGAATGTATATTCTTTCAACCGCCGGCGTTGAGACCGCAAAATTGCACACACGAACTTGTCGGCGCCATGCAGCAAAAATGCTCAGGCCAATTTTAACCATTGATAGTAGTTATTTTAGATTGTAGATTCAGGAGCATAAACGCAACCTGCGTTCGCGGGATGGAGCAGTCTGGCAGCTCGCAAGGCTCATAACCTTGAGGTCGTTGGTTCAAATCCAATTCCCGCAAGTCGAGCCTCTTCAAGATACGATTGGCGATTTTGATTCCCCCATGCGGAGGTTCGAATCCTCCCGCCCCAGCCAGCCACTCCGACGTTCCGCCAGGCCCCCCAGAAAAAGCGAGAATGGGCCGGAAATGCCGGCTTTTCGGGCATTCGACTTCGTCTCCAGACTCCCAAATCGGCAATCGCAGGGCGCCAATCGGCGAAAGTCTCCAGGCACGTCCGCGAATATTCCCGTTTTGCAGAGACTGTCGGCGGAGACCGGGTTCGATCACGACTGCCGCCCAGATTTCGTCTTTGTCTCTAATTCAAAAAGGCCCGTGTTGAGAGTCGTCAAGTCTGCCGCCCGACCGAGTTAGTCCTTTTCGGACTGATAAGCTTTCTAACAAAAGCTTATCAGTCTCGGCGCGGCAGCAGGGCGCCGATCTCGTGAGGTTGTCAGGGCTCATAACCTGGAGGTCATGGGTCTAAATCTTATCCCGCAACCAGTAGACCCCTAGACTCTAGGGGCTCGGCCCCCCTCTCAGAAATCCTGAGAAGAGCGGCTAGTGGCTGTAAATTTCTATCTCCATGGCTTCTATGGCCCCCGACCTCCTCAACAATCTTCCGAATGGCATTCGTGCGCCGCCGCACGGTTTCACCCCCGTAAACGCGTCCCTCGAACAGTTAAGCTTTGTGGGCGCGGGACTGCTCAGCCGGCCTGAATCGCATTTCGTGGATGAACTAACTAGGCAAATATCTACCGATTATCCCCAAAAGAGCATTTCGTGCAAATATTGCAACTTGGCCAGAACACACCATGTGGTAGTGCTCTATAATAGATGGCTTTTGGGGAGAGAAATTTGGCTGACTTTTATGAAGTTGACTTTTTGAACGTGGATGCGAAGAGCAGCGGCGACGCAATTTGCGTCCGCTATGAGCTTGCGGGTCAGACCTTCATTCACGTTGTCGACGCAGGCTACCAATCGACGGGTCAGTCTGTCGTTGATCACATCAACAAGTTCTACGACAATCCCCCGCGCCTCGATCACGTTGTCTCTACTCACAACGATGGCGACCACGCCGGCGGCTTGCAAACCATCCTGAACAGCTTTGAGGTCGGCACCCTGTGGATGCTGCGCCCCTGGATCTACGCGCAAGAACTCCTGCCGCGCTTTCCGACCTATACCGATGTTGATCGGCTTCGCGGACGATTGAGGTCGGCCTATGCGAATCTAGCTGCGCTAGAGGACATCGCGATCAAACGCAACATTCCAATTTTGGAGCCATTTCAGGGCGCGACGATCGGCGCCTTTCGAGTGATGGCGCCGACACCGGCTCGGTTCAAGGATCTGATCGTTGAATCTAATAAAACGCCAGAAGGGGCGAAGGATGAGGGCATCCTGTCGCGCGCCGGGACGATCATCGCTGAGATTGCTAAGCAAGCCGCTGCCCTGGTGCGAGCGGCCTGGGGTGAAGAGTACTTTCCAGGCGGCGATACTAGCTCCGAAAACGAAATGAGCGTGGTGCAATACGCTCGGCTTAATAATCACCCCATCCTCCTCACCGCCGACACGGGTCGCGCAGGATTGCGCGAGGTTATTGATTTTGCCCCTTCTGTCGGGCTTGCCTTGCCCGGCATCCGCCGCTTTCAGGTGCCGCACCACGGCGGCCGCCACAATGTGAATACGCAACTCCTCGACGAATTGCTTGGCCCACGTCTTCAGTCTCAGGGTAGCAAGGCAACTTTTCAAGCGGTCGTCTGCGCGTCCAAGGACGATACGGATCACCCGAGGAAGTCAGTAGTGCGTGCCATGATTCATCGTGGGGCGGACGTGGTCACGACGGAGGGGCAGGGCAAGCGGATTAGTCAGGGGGCACCTGACCGAGTTGGCTGGACAACCGCAGAGTCCATTCCATATCCCGAAGAGCAAGAGAACTGACGCGCGATCATGGAGGACCTTAAAAACCTGTTCGATAGCTATAGCCGGCAAGCCCGGCTGTTTCCCGCGTTGTTGACCATCTTCGCGCCGCTGATGACCGCGCTTGCATGGTTTCCGGAGTTGGTGACGTCGAACATAGGCTCGACTTTACTGACAATCGCGACGTCGTGCGGCTTGCTTTACTGGCTCAGTTCAATCGCTCGAAGCCGAGGCAAGACGGTCGAAAAGCGTTTGCTTGAGGAGTGGAACGGCTGGCCTACGACTTACCTCCTGCGCCATAGCAGCCGGCTCGACCCGCACACGCGGAGGCGGTATCACGACTATTTAAAAGCGCATGTCCCGCGGCTTAGCTTGCCGACAGACGACGCTGAGAGACTAGACCCGATGGCGGCCGACGAAGCCTACAGCTCGGCCATAAAATGGCTAAAGGAGCACGTTCGCGGCAAGGCGCCGTTGGTCGACAAAGAAAACGCTCAATATGGCTTTCGCCGAAACATGCGCGGAATGAAGCTTTTAGGGCTTTTGGGTGCGCTTGTCGCTTTGTTGGCATCGCTAACGGCGGTTGGTCTCCAGGTCGAGGCTTGGCCAAGTGCAATCGCCGACTTCAAGATGTTTGCTGCGGAGCTTCGCCAGGCGGCTAACCCCGGAATTTGGGGCGCCATTGTTGTCGACTGCCTGGCTGTCCTGGCCTGGGCATTGGGCGTGACCGACGCGTGGGTGAAGGCCGGCGCGGAGCAGTACGCCGAGGCCTTGTTCGCGACTTGTGACCGCTCCTGATCGGCTCCAACTCCTGCGGCAGCCCGTTTAACCGCTACTCGGGCGGCAGTCGGTCCCGCCCCCGGGAAAATGCATATATACCGGCCGTTCACAAACGGAACATGGACACTGGACACTATGGCTTTTGACCGCGTCGACTTTGATAAGCCGTTGACGACTTTTGTCGCGAAGAACGCACCCGTT
This sequence comes from Bradyrhizobium sp., assembly GCA_028290305.1. The sequence goes on from JAQGKC010000330.1 coordinate 30,888, forward strand.
CGATTTGCAGTCGGCAATCCAGACGGCTTGACCTCTCATTCCTGGCGAGTTTGGAGCGAAAAGAGAAGCGAGCTGTACCTCTCTTGTAGAGACGCTTTCAAAGATACCAAGGTCAGCCTTCATGCGAGCGGAAAGTGGCGCATGGGCTACACCCAGGAAGCGGTGCGCTCGAATCCGAAATTAGTGGAAGGTGACCGAAATCGAGCCTGGGAGCTTTGGGAGAAGCCGCCTCCTGTGATGCCCAACGTCGTTGTTGCATTCAGCATCTACTTTCTGGCCTCGGAATTTATTCTGACGAAAGAGCTTCGACCCGCAAAAGCTTGGGCGAAGGTTCGGTATGTGGACGCTTCGGCCGCCGGTTTTGTTACTGTGGTTAGTCTCTGCATTGCTGATACAGAAATGATCATCGAACATGCAGAAGCCAGCGTTGAGCTTGGCCAATTCGACCTTTCAGACGGTAAGCTCGTCTATTTGATTGCCCACGACACGATTGACACCGATATTTCGCAGAAAGTGCTCCAGATACGCGCTCTAATGTCGAGAGCAGCCTACGAGCGTGGTGTTGAAGCCCACCCAGACACATTCGGCTATTTCTTAGCTCATAGGCCTGACGGTACGCGCAATCTTATCGGCGTTAAGATGCCCATTCAGCTTGAAAATAATTGAATGCAGTCTCGACGAAGTTAAAGCCGCCGTCCGCAGCCAGGCTAACGAGCGCTTGGTTTCGCGGAGCACCTTCAGCTCAAAGTACCCGGCCGGCGGCTGCTACTGCTGCTAAATCAGGGCCGAAATCGACTAAGCCGCTGTGCTGGTGGTGTCGTCCTCATCGTGCCACGCCAGCAGAGCAGCTGCCTTAAGCAGCGGCGACCAATCGGCCGGCACGTCGTCGAGGGTCGCGGCGCGCTTCATTTCCTCGCGCAAGCGATCGCGGGAGAACCTCCAAGGATCGCCACGACACTGCCACCACTCCGGCAGCGTCATTTTATACTCGCACTGCATTGCGACGACCTCGGCGTAGTTTGTTCCATTCATCCAATAGGCAAAGTCGATGGAATTGCGGTCCCTAAATTCCTCGTCGTCTCTGAATTATCGAAACGCGTCGAGGAAAAACTTTTGTTGATAGGATTCGGTGAACTTGTGCCACTCTCCACGAGCCAGGTGTTCGGCCAAGCTGGTGTGCAGCGAATATTCCAGTTTTGTGATATTCCAGAATGGTTTGGCGATGATCTCGTCTAGTCCTTCTGGGCTGCTCGCGAATGCGTCTGGTGCCGTGTCACTGTCCAATCGGGCGTTGACATGTTTCCAGATTTTCTGGGCACTGACACGCCTATGAGCCCATGAACGGCGCCCAGGCTTCATATCTAAAGACGTTGTGCGAGCAGGCCCACCGGTCGCACGATTTCCATGAGCATTTGACCAAGGCCGAGGAAGCTGAACGACGAGATGCGCGTTAAAGCAGGCGTGGCCTCTAGCTGAATTGCAATTTCCTCCTAGGCACATGGTGGACACATGAAGTCAGCTTTACGTCGCGCTGGATACCCATTCATTCAAACATTCACATCATCAAACGGAGATCGTCATGAGAACCAAGAAAGCGCAACACTGCAACGAAGGACGGCGGAGGCGCGATTGCCGCGCGCCAATGTATCCGCTGACCATTTTGAGGTCTTCCTAGAACTGAACCGCGACCACAGCATGGAACCGCCAGACTATCTCTTCTTCCGCTTCTTCGCCTATGAGAGAAAGTCAGGCAGAGGCTTCGCTGCCGAACAACATGAAGAGTGCTTATGCCGCATAACCTGTCCGTCCTCTTCCGCAAACAGCGGAACGTTTTTGGGTTTTGCAAAAGTGGCAACAGCCGGAAAGACGCAATCGTATACGGCGTCGTACAAAATTCGGCGGCCGGGTGCCGCTCTACTGTGCAGGTGGTCTCATCGGCGGAGAGACTTATCTCAGGTAATTCGGTCGTCATAAAATCGCTTCAGGTTAAATTGCTTGGCCCGGCAAACGGCATGCAACTAAGCTCAAAGCTACCGAAACACTGCAAAAGAGCGCTTAATTGCGTGCTAACGCCTTCATTTACTTGAAAAGCGGATCGCGAGCAGCTGCCCATCCCGGTCCGTGACGTTCACGTGAATTCTGTGGAGAACTCGCCCTAAACGCGAAATATCTACGGGTGTGTCTTGTTTTTCGAAACATCCTTCCCGCAGAATTCACGCCGTTAAGCGGGGGTATTTTTCATGAAGAGAATATTGCTTGGCGCGGCTCTATGCGCGGTGGCGGGGCTTAGTACACCGGCCAGCGCAGCAGATATGCAGATAGAAATCTGTAATTCGCGGTGGAGGCCGCCTTGCAGAGATTATCCGCCTGTCACCACGGCTGTGCCGCCATCGGTCTCCGTGGCTCCTGGCGAGTCCTATTCGCTCAACCTCAAGAATCTGAGCCGCGAGCAGGTTGAATTTATTCTCCACGCGATGAACGCCGACACGTCGAAAGTGGATTTATCGCCGCATTAACGTCTGAAGGCCCACCTTCAATGTTTCGCTCCAGGACAAGTAGCGTCATTCTCGCCGGCGCGGTGATCGGCCTGACTGGCTGTGGAACGCAAGTTCCTCAGGTTGGGGAGGTGTGGGAAGATGTAAGTATCACAAGCGACATGGAGTTTAGCATCAAGCTAAACATCTTTTGTGAGACAATCGAAGCCATACGCTACGCCAACAAGAATGTGACCCTTGAGAATGGTAATCTTGCTCTTCCGAATAGTTTCGGGGTGCAGATGCAAATCGGCCTGACGGTCGACGAGACTGGTGCGCTCAATCCCGGTGTCACCTACACCGATCCGTTAAAGAACGCGATTGTCAATGGCGCAACGGCAGCGCAATCCTTTAGCCTCGCTGCCGGTGGCACCTTGTCTTCGCAGGCGACACGCACGGACACGACATACTCCTACTACAACATCGGCAGGATCACTGCTCCCGGCGCAAATGTGGCGATCTGCTCAGATAAGTGGGTTGGCCCCATTCGGAAGCGGATCGGACCGTTCTACAAGTCAGATCTCGGCATCGAGGACTACCTGATGCAGGTCTTGCCAGGCATGGACGTTTTCCCTTCTTCTGTGCCCGCCAAAGGCGGCGCGGGCAAGAGCGCCAAGCTTGACGTGTTCTCGTATGAGATCAAGTTTGTCGTGGTGTCCAACGGCAACCTTACGCCTTCTTGGAAGCTCGTGAATATCAGCGCCAACAGTGGCAACTTGCCTTTGCTTAATCTCGGCCGTACCCGCACACACGATTTGATCTTAACGTTCGGCCCCGGTCTGGACAAACCCACCGACTTTGCATTGCAGACCCATTTTACCACCCAGATTGTCGAGTCGAACCGCAGGCAGCGGCAAGGCGGGATGTGAAATTCGGTATCATTTCGGTACCTCAAAAAGTACGCAGGGACTCTAGTACTCGCTTTGGGGGGCCTTGCGTCAAAACGAGTTCGGAGTCCGGGCGGGCATCTGCGCCCGCCGTCCGGCCTCCGCAACGAAGGATGCGGCTCCGGTCGTCCGCCTTGGCGGCGACTAGCACGAGACCCGGGTGGAAGCCGAGGGGCCGCCAAACCGTTCTGTCAGTGAGCTAGAATCGGGTATGAACGGAAGCGGTAAACGCCAGACTGTGGGAAGGGTATGCAGATCCAGCCAATGAGCCATCTTGCGGAAGCTTTGGAGTTTTTGTCGCGGCTTCCGAAAGAACACGAGGGCCGGACCGCTTGGGACTCGGATGCGCTCGACCGCGGTACCTTCGAGCTCATCTACAATCTTAGCTTCAGGCCGTCCATCGACGACTACGTCAAGGACGGTGCGATCTGGCATGCGTTGACGGAATGCGCGCGGGCGAAGGATTTTTCGACGTCGTTTTTCATCCGCAAGCTTCGAACTTACCTCGAAGGTTTGTTAAGCAAGGAAAAGCGTTCGTTCACAGCGGTAATGCAGCTCAACGCCCAAGGGAATGCAGGTCTGCCCAAGAGGATCGTCTCGGTCGGCGGTGCGGTTGAAATCCAGGGCCATCTTTCGCGTGCGTGCATGAAGGTAATCGGTAAGCTGGAGGGTTACGAACGCGAGCGGCTGAATTTACAGGACGACTTCGTTTACATGACGACCAAAGTGGTGGGCACCCAGGATCGTTCGGCACTGGACATAGCCTATGACCGGATGAAATACGCGCTCGGTATCATCAACCTTGCTGCCCGCGGCTATGGAGTGAGTAAGCGGTTTGGGTTTCCCAACGCCCCGATCGGAACTTTTCTATCGGCGTCGCCGATTTTCATTGTCGATACGGCGGCGGGCAAGCTCGGGAACTGGCAATCGGAGAACCACTATCCGATGGCCTGGAAGCGAAACTTCAGGGTTTGGCAGGCGCAGGACGCCGGCGCGATTATGAAATTCGCCAAGCATATTGCGTCCGATCTGTCCCGTATCGACTTTAAGGAGCGCCTCGTCCAGGCGGTCTTGCTGTTTCAAGAAGGCCTGGAGTCAGGCCAGATCGAGGTAGCGCTCCTGAAATTTTGGACCGGTATCGAAAGGCTTTGCGCGCGGGAAGAAAAGGAAGCCACTGAGCGTATTGTGGAGAGGGCAAGTTCGATCTTCGATGATCACCGGCATGCGGTGATGCGCTTGAACTTCATGCAGGAGTTTCGCAACAAGATCGTGCACCGGGGCGAGGCCGGCGACCACGCCTTGCTCTGTGCGCAATATGGCAGCCTCTATCTCGCGGCGCTGATTCGGTTTTTTCTATGGAACGTCTATAAGTTTCGCGAGCGTGATGTGATTCTGGACTTTCTCTCCCTGCCACTAGATGAGAAGAAGCTTGCCGATAGTATCTCCTTGCGACGGACGCGGCTGCGCGCAGCTAAACGGATGGCGGCGCGGATTGCGGCGAACGCCTAGGCGGCGATTGTTGCAGCGGATTGTAGTTTTATCGTGAAAGTTAGTCAGTAGATTTGGATACGAGACCACCATGGCAGATGAGAAGAAGCCCGATATGTCAAATTTCGTCGAACATTTGCGGCCGTTCATCTTAGGCTCGCGCTGACATGTCTCATTTCCAATGTCGCCGTTTTCTCTCTGGACGAGTCATCCCCCAAGCGGGCCTTTGAGCAGGCGGGGCTCTGATAAAGTTGAGAGACAAATGGAATCACGGCTTGCTTACGTCGGAATAGGATTGATCTTCCTGCTATCGTTCTACCCCTGTGCCGTCCTGCGCGATTTTCGCTCGCGGGTCGTGCCCGGTGACAAGGCATGGGATATTGCCTGGATTGGTATCGAAAGCATTGTCGATCGCCATTTTTTGGCCTCGATGCTTTTGCCGCTCGGGACGGCGCTGCTTCTGTTCGAGCGCCCTTGTCGCGACAACCCTCTCGCGGGATGCGCGCAAGTGTGGATTCGTGGGATGGCGGTGCTCTCCGGCTCGCTATATAACTGAGAGCATGTCAGCAACAAGGAACAATCACTACGTTCCTCGATGGTATCAGGCCGGCTTCTTCGAGCCGGGCCGCACCACGCTGGCTTACTTTGATCTCACGCCGCCGCAGAAGACCCTTGATGACGGCCGGGTCATCACCGGAAACTCACTTGTCCACTGGCCGACCGCCCGGTGCTTCCAGCAACGTGATCTCTATTCGACCTTCTTCGGTACGTTGGTCAGTGACGAGATCGAGCGCCGGTTGTTCGGCGATATAGATGCCAGGGGCGCAAAGGCCTTGCGCGCTTTCGCGCAAACCGATGTGGGCGAATGGCATCGGAAATTTCAAGCCCTGTTTCTTTATGTCGATGCCCAGAAAATCCGAACGCCGAAAGGGCTTGACTGGTTGCGGGCGCAGTATCCCACGCTCACGCAAAACGATCTGATGTTTGAGATGCAAGGCATCCGCTCGATGCATTGCACGATATGGGCCGAAGGCGTGCGCGAAATCGTCTCGGCCGAGGACTCTGACACCAAGTTCATCATAAGCGATCACCCCGTCACGATCTATAATCACGCGGTGCCGCCCGATGCCTCGTCGTGTGCTTACCCGCTCGACCCCTCGATCGCGCTGAAAGCTTCGCAGACGATTTTTCCGCTGTCGCGCGATTTATGCATGATCTTCACGAACCTTGAATACGCGCAAAACCCGGCGACTAACCCGCTCGAGAAACGCACCTTTGCACGTAACTACCGCAATTCGATGGTGCAAACGCACGCCTTCATCTGCGATCGGCGGCTCGCTGCGCCGGACGTCGCACGCGTCAACAGGATCATTCGGGAAAGGGCAAGCCGCTTTATCGCCGCCGGCCGCAAGGAGTGGCTGCATCCGGACCAAAGCGAGGGGTGGGACAAACTTCGTAATGTCCTCCAGCCACCAAAGAAGGAGCTTTACCGCTACGGCGGCGAAACGTTCGCAAAGTTCCAAGATGGTAGCGTCTATTACCAGGACGCGTTCGGTCGAACGGAGAAAAAGCGGGACTTTCTGAACAAGCCTGCTCCGGCCAAGCCATTGCGGCCCAAGGACTTATGCGGCTGCGGCTACGGGCGCAGCTTCGGGGAATGCTGCGAGGGCAAGCCGCCGGCGTTGCGGCCGAGCTGGACCGAGCGTGGCATCCGTGAGCGCAACATGATGTTCTTCAACGCACTCGAGAACGTGCTTGGGCTAGCCGAGCCTATGGATTGGGTCACCGTGCGCCGCGAACTGACCGACGAGAAGATCAGGACGATCTATCTTTTGTACGGAGATTTGTGGCCGGAAGACACCGACCTTCTGAGCCTGTTGCCGAAGCCTGACGGCTCGCCGCGCGCGGTCTATAGCGGAGCCATCCACCCTGATGCGATCACCGACTATGCTCTCGGCGCGCCGCTCTATTTTGGCGAGCTGATTATCCAGCATCCATTTATCAATGCGCGGATCCTGAACCCTAAATACAGTCCGGTGAAAAACCCGAGCTCTTATCGTCAAGAGGTGCTCAAAGCAATCATATTCTTTCTGACGGTCATTCCGCTGGTCGAACGCGGTCTTGTGCATTTGATACCGGACCCGTGCGATTTCGACATGCACTTGCGCGATCAAATGATGGCCATGGCGCGCGCGCGGTCCGCAGGCATCGACCCTCGGCCCTATCAAGACGAGCGCACGCACGCGCTGATGAAAGAGGACACCAAGCGCAGCATTATGTCTATGCCGTCTGCTCTTTTACGTTCGGAGGTCCGCAAGATCTATCCTAGCCAATCGGAGAAAGAGCTCGACGTTTCGCTGCGACAGATGCTAGAGGTCCAACAGTATGACCGGTTGGCCGTTTTGCAGCACGAGCCGTTCGAGAGCGGCGAGAACCATGGCCGCCTCAACACGATGAAGCTAAAGCCGAATTTCGAGATGGCCATGTATTTGGCGCAGGCGACCGGTGCCAGCATCATCACCGATAGCCCTGCTCGCTGGCGGGAAATTCGCATGGCCGTGCGCCGTCCGGCCCGTGTACGCGAGACGGCCCTCGCGGCGCTCGCGCGCAATATCGGCGGATCGGAATTCGCCTTTCCGCAGAATGTTGCGGACATTTTCACGTTTGCCTCGGACAAGGCATTCGCCCGCTATCAGCCTCTCATGCGGGACACGTTCAAATATCTGGCCAAGCTTGAGGAGCGGGGGCCGAAGCCAAATGTCGAGCAAAATCTCTCAGGCCGTTTTGTGCGCACCCATGTGGTTGCGCAAGCTGCTCTGGAGAGGACGCGCAGGGAGGTAAAGAAAGCCCAGATCGTTAGCGCTTTTCCGAAGGGTGGCATTCAGGACAACACCGTCAACCGGCTGTTGTTGATGTCGAGTTCGGAACACCATTTACCGAACGTGCCGATGGCTTTCTTTATCAAGCCGGCTACGACCGCGGCGCCTCTTGCACGCAAAATGCAGCTTCCTCCGCTCCGAAAACGGCCGGCCGATGACGCGCCACCCTTAGACTAATAAGGAAATGGCAGGACGGAGTAACCGGTCTGACTGATAAGGAAATTACACAAACGGAGTCAGTGACGAGATCGTTGATTAGCCAGCGCGAACAATCGCAAACTCGTTAAGTGCGCTTTGTCATTCCTCATTCAGCCCTGTGATTTTCAAAAAGTTGTAGGGCCCCACTGCTGTTGAACTGTCGGCAGATACAACGATAACGTGGTTGGTTGCTGATGTGGTCGCGGTAACGGCGATGGTGTCATTGAATGGAGGATTTGGCTTCCACTTGGGTTTGTATTCATCGGTAAGGGCATTCTCGAACCGCGCAAGCTCGGCTTCAATCAGCTTGTTAATCTGCGTTCTGTCTGCCGGCCCCAATTTCCCCATCGGGTCTGATGTGCGTTCTGGCAGCAGATGCGCAATATGGTGGTTTATCTTTCGCCAAAGCTTTGCAGGGACAAAGTTGGTGTTTGGATTGAAGGTATTCACGGTAAAATATCTTGGGTCGAAGCCGCAGTCCGTATCATTTTTTAGGAATGCAATGACATTGCGTGCATGAAGAAAAAAGGACTCGATGAAGGCGTTGGCCGTCAACGAGTCTCGGGGCAAGCCTACTGAGAGAGCGCCATAGAGCGCTCTAAACATGTCTATTTCGTATTCTAGGTGTTCTCGGAAACATTCTTCATATTGCTCATCTGTGCCGGTGTGTTTACGAATCCGTGATCGTTTTAGGCGCAGCCTCTCGTTTGCCTCGGGATCCTCCGACATAGTCAACTCCTGAAGTATTCATAGATGGGAGATTGGCAACGGTGGATCAGTTCGCTTACTGATGAGGAATGGCAAAAAATGGAGTCAGTTTGCGACTGATAATTATGCAAAGCTAATCAGTTTTAGCTGCCAGTCACAGCGAGTGAAGCCAAAAGTCCGTCAATGCGAGGCTCCCAATCGGGGTCAATGCGGCAGGCGGTACTGCCTTGTTCAAACTTAGGGGACCACTCGGTAGGCGCACCGAGAACGGAAGCACTCGCCGTCGTCAAGAGACGCGAACCTCTGGAGCGTTTTGGTTCCTCCGCGTGATCGTCCAGGTGAGACCTTGAGTAGAAAACGCCGGCCCTTTGTCCGTAAATTCCGTGAAGCCGGTGTTACCCGACGCGGTACGTTCATTCAGCGGAAGCATATCTCCGGCGGGACGTGTGGTGCCCACCTTAAAAGCGTATTTCTTGCTGGTCCGGAATAGCACGCGATAATCGAGGACCGGACTCGACCAGGAATGCCGGTCTTTGATGGGGAATTTGGCGCTTTCCGCGATTCGATACTGAATAGAAAGGCAATCTCTTGTGGGTTGCTCAATCCATTCCTCGCCTTGGGGATGAACAATCTTGTCACCTACCTTGTAGTAATATTGATCGTCCAACTCCCGGAGGCCAGCTGTAGCAGTTATCTTTTGGTGCTTGACGAGAGCCCTACCATTGCATGGGACGAGCAGCGACTCCATGAACAGCTCGATAACGTCTCGCTGCAGAAAGAGCTAGAATGTTCTTTCGGATGTTCGCTCTCGCCAGCGTCCCACTTCGAAATCCACCGATACGTTGCCGGCGACGGCATTGGTCCTCATACAGATGCTGGTGCTTTGGAGGTTCGATGCATCTTGAACTTAAGTTCGAACTGGTGCTCGCACCAAGGGAACGTTTGGATCTTTGCTTCCGACTCCGCGCTGGTCGAGAACAGATTGCTGCTTCCGTCTATCAGCAACTCGGCTTACGCATTTCCGACGGCTCCAACAAGCTACCATGCCCTTTCCGTTCGGCGATACGGAGTTGACGATTAGGTTTCTCCGGAGGCACCATTGAGGTCTTATATGGCGTATCACAACTTGCCAGTCTTTGGCGCCTTTGTTTCGAAAACCTTGCTCGGGCGAAGACGCTCGGTGATTTGCGGAGTGTAGGCCGAGGTTTCTGATGAAATTGCGCAGTGGTCTACGCGAGCATAGCTATAGGCCGGCCTCGAATCTAAACGCGACGTCGGACGACCTTCGAGGTGGGTTTGCTGTTAGATTGGAGGCCGATTTGGGTTCATTCTGCCTATCTGAGCTGGTTGCGACATAGGACGCTGCGACGGGCCGATCTGACCGATAAGGAAATGGCAAAAACGGAGTCAGTCGGCTCACTGATAAGGTTTGGTCGCAAAGCTTATCAGTTAAAAAAATTCCATAACATTCGATTTGCGACATCCGCTTGCGCTTTTGCTGCGTCTCCAGGAGCAAAAGGACGTCGGGCTGTTCGCCATCGCGTGTGGCGCGCCGCATATTTGTCGACCAAGCTAGAGCACCTTGAAATTTGTGAATCGAGCCCTCCAACAATGCCTATCCGCGTTCATTTTAGCCGAGAGGGTCGAGAGCTGTCTTACCTATAACGATTGGCACCATGAGGCTCGCAGCGGGAAGCGCCATCGCTGTCATCGTCAGCACTATCCGGGCCATTTTGCCGAAGGCAGCGGCCAGCGTCCTCGCAGTTCACAGTACGCAGGAGCCCGAGCGAACTCTTAGCTAGTGAACCTCCGAGCAAACCGCATGAGCGTAGTAACGCTGCGGAGCAATACATCAAAATTGGTTTGTGGGATAACTGTGTGAGGAAGCAGCGGATTACCGCATACCGAAGCCGCTCGTTACGCGGTTTTTTGGCTTCCACGTATCGCAGCAAACTGGTAAGATTCATGTCGAACCTGCTCACCTGGAATATAAACTCGAGGATGCCAACCACGCCACTTTACGCGAAGTGATGCGCAATGGTTCCCAAAACCCAATACGCCAAGAGCGGTGATGTTCGCATCGCTTATCAGGTTGTCGGCGAAGGGCCATTCGACCTCGTGTTCGTTCCTGGTTTCATTTCGAACCTCGACGTCGCTTGGGAGGAGCCTCATCGTGCGCGGGTTTGGACCCGCTTGGCGGCCTTCTCCCGGCTGATCATGTTTGACAAGCGCGGCACCGGGCTATCCGATAGAACGGTTGGTGTGCCAACCCTAGAGGAGCGCATGGATGATGTTCGCGCGGTCATGGATGCCGTGGGCTCGCAACAGGCTGCCCTGTTCGGCATCTCGGAAGGCGGCGCGATGTCGGTCTTGTTCGCGGCCACCTATCCAGAGCGTACCCGAGCCCTGGTCTTGTACGGCGCCTATGGACACTTCCGCTCGTGGGTCGTGCCCCCGGACAGGATCGAAGCAGCCCTAGATCGCTTAGAAAAAGATTGGGGTACCGGCGAGAGCCTCGGTTTGTTCGCGCCCAGTGTGGCATCAGATGAGACGTTCAAGCTATCCTGGGCACGTTTTGAACGTCTCGGTGCAAGTCCTTCCGCTGTTGTCGCGCTTATGCGAATGAACAGCGAAATCGATGTTCGTCCAATCCTTCCGTCGATCCGAGTGCCGACGCTCATTATTCATCGAGAAGGGGACGTTCGGGTCAACGTTGAAGCCGGACGGTTCATGGCCCGGCAAATCCCAAACGCAAAATATGTCGAATTGCCCGGCAGCGATCACCTGTTGTGGACTTGCGACACAGAACGGGTATTGGACGAGGTTGAAGAGTTCCTGACGGGATCGCGGTCCGCAGTTGAATCTGATCGCGTGCTCGCTACCGTTCTGTTCACTGACATTGTGAACTCAACCAAGCGTGCCGAGACGATCGGAGATCGCGCATGGCACGATGTGCTTGATCGGCACAACGCGGTCGTGCGGCGGGAGATTTTGCGACATCGCGGGCATGAGGTGAGGACAATGGGAGACGGGTTTTTGGCAACCTTTGATGGCCCGGCTCGTTCGATCCGGTGCGCTCTTGCAATAAATGAAGGCATTGAAGCTCTTGGGCTGCAGGTGAGAGCCGGCCTTCACACGGGTGAGGTAGAAATAGCCGATGATGATCTGAGCGGGATCGCCGTCCATATTGCTTCGCGTGCCGCGACCATGGCGCAGCCCGGGCAGGTTCTGGTGTCGAACACAGTGCGTGATCTCGTGGCAGGATCAAACATTCGGTTTCGTGACAAAGGTTGTCATGCCTTAAAGGGCCTTAAAGACAGTGTCAGATTGTTCGCGGTCGAACATTAGTGGCCCAAAGCGAACGTTCAGCAAACGTGTTCGTCGTGTTGCTTCGGAAGAAGCATTCCATAACATTGGATCCCCGAAAATCAGTCGAGTGGGCGTCGATGCTCCGTCCACGGCAACGGGAGCAGTTTTGGGATTCGCGCCAGTGAGAGGTCGGAACGCTGCCTGCCTTCGAGGATGGCTGACGTGACGTCTGGCGAAAGGAATGCGAGCCGGAGCGCCTGGCGAACGACCTTGGGATGAATCCGGTTGGCCTCGGCGAGTTGTTCGATCGATTCATATGCTCCGTCGCGGAGACGATCCACCCAGGCATGCGCGCGAACGATGGACTGGATCAGGCTCTCGTTGCGCGCGACTTCAGGTACACCATTGTCTTCCATCGCGGCTGCTGCTTCTTTCGCCTTTGTCGACCACGCAATTCTGAATTCCTGGTTCGCGCCATCCCCGTCGGTGGTACCAGCGGTCGTTATCAGGAGGTGATCGCGGGCGATGACGACGCGCTCGACGTCTCCAATGGAAGCGGGCGCACTGTCGGATTGTCCTTGTTGTTGATGTGTTTTGAGGGCGGCAAGGACCGTGCTCTCAATCTCGGCCGCAGGGACACGCCCGACGGACCCAACGTCGGCCTTCCTTCCCCGCAACAGCGCTGAGCTGACGTAGAACCGGTAGTGCACGCCGTTTTTGGCGGAAAAGCTGGGGCTCATGCGGTTACCACGATCGTCATAGAGCTTGCCCATCAGCAGCGCCTCGCTCGCGGTGCGACGGGCTTTGCGGCCGGCGGGTTGGGATGCGAGAAGCTGCTGGACCTGATCGAAGATCTTCCGGTCGACGATAGCCGCGTGCTCGCCGGGGAACCATTTCTCCTTGTGACCGGTCTCGCCGACGTAGATCCGGTTCTTCAGGAAATGGGCGAGGGGGCCGTAGGTAAATGGAATCCCGCCGTTGAATTTTTTGACCTTGGTGTTCCGGCGCTTGGTGATGATGCCCTTGGCGTCGAGATCCTCGACCAGTTTCCCGAAACTCTGCAGTTCCAGGTACCGCTTGAAGATGTAGCGGACGGTCTCGGCTTCGGCCTTGTTGACGATGAGTTTCTTGTCTTTGGCGTCGTAACCGAGCGGCACGGTACCGCCGGTCCATTTGCCCTTGCGTCTTGAGGCCGCGATCTTATCGCGGACCCGCTCGGAGGACAGCTCGCGCTCGAACTGGGCAAAGGACAGCAGGACGTTCAGGGTCAATCGACCCATCGATGTCGTGGTATTGAACTGCTGGGTGACCGCGACAAACGAGATCGATTTGGCATCGAAGGCCTCGACCAGCTTGGCGAAGTCGGCCAGCGATCGGGTTAGCCGGTCGATCTTGTAGACAACGATGACATCGATCCGGCCGGCGTCGATGTCCTTCAAGAGTTGCTGAAGGGCAGGGCGGTCCAGATTGCCACCGGAATAGGCGGGGTCGTCATAATGCTGGGGGAGGGCGCGCCAGCCCTGCGATGCCTGACTCTTTATATACGACTCGCAGGCATCCCGCTGGGCATCGAGCGAGTTGAACTCAAGTTCCAGCCCGTGCTCGGTGGATTTTCGGGTATAGATCGCGCAGCGAACTGTTTTGAGTGCGTTAGCGGCCATGACGACCGCCGGTCGATGCGGATTTGCCGGCAATGGTGGCGTTTCGCTTCCGATAGTCGCTTCCGCCGCCCAGATGACTCGAACAGCCTGATGGATTTGAATCTCGTTTGGCGTGACCAGATCGGTCAGTACCCGCAGGTTCGTCGCTGTCTCGCGTCTTGGACCGCAGGCCAAAGAACCGCGGCCCGTTCCACCGGGTGCCGGTGATCAACACCGCGATTTCGGAGAGATTGCTGTAGGTATCCCCGTCATAGACGAACCCGTCAGCCAGCACCGTGACGCGGTGGCTCTTGCCTTTCCATTCCCGGACAAGAACCGAGCCGGGTTTGATCCGGCGCGGCAACACGATTTTCCCGTTTGGCTTCGCGACGTATGCCTTCGTCATTTGATCGAGCAGGCGCTGCGTCGAGCGGGAGAGGCCGCCATAGGCCTTCTCCTGAATCCGCTGCGCGATGCTCCGTCGGAGCAGATCCGGACCGAACGCCTTCGGTGGGTCGCTGCGAAACACCTCTCGATACCTCACGCGCAGCTGGGCGATCGGCATCGCTGGCAGTCGATCCAGCTCATCCTCGACAGCTGGATCGGTGGGTTGAGCGGGCGCGGTCTGTTGCATGACCATCATCGCGCCGTGCCAGGTTTGGCGATCCGGTAGATGCGCTGACCGTCTACCTTCTCGGAGACGAGATTGAGGTCGAGCTTCTTCTTGACCACCCCCGCGAAGAAGCCGCGGACGGAATGTTGCTGCCAGTCGGTCGCCTTCATGATCGCGGCGATCGTGGTGCCCTTCGCTTCGTGCAACATCTTCAGCACCGCCGACTGTTTGGATGACGAAGACGCGTGTGATTTCGATGAGGCCGCTTTTGAAGGGGCGGCATTAGTCGCAGCGGCGGGCTTCGGCCGAGCCGTGACGTTGCTCTTGGCGGGGTGTTTTACCGTGCGAGACGATTTGCGTGCGGTCTTTGCGGATTTTGATTTAGATTTTCTCGTGGCCATCTGGCTCTCTCTTGGATCGACGACAGCATCATGTGCTGCCACTGACACGGCCCCGCCGGTACGGGGCGGGGTGAGAGGAGGGCGGAAGCCGATCGCTATTCGCGAGACAGGCGATTGAGCAGAGAAGCGGCGTCTTGCAGACGACCGGCCTCGTAAATCAGTTGTTCGATATCCATCGAAACGGTTACGGCCTCAGTGACACTCCCCGCCAGCGCACAAGCCTCGGCGGCTTTTGCGATCCGTGCGGCTTCGCTTAGTTTGGAATGAATCTCAGTCAGAACGATTTTGATTGCTGGCTCGATCGTGGCACGGTCCATAATGGCTCCCGCTAAGGCCACCACACACGCTCCGCACACATGGGAAGTCGAGCAGATCCTGAGCAACCTTATGGCGTTGTTCGCCGCCTGCCGAGCATCTTGTGATCCGGGATTCCACAAGAGGCAGGGGCGCGACATCGCAGCAAAAAATGCGCCACAAAGGGCCCACAATCCGCGGGCTTTGATGGGTTAGTGCGTCAGAAATCTATATGTGACGATCAGAGCCACCATGCCCGCGAAAATCAACAGGGCCGGGAGGGATTTTCGGAGCCCGGTCGGATTGCGCACACCCGATGGAGCGGGCTGAGGCTTAGGCCGCCCCTGGGACCGCACGACGTTGCCCTTTGTCGTTGGTTTGCGAGCTTGCGGTTCCGGCGCCGCGCCCACGCCTCCCATCTCGCTGTAATAAGCGCTGTAGACCTCGCGAACGGCCAGCACTGTGGACTCGGCTTCGCTCATCATTTCGAGTCGGGCTCGATAGTTAGTCAGAAATTTCTGTGCGTTTGACGGAAGCTCATCGAAACTGCCGAGCTTGGCCATCATAAGCCAAGTGGCAAAATCCGCCTCGGCCTTGGAGCGAGCTTTCTTGGCGATACTGGTGCTGGAGCTAGAGGCCATGATCCTGCTCACTCACGCCCACTTCGAGCTAAGGCTTCACCAAGGTCTGCCTGCGAGTCTGCCAAAAGCATTGTCGAAGGCGAGACCATTGAGCAGCCGCGAGAACCCCTCCAGTCCTTTTTCATCCAACATCCATCCTTTAATCGGCCTTTGCGCCAAGGCCTGGCTAATGCTGTCAATCTGATCGTTGTGAACGGAGCTTGGGAATGAAAAAAGCTCTCGCTCAAGGTCTCGGAGCCATG